>NZ_KV440953.1:2771791-3056791 GCF_001636425.1 Heyndrickxia acidicola
ACGAGTACCGTCAAGGTACCGCCCTATTCGAACGGTACTTGTTCTTCCCTAACAACAGAGTTTTACGATCCGAAAACCTTCATCACTCACGCGGCGTTGCTCCGTCAGACTTTCGTCCATTGCGGAAGATTCCCTACTGCTGCCTCCCGTAGGAGTCTGGGCCGTGTCTCAGTCCCAGTGTGGCCGATCACCCTCTCAGGTCGGCTACGCATCGTTGCCTTGGTGAGCCGTTACCTCACCAACTAGCTAATGCGCCGCGGGTCCATCTGTAAGTGATAGCCGAAGCCATCTTTCAATACCCCCCCCATGCGGAGGAAGAAGTTATCCGGTATTAGCCCCGGTTTCCCGGAGTTATCCCAGTCTTACAGGCAGATTACCCACGTGTTACTCACCCGTCCGCCGCTAACCAAAAGGGAGCAAGCTCCCAATTGATTCGCTCGACTTGCATGTATTAGGCACGCCGCCAGCGTTCGTCCTGAGCCAGGATCAAACTCTCCAAAAAAGAGTTGATATAGCTCTTAAAGTTGTTGTCCATATAAGACAAAGAATTAACGTTGACGTTTCTGTTTTGTTTAGTTTTCAAAGAACTATTTCGCAATATCTTTTTTCAAGACATTTACTATCTTAACACTTTATTTCTTTGTCGTCAATACTTTTTTAAAATAACTTTTTTCGCATCAGCGACAATAACTATATTAATGCCTTTGGACAAAAAAGTCAACACTTTAAACAAAAAAGTTTCAAAAAGTTATTTTCTTATTCGCAATGTAATCTCTCATAATATTTGTTCAATCCGACTTAAGAATATTATCATAAAGTTAAGAGGATGGATAGCTGTTTCTAAAATTTATTCGTTTATTTTCGTTTCGTTAGATACCAAATAAAATTAGCGGGAACTTCATAGATATCAACCAATTTATCTTCTTATTAATAAGAAAGTTTATATATAAAGAAGGCTTCATTTGAATTATGCTCAAAAAGCCCCGGAAGCGGAACATGCTGTTTCAGATTAAACAATGGATGATTTTCCAAAAAGAAGATGTAGTCACTTGATCCATAATATAATATCACTTCTATATCCCTTTTATTTTCTTCTAGCGAGCGGAGTATATTTTTAACTACTTTCATAAAGATCTGGATAGAAAAAGGGTTGAAAAAGTAAAAACGATTATCCAAAGGAGATACTTTATATTTCTCTGCCAGACAGCAATAAAAGTTAATCTTATCAGCACTGCTTTTATTCCTTTTTGCATAGTCAGTCAAATTGCGCAAAGCCTGGGCATAATACTTTTCATTCATTTCAACACCAATTGCTTTTACACCAAATAAATAATTGGCATAAAAATTCAGCCTTCCTTTTCCGCAGCCAAAGTCCACAATCTGGTCATCACTCTTTAGTTCATACTGGTTAAACAGTGTTTCAAGCGCACTATAAGATGTCGCCTCATAACGGTGATAGTGCAATGATTGGTTAAAACCCTTTTGCTCTCCCCCCGTTTTCACATTCAGCAGAGCATCATAATATTGATCATTCATTCGTACAACTCCTATATATCTAGTTCTGTACAAGAATTTTATCAGTTAATTTAGTCCACTAGTAACTGATCCAAATATTCATTCATCACTTTGATTGGATAATGCTTAAGTTTTGAAAAGGGAATATGATTGTTATCCAGGTTCATTTCCATAATATCAGCATTCATGATCTCTTTCTCACCTGGATAAAGAAATTGCACCGTTTGTATGACATCTTTTAAGCAGCCAAGAGCTCTACGATTATGAGTCTTTGTATACTTCATTTCTTCACTTATGCTCAATATCCTTTGAACTTGTTTCTCAGTAAAGCCTTGTGAAATCATATTTATTCTCAGATTCTCTCTTATTAACGAATTAAATTGCAAAAAATCGGGCTTTTTAACCCCTATAATTACCATGTTATAGAGAGTTGTATCATGTATGGCAGCTACGCATTTATAACGGCCAATTTTAAATAAATTCATATGTCATACTTCACAGGAGTCTGACAAGGTATCTTCAATTGTAAAATCCAGTTCTTTTTGCAGCTTTTGGGTAACACCTATTATAAACATGCAACTACCTCTATTTCCGTTAAGTTTGATTTAGTTACCGATTTATTACCTGATGCCACCATAAGGCTCTTCTCATAAAATTTGTTGGTTATCTTAGAATATATACAATACAGAATATTTCGTTTGGAATGCGGATGAATAGATGCTAACTAAATGTACGCTTAAATTTCTGCACGAAAAGCAATAATTCATGGCAAAAATAACTTTCAAGAAAAAACATTCCTAATCCACATTACCACATTTTAAGAGAAGTACTAAATCAAAAAAGTCTATCTTATATATGCAGTATACTGCGATATAAGATAGACTTACCATAAAAAATAGACGATTAAAAACTTGATACGGTGCGGCTCAGTTCTTCTGCGGAGTCTTCCATTTTTGTAACAGATCCCTTAATTTCATTTAGCAGCTCTGTTAATACACGTATTTCATTTTCGGTATTTTGACTAAGTTGTTTACTTTCTATGCTGCCATCCAGAATTTTTTCAAATACATGTGTTGTATGATTAATTTCTTCATTTCCTCTTTCCACCACTTTATGAATGGTACTGATTTGGGCTATGACATTTGAAATTTGTGAAATTGTCGTACCCACTAAAGAGGTAACACTTCCAGAAGAAAACTTTGTTTGTTCAGCCAGTTTTCTTACTTCTTCAGCAACAACCGCAAACCCCTTCCCATGCTCACCAGCTCTTGCGGCTTCAATGGCAGCATTTAATGCCAGGAGGTTCGTTTGATCTGCAATACTGGTGATAACTGTAACAATCTCTCCAATTTCTTTGGAATTTTTCTCAAGACCATCGATGGTGGAAGTTATTTGCTCAACATTCGATTTTAGCTCAAGCATATTTTCTTTTACTTTATCAAGCTGTGTCCTTCCGTCTTCGGAATGGGTCTCCATATAAGCAGATGCTTCAAGGCTGGTGTTTGCATTCTCGGAAATTTGATTGGACTGAATAACAATTTGTTCAACAGATGCACCTGTTTCTTCTGTCATAGCCGCTAAATTTCCGACAAATCCTCCAACAAATTCCTTGATGTCTTTTTTCGCCTCTTCTTCCTTCCTCTCAAGCATCTCTTGCTGAGCATGATTCATCGAGGATGTACAGAGTTGATATTCAAGATTGAATATTTTGGAAACAGCAATGAACACCGGGAATAATTCATTGTTACTATAATGCAATTCCTTCTTTAACATTTCAAGGATTCTAGTCATCAGAAGCTGATACACCGACATAAACCAATGTGACTGGACACCCATTTTAAAATAAAGCTGTCCCGCCTTCGTTCTTTTCTCAATATAATCCCTGTCAATTATTCCATCAAATAGTGTCAGAATGTATTGCAGACTTGTCTCAGGTGAAATACCCTGATCACTCATATCGGTAATTCTCTTGACACCAGCATGTGAATATTTTAAAGCTTCCTGATAAATTTCTTTAATGTTCTTTTCTACTAAAGGCTGTATACCTTTCAGAAGAGCTAGTTCTTCTTTGGTCAGTCCTATTAGTTCTAATTGCAGGGCAACATCCGTCCCCTTTTCAAAGTCCATTTTTACGTGCTCGAGTTCATGGGATATGTATTTCTGGATTGCTGAAATATTGCTTTTTCTATCCTTTATTAAGAACATATGCTCATTCCTCCATTTTAAACTTATCTTTAATATCGGTAAAAAGGAGGATCATTTTAAGATAGAGACGCCGCCTTGGTTTCGATTTATCTAAAAGGCTTTGATATAAGACTCTGTTGTTTTTTAGTTCATTCGTGTGAAACGTCTGTTTCACACGAATGAGCTAAAAAACGAGCAGTGATCAACATAGAAATTTAACATAGCCATCTAAAATAATGGCTTTATTAATCTTGCTTGCCGAATTCCACTCTAGGCTCTGGCTTTCCGATGACGGTTGAAGGATTCGCGTTGAACAGTGCCAAAATAAAAAAGGAGCACACGGCTCCTTTTTATTTTTCTATTTTAATAGATATACTCTTGTTTCATACGGATTTAGTGTAAACTCTTTTCTCAGCTTTTTGTCAATTACATCATAATTGTTCAGGACAAGCTCAGAATCATTGTACTCTAACTCATCCGGAATCGTGATAACAGTTGATTTTTTACTAAAGTTATTGACAATGATCGCTCTTTCGCTGCCCAGTTGACGGGTGTAGACAAATAATGCAGGATCGTCCTCTAATAATAATTGATATACGCCATGTACGAATACAGGATTATCTTTTCTTAACTGAATCAGTTTTTTATAAAAATGAAGAATGGAGTCTGGATCTTTTAATTGTTCCTCAACATTAATCTTCGTATAATTCGGGTTTACTCCAAACCATGTCTTATCGGCAGTTGTAAATCCGCCCATATTTGAAGAATTCCATTGCATCGGTGTCCGGGAGTTGTCTCGTCCTCTCTCCCAAATAATTTTCATGATTTCTTCGTGTGTACGTCCTTTTTCAGTTTCAATTTGATAGTAGTTAATCATTCCGACGTCATTATAATCATGGATAGATGGAAAATAAACATTCGTCATTCCGATTTCCTGGCCTTGATAGATAAAAGGAGTTCCTTTCATAAGGAAATACATGGTTCCAAGCATTTTTGCACTTTGTTTCCAGAATTCTCGATCATTTCCCCAAGTGGAAACTCGGCGTGGCTGATCATGGTTTTCGATAAACAAGGCGTTCCAGCCCATGCCTTCTAAACCATATTGCCATTTTGACAGGACTCTCTTTAACTCTCGAACATTAACAGCGCCCTCTATATCCTTATCCCATAGGTCCAAGAATTCAAACTGAAAAATCATATTAAAATAGCCATTTTCTTCTCCAACCCATTTTTCCGCGTCTTCCAGCCTTACTCCGTTGGCTTCCCCAACCGTCATAATGTCATATTTTTTCAATGTCTCTTGAGAAAATTCTAAAAGAAATTCATCGATGCCATCTACATTCATCATAAAGTCAAAGCAGGGTACATAATCAAGGCCGGCTGGATTATCCATATCCGGGAAACCCGGCTCCTTTTTAATATGGGAGATGGCATCGACTCGAAAACCATCAATTCCCTTATCGAGCCACCAATTAACCATATTGTAGAGAGCTTCTCTTACTTCAGGATTTTCCCAGTTCAGGTCAGGCTGGCGAGTGGAGAAAATATGCATGAAATATTGTTCTGTCTCTTCATCATATTTCCACGCCGGGCCGCTGAAAATAGATTCCCAGTTATTTGGCTCTTTCCCGTTTTTGCCGTCTCTCCAAATATACCAGTCTCTCTTAGGATTATCTTTTGAGGAACGGGACTCGATAAACCACGGATGTTCATCGCTCGTATGATTAATTACGAGATCAAGAATCAGCTTCATACCGCGTTTATGGACTTCTTCCAGCAGCTCTTCAAAATCGGACATTGCACCGAATTCCTTCATAATATCCTGGTAATCTGAGATATCATAACCATTATCATCATTAGGAGACTTATACATCGGACAAACCCAAATGACATCGATCCCTAATTCTTTTAAATAGTCCAGTTTTGATATAATCCCTCGGATATCTCCAATTCCATCGCCATTTGAATCCATAAAACTGCGAGGATAAATTTGATAAGCAACTGCTTCTTTCCACCAATGTTTATTCATATTATTCCCTTTCTGCAAACACTTTTTACTATTCGATAGGCTTTGTAAAAGGACACCGTTGATTTTAGCTCATTTGTGTAAAACGCCCGTTCCACATACCTTTCAGCACAGTTGATAAGTTACAGTAATAAAAGAAACAAAGGAAAACAAGTTTGTTTTTTTCTTTTTTACTTTAAAATGAGCTAAAAAACGAGCCGTTATCAACATTGCCTATCATAAGGGTCTACACCTGTATTTTCACTCTCAAAACGTTTATTTCTCATCTAGCTCGCTGCAGGACATCCTTTCAACGAGTTGATGTGAAATAATAATTCTTTTCGTCGGTTCACCGCAATTTTCAATTAACTCAATTAAGCTTTTTGAAGCCTGATAGCCCAAGTCAAATATATTGATATCCATCGAAGTTAATGATGGCTTTGCCAACTCAGCAAGAAGGACATTGTTACAGCTAATAATGGAAATCTCCTCAGGTACCTTTATTCCTAATTCATCAAGAGTTCCCAAGACACCAAGGGCCATAAAATCGTCAACTACTACCAAAGCGGTTGGGCGGTCTTCCAATGCCATTAACTCGCTGACTGCTTCCTGTCCGCCTTCGCGCAAGAATTCTTCATGGATAATGTATTCATCCTTCAATGGAATACCTGCATTTTTTAACGCTTGCTGATAGCCGCTAAGACGGTCAATCGTTACCATAAGGTCACGGCTTCCTCCAATAAAGGCGATTTGATGATGCCCGAGCTGGATTAAGTGTTCCGTCGCATCTCTCATTACCCGGACATTATCATTATCCACATGTGTAATTTCATCAGCATGCTCAGCTGGTTTCCCAATGACAACAAAAGGAAACTCTCTTTCCATTAAATATTCGATAACCTTATCGTCTACCCTGGAATTAAGGAGAATAACTCCGTCCACTCGCTTCCCCTGTACCATATTGACAACCGCTGCCAGAATTTCATCATCTGATTTTCCAGTTGTCATATGCAAGGCGTATTTTTTTTCATGTGCACATTCGTTTATGCCCTGCAGTACTGTCGGAAAGAAAGGATTTTGAAACACGACGTCTCCGGAACTGGGCATGACAAGCCCCATTGTTTGTGTGGATTGGCTGGCAAGACTTCTTGCATTCAGATTAGGGTGATATCCTAGCTCCTTCATTGCTTTTTTCACTTTTTGTTTAGTTGCTTCACTGATTCTGGAGTTATCTGCGATGACTCTGGATACAGTAGAAGGAGCAACCGCTGCCAGCTTCGCCACATCTTTAATTGTTACAGCCATTTTCTTCACCCGTCTCATCTGAAGTTTTTCTTTTTCTTTTAAAATAATGGCTTTGTTAAAGGACTCTGTTGTTTTTCAGCTCAGCTGAAAGCTTACGGGAAAGAAAGGATACAAAAGCCTTTGTGTTCCTTCCTTCACTGTAAAATGAGCTAAGAAACGAGCAGCTATCAGTATAGAAATTTAACAGAGCCAAAATAATAGATAGTCCTATTTTTCTTTGGTATTATTTTAAACTCTTACTAACGAACGAGAAGCATAAATGCCTCAGAGGGTGTATGATCCAATGATAAAAACCATATTGGATGAGAAGGGCCTACAACCAGACTTAATCCATGGATACTGCTGCTTTAACACTATTAATGTGAAAAAGGATGTTTTGTCTATTCTTATCCTTTTGTTCCGCCAGCTGTTAAACCAGATACAAAATAGCGCTGGAAGCATAGGAACAAAATAGCGATTGGCAAAGCAATTAAAACAGATCCGGCAGCAAAGGTTGTAAACTCCGCACCAAATTTATTCGCAACAAGATCGTAAAGGCCGACAGCCAATGTATAGTTACTATCTGATCGAAGCATGATGCTTGCGATGATAAAATCACCAAATGGCGCTATGAAAGAAAACAAAGCAATAACAGCGATTATAGGTTTTGCAAGCGGCATTACGATTTGGAAAAAGATTCGGAAGTTTCCAGCCCCATCTATTTTTGCTGACTCATCCAATTCTTTTGGAATGGTATCAAGATATCCTTTCATCAGCCATGTATTCATCGGAATTTGTCCGCCTACATATATACAAATTAATCCAATGTGCGTATCCAGCAGCCCAGTTAAAGTTGCCAAAACATAGATTGCTATTAGTGCAGCAAAGTTCGGAATCATTTGAAGCAGCAGGAAACCGGTTAAGCCATTTTTCCTGCCGACAAAACGAAAGCGGGAAAAAGAATAGGCAGTAAGACTGACAAGGATAACCGTAAAGATCATCGTAAAAATACTGATCTTCAATGAATTAAAGTACCAATGTAAATAATTGATTTTATTCGTATTAAAAAGCTCTGCGTAATGCGCAAGCGTCGGATGCTTCGGAAAGATGCTGGACCCGGATAAGCTTTGACCGGGATTAAAGGATGAGCCTATAATCCACGCAAGCGGATAAAGCACAATTATACACATAGCCAAGAGTACAAGGTAACTGAGTGTTAGTCTGATGACTTTCTGTCTTTTCATATCCATATTACATCATATCCTCTTCTTGGAATGATTTCGTTCTTCTAAACTGCCAAAGTGCTACACCTACAACGATAATCGATAAAAGAAGTGTAAGTGTTGCTGCTTTTGAATATTCAGCAGAGTTCATTGTCAGCTGGTATATCCAGGAGATTAAAATATCTGTGCCTCCAGCGTTCTGGCCGGATACAGCAGGACCGCCGCCGTTAAACAAGTAAATAATACTGAAGTTATTAAAATTAAATGTGTATTGAGTAATTAAAACAGGCGCTGTTGCAATTAAGACCAGCGGCAATGTAATGTTTCTAAACTGTTGAAACCTGGATGCACCATCCACTGTAGCTGCTTCATAAAGCTCTCCAGGAATTGATTGAAGCACCCCTGTTGTCATTGCAAAAATGAACGGGAATCCCAGCCAGCTTTGAATCAGTATCAATGCAACCTTTGTATAAAAAGGATTTGTCATCCATGGAAGACCATGAATACCAAAGAATGCAAGTATATTTTCGTTAATGGTTCCAAACGACTCATTAAACATGCCGGCGAATACCAGAATAGAAACGAATGAAGGAACGGCCCATGGCAGGATGAAAATTGTACGGATGATGGCTTTTCCTTTAATATCCTTTTGGTTTACAACGATAGCAAGAAAAATGCCCAAAGCAACCTGGCATGTTGTAGCAACAAAAGTCCAAACAATTGTCCAAGCTAAAACAGAGAAGAAGGTTTGGCGCCAGATATCCACTGTAAAAATGGAAGTAAAGTTATTAAGGCCAACCCATTTAAATAGATTTGCAGGCGGTGAGTGGTATAAATCATAATTTGTAAAAGCAAGAAGGATAACGAAAATAAGCGGGAAAATAACCACAAATACGAGAAGCAAGAATCCTGGTGACATGATTAAATAAGGGAAACCGCTTTGCGTAAGATTATGATATTGTTCCTTTAATGAGGAAACCGGTTCATTCAGGTCGCGTTTCAAGCCTGTTTTATAGGCATCCCGCAGATTGAAGGAATAAAATCCGAGGCCGAATAAAATAACAATCACTGCAAGAATTCCTTCTACTAATAAGTAAACTGAGTTATCCCGGGGTAATTCGGTTCCCAAAGTCACGAGACCCCATAGACCCATGTTCAGCAGATTGCCAAAGACATAGATGAACGCTGCGCTTAATACTAGAAAAGCAATTCCTTTAAATATCTGTTTATTATAAAGCTGGCCTAAGCCTGGAATAATGGATAGAATAAGTGCTTTTTTACGATGGCTGGTTGAGTAGGATAGTGGTGCTGTCTCAAGCATCCTAAGCCGCCCCTTTCTTGATTGCATATAGTAAGCTCAAAGGCTTTATGAAGAAAAAAACATTTCTTCCTCATAAAGCCTTTGAACTATTTTAGAAGCAGCAGCATCTCTTAGATACTGCTGCTTCATTAGATTACTTCGTAGACTTAATTTGATCTTTAATTTGTTTAACAGCGTTATCTAGAGCTGTTTTAGCATCCGCTTTGCCAGTTACAACTGTTTGCAATGCATTACCCATTGGAGTCCAAACTTGTGCAGTTTCAGGGATATTTGGCATTGGTTCAGCATATTGTGATTGTTCTGCTACAGCTTTTGCACCTTCGTTATCTTTAATAACAGGATCATTTAAAAGAGCAACGTTTGGTGGAACCTCTTGTGTTTGTGTGAAGCGATATTTAGCATTTTCATCAGATGTCATGAAGTCAACAAGCTTTGTAGCCCATTCTTGGTTCTTAGAGAATGCAGATACATGCCATCCTTTAACACCCATGAATGTTTTAATGTGTTGTCCATTAAGCGTAGGCATAGCTGTCATGCCAATTTTGATTCCTGCAGATGTGTATGGCTGGAATGCCCAAGGACCGTTCATAACGGAAGCTACTTTACCTTGTGTGAAAAGTCCATCGACAGTAGATCCACCGTTAGCACCAATGATTCCTCTAGGGAATAAGCCTTCTTTATACCATTTAGCCATGTAATTAGCACCTTGAATAGCTCCGGCATTATTTAAGCCAAGGTCATTCGGGTCAAGCGTGCCATTGTTGTTTTTGAATACATATGAACCCATGCTGGCCATGATTCCATGTGCAAAGTAGTAGTTGTCAAAAAGAGCAAGGAAACCGTAATTTCCGTTTTTGGTAAAGCCTTTAGAGAAGTTATACAGATCCTCCATTGTTTTAGGAGGCGTCTTCATTAGATCTTTGTTATAAACAAATACCGGTGTTTCCGTTGACTTAGGAAGGCCGTATAGCTTTCCTTTATAAGTTTCTGCAGCAATAGATGATTTAGAGAATCTATTTACTACACTTTGATCTACGTTAAGCGGAGCAATTAGCCCTTCTGTAACGACTTGGCCGATTTGGTCATGAGGAAGAGTTACGATATCCGGACCTTTTCCTGCAGGACCGTCTAAACGCAATTGCTGACCCATTTTCGTTGCCATTTCAACTTCTTTGTATTCAACTGTAATGCCGTACTTCTTTTTGAAATCTGCTGCTACTTTTTGAAGCCAGCCTGATTTTTTTTGATCTTCCCAGACTACTAATTTAGCAGGTTTAGAAGCAGTAGTGCCTTTTGAGCTAGTATTATTGCTGCTTGAGTTATTTGTTGGTCCACATGCAGCAAGAGCACCGGCTATCACAACAGCCATCGCAAAAACCGATAGTGTCTTTTTCATTTTTCCCCCACCTTTTAAATAATAATAGAATTTCGCAGCGCTTAACCGCTTACATAAAAGAACGCTTACATTTGTGAAAACGATTGCGCAACTAGAGTTAATTATAAATGGTTTATAGGAATTTACAACTACTTTTTTTAAAAAATTTACAAAAATTATTTTCAGATGTTTTTTTGCAAACCCTTTCATATTTAAATTATTTTATTGACTTTCAAAATATACTCAAATACTCTTAAAATAATCATGATTTTGGAAGGAGAATGACGAGTTTGTTAAAAGAGGCAATTTATCATAGACCTAAAGACAATTATGCATACGTTTGCACAAATGGAGAGCTTCACATTCAAATTCGCACTCAAAAAGGAGATATTAAGAAAGTCAGCCTTATCCATGGGGATCCATATAATTGGGTAGACGGAAAATGGATAACGGCTGAAGCTTCCATGAAGAAAAGCGGCAGTGATCAGCTGTTTGATTACTGGTTCATTTCTTTGAAGCCTCCTTTCAAGCGCCTTAGGTACGGCTTCATTTTAGATGATGGTGCAGAATCAGCTGTATATACAGAAAAAGGCTATTACACGGAAGCACCAGTAGATGATACAGCTTATTACTTCTGTTTTCCTTTTATGAATGATGCTGATATCTTTCGGGCTCCTGACTGGGTAAAAAATACGGTATGGTATCAAATATTTCCTGAAAGGTTTGCCAATGGCAATAAAGACAACGACCCTGACGGCGCTTTGCCTTGGGGAAGCGAGGAACCAGCGCCCAACAATTTCTTTGGCGGAGATATGGAGGGCGTCATTGACCATATTGATTACCTAAAAGAATTAGGCATCAGCGGTATTTACTTTACTCCTATATTCAAGGCGTATTCAAATCATAAATACGATACGATTGATTATATGGAAATCGATCCCCAATTCGGAAGTAAAGAAACCTTAAAAAAACTCATCGAGGTCTGCCACCAAAACGGCATAAAGGTGATGCTTGATGCCGTCTTTAATCATAGCGGCTTTTATTTCCCTCAGTTCCAGGATGTTTTAAAGAACGGAGAGAAGTCAGTCTATAAAAATTGGTTCCATATTCATGAGTTTCCGCTTGTTACTGAGCCAAGACCAAATTACGATACCTTTGCCTTCACTCCTTTTATGCCAAAATTAAATACCGAAAATCCAGATGTCCGTGAGTATTTATTAGAGGTAGGACGTTATTGGGTAAGAGAATTTAATATCGACGGCTGGCGTTTGGATGTAGCAAACGAAGTGGACCATGCCTTCTGGCGTGATTTCCGTAAAGAAGTAAAGGCGATTAAGCCTGACCTGTATATCCTGGGTGAAATCTGGCATGATTCAATGCCGTGGCTGCGGGGCGATCAATTTGATGCAGTGATGAATTACCCTTTTACAACAAATATCATAAATCTATTTGCAAAACGCACAATTGGGGTAAAGGAATTCATTGAAAATATGAGCCATGTCATTCACATGTATCCAAAAACGATCAATGAAGTAGCCTTTAATCTCGTTGGAAGCCATGATACACCAAGAATCTTAACACTGTGCGGTGAAGATATTGAACGCTTAAAACAAATTTACAGCTTATTATTAACGTTTGGCGGCACTCCCTGCATCTATTATGGAGATGAGATTGGCATGACAGGCTCCCAGGATCCGGGCTGCAGAAAATGCATGGAGTGGGACAAAGAAAAACAGAATCTGGAACTCTTCCATCATGTTCAGACGCTTATTTGCTTGCGCAAAGAGCACCCACTATTAGCAAATGAAGGTGAGTTCTCATTTGTTTCACCTGCAGAAGAAGAAAGCTGCCTGGCTTACACAAAAACAAATGGAGAAAAAACCATCCTAGTGATACTGAATACAACTGAAGAACAAGCAGTATATACCCTTCCTGATGGATTGTGCAAAACAAATGCTAAAAACCTTTGGAACAACGAAGAATTAGAATGGGAAAATGAACAAAAGCTAAAAATCAATGAAAATGGAACAGCCATTATAGAGTTTTCATAATGAACAGGGCTTGCTCTTATACAGGGCGGGCCTTTTTCAAAATATAAATGAACTGTTTTTGAAGACAATTTAAATATGATAGAATAGTTACCATTAAAAAAGGGGTGTTTAGTTATGCAAAAACTTCAATTTGAAGCTTCATGGGACAGGACAATTTCTAATGGAGACAGAGAAAAAATTAAAAAAGCATTTGATGAAACCTGTTTGGCTGAAAATAAAGAGATGATTACCCCTTTGTGGCAGGCTCTTAATTACAAAAACGACCTGCTGATAACCGTTCTTGTTCATAACTTTTCCAACCATCCTCTCTTCTTTCTCGAAAGGAAAATAGCGTATGTAGAGGATCAAAAAGTAATGGCGGAATACCTCTTTACCATTCCGGCCTTAAAAGTAGAGCCTCTGACAAGCATGCCATGGACATTTATTTTTCCTGCTAAAAATATCAGTGAACAGGCATCATATAAACAGGGATTCCTTGTATTTAATGAATAGAAAGAAGGCATCTTTCTTACAAATTGTCACATCCCTTACAGTAAAGAAAGGAAACAAAAAGCAATTTTATTTGCTTTTGTTTCCTTTCTTTACTGTATGAACTAAAAAACAGTTTATCCAATAATAGTTTGTGCCGACGCCAAACTCGAACGTGCCCACTCAAAGCCCACCCGGTTCAAGAAAGCTCTTGCCAGCACCATATGGCCAGCAGCTGATGGATGTACACGGTCCCAAGCTAATGCAGCAGAATAAAGCTCCTTTAGTACCACATTAAACGCTGCTTGAGTATCTACAAATAAACAATTGGTGTCTTCAGCAATCTTCTTTACGATATGGCCGTATTGATTCATTGTCTGGCGCATTTTATCCTGTTCATTGCTTTCCAAGTAAAATGGTGACATTAGGACAATTTGTTCTACCAACGGCTGAGTATCCGTAACAAGCTTCCTAAGAGTTTCCTCATATTCTTCTGCATAAACATGATTTTCTTTAATAAATGGTGTATCGTATTGCCGCCAGACATCATTGATTCCTATCATAATAGACAGCCAATCTGGTTTTTGAGCCATTACATCCTCGTGCCATCTATTTTTTAAATCCCGAACAGTATGTCCGCTTATCCCCTTATTTACAACCCTGATTCCCAATTCAGGATATACAGCTTGAAGAAGAGCATCAACAAATGACACATATCCTTTGCCAAGTGCACCGAATCCCCCTTCTCCATGAGGCATGACCCTATCACAATCGGTAATGGAATCCCCAATAAATAAAAGCTTTTGATTTAATTTAATCTCCATTATGAATCACCTCTTCCCAGTATAAATTCTATAAATTCTAAGCAAATCCCTTTTACACTTGAGCTGTTTTCGCATAGATTATTGTTTTTCGTAATATGGTTCAATCAGTATCCTGTTTCTGTCAGTTTCTTTTAGCCCCTTTTTGTACGGAAAAAATCTCATAAAAAAAAGACAACCTACCTATTAGTAGATTGCCTTCGTACCAAGCTTTTCGATGCGGATGAAGGGACTTGAACCCCCACGGTGTTGCCACCACTAGAACCTGAATCTAGCGCGTCTGCCGATTCCGCCACACCCGCATAATCATTATTTATTACCTATATTATACTTATATACTGACCCATTAATCAATAAAAAAGTGCTGGAAATTGATTTAAAAAATCAATGTTTTTTTGAACGCTGACGACTTTGAAGATGCACTATCCTATTATTTTCACCATCTCCTTCACCTTTTCCCGTCTTTTATCCTTTTAATAAAGGAATACATACGGATGACAGAGAATATTTAAGTAATACAATGGACTGTTTTTAACAAACAAAATTTAAAGTGAGAGGAGCTACATGTGTGCTGAATCATCATGAGACCTGTGGCAAATTAGATATGAACAAAGGATTTATTCCGTATAACGACAAACTGGCTCCGCTTTATATCCGCAACATCTTGCATACTCTTATTCCATCATCAACTCAAACGATTTATGTACTCGGCATTGGCTCAAACAGGATAACTGGAGACAGTCTGGGTTCTTTAGTCGGTACCTTGCTGCATAACCTGTACCCCAGACATATGAAAATCATAGGCTGCCTAGCCTCTCCATTAGACGCCGTTACCTTTATTCCTCGGCTTTCACATACGAATTTTCCTGAAAAAAGCTTTGTCATTACGGTAGATAGTGCTCTTGGGACAATAGAAACAAAAAACTCCATGGTAATCCGCAAAGGTCCCTTTCAACCCGGCGCAGGCCTTGGCCACTCCTTCCCTTTCATTGGAGATTGCAGTGTGATGGGAGTTGTCCATGAAAAGGATGCAGCTGCTGAAAACTCTCTTGTCTTTACAAACCTTCACCTTATTTATACAATGGCCATCAACATCGCAAAAGGAATATCACTTGCTGTCAGGCAATTTTATCGCTATCCATCGGATGAGCCTCTTTTAGTGTTGCCATAACAAATTTCGCTTTTTTTAAGCCAGCATTTTTATCCCTATTTTATATAGCCAATAGGTGATATATTAGTGACCCATATTATTCTTCTCTTCTTTTGCCGATTTCGAAAAGATCTCCAAGGTACTTAAACTGATTAAAAGAAACAAAAACCAAATGAATACAGCAGGAAGCAAATAAAGGCGTGTATAGGTTAAGACTTGATTTTCACTGAAAGGAAGTACAATTCCGATCAGCATTATTAGAAAAATTCCGCTTAACAGCCAAATTTTTTGTTTCGTTTTTTTTACGGACCATAAGTCCAGCAATAAGAAAATAAATAATGATAATCGAATAAAAGCACCAGACAGCCATTGGAAGACAGATAAAAAATCAAGATGAGAAATAAAAGTACCTATATAAACCAATCTCCAAAGTCCCAAAAGCAGGGTATCTTAATTCACCAGCCTCATTAGGGCCGTATACTGCAATAATGCCTGTAATTGGACCTACTGTTAAGCCGACCAAAACCATTGTCAAAAAGAACATGTGCTTCATCTTCAATTTTGTTTAGACATGATGCTGCAAAAATAAGATTAGAAGGATTTCAGACAAACCTCCACCAGCAATACATATTCCTTCCAGATAGTGATTAGTAACATGTTCAAATAAAGGAAAAAGTAAACTATAATTTTTCTTGTTGAAATTACCTCCCATAACAAAAAAGCCAAACGCTACCACAAACGGAAAGATTAAAGCAGAATTGATTGCAATCGTTTCTATACCGAAATAAGCGTTTATGATAGATAAAATTAGCAGGCAGCTTGCAATCACAAGCAAGGGAGTATTAGGAAGATAAGATTCAGAGGTCCAGGATGTAGTATCTTTAATCGTTACAAAGGAAATGAGGAATAGCAAAATGCTAGTTACTGTAATGACGCTAAACGATACAAAAGCATTGCTCTGAACTTTAAGCCACTTCGTAATAGACTTTTGTTTCGTTTTTTTTATGATAAAGCAAAGCGGAAAAACAAAAATAAGAAATAAAAACCCTGTCAGCAAAATGCTAAACCATGAGTCCCGTCCTGACGCTGATAATATTAGTGGAATTAAAATAACATGGGTCATCAGAGATATCGATAAAATTAAAACTGCGAGCAATTGATACAATCCGATCTGCCTCATCCATTTAACTCCTTTTTCCAGCAATAACATTTAGTATATTGATTTAAAGAACAATTATGCGCACTGTTCATTGATTCATTTTTTCACATAAAAAGAGCCCATTTAAATAGGCTCCTTGATTCTTTATTAAAGACAGTTTTAGCATAG
This sequence comes from Heyndrickxia acidicola, assembly GCF_001636425.1. NCBI lineage: Bacteria > Bacillati > Bacillota > Bacilli > Caryophanales > Bacillaceae > Heyndrickxia > Heyndrickxia acidicola. The sequence continues at coordinate 2,788,516 of NZ_KV440953.1, forward strand.
ATTGTTGATTTAGGTACAAAGGATCACTCCGTAAGTTGTCTGACTTCTGGACATCTTTTCGTATGCTATTTACACAGTATAGAACTGAACCTGGATTTTTAACTATTTTTTTGTTTCAAATAGCAACAAAGTTTACAAAAAGTGCCCTATTAAAAATTCATTCTGGATTGTCCGCCATCTACGTTTATACTTGCCCCTACTATCCATGAAGCTTTTTCTGAAGCCAGAAAAACTGCGGTATTTGCAATTTCTTCAGGTGTTCCAAAACGTCCTGCCGGAATTTCCCTTTTAATAAACTCTTTCATCTCTTGCGGGTTCGCTTCAATTCGTTTTTTCCAATTGCCCGTTTCATGAAGAATGCTGCCAGGCGCAATACTATTAACACGAACACCAAACCCTATGGCTTCATCTGCTAAAGCTTTTGTAAAACTAATCAATGCAGCTTTTGCATTATTATACGTCACCTTTCCTCCGCTCTCTCTGCCAAAAATGGAGGTTATATTGATAATAGCCCCCTGCTTCTGATCCTTCATCTGTTCAAAGGCCATTTTGCTTAAGTGGACTGCCGAATAATAATTCAGCTCCATGGCTTCGTAAAATAAAGCCATCTTTGTTTCTTCTGCGCTTCCCCCGTTGCTTCCGCCTGCATTATTAATAAGAATATCTATTTTACCCTTGTCATTTATAAATGACTGAATCAGTTTTTCCCGCTCCCCTGCATTTGAAACATCAGCTTGATAAATAGAAATATTGCCGCCAAGCTCATCCTTTGCCTTTTTTAGTATTCCCCTGTCACGTGCAGCAATGGATACACTGGCTCCCTCTGCGACAAAGGCTTCCGCAATTGCTTTTCCTATCCCTTTTGATCCTCCAGTGATTAAAACATGTTTCCCAATTAAATTTAAATCCACTGATACCACTCCTCATCCATTATCATTCTTCCATTAGTATAACCTGTGCTATGGCTTCTTTCTCGAGATATGCATGATCATCTTTTTCCTGCTCTCGAAAAAACAGCCATTCCGAGCACATGGGCACCGCCATCATTAAGCATTAAAAAAGTGGTTATCATTCTGTATTGTCTGTTCACCAAACGTTTGCACATAAAAAATCTGAATCGGCTTTTTGTCCGATTTCAGGTTTTTTTACATTGATTAAAACTGAATATTGCCATATTTTTAGATGATGAGTAATATATAAAGCTGCGAAAATTTAAGTATACCAATATTACATAATGGCTCCATCAGGAAGCACAGCATGTACACCTTTTACTCCATTTACAATCTGTGTAATATTTAAATCCACCACAAGACTGGCTAATGCCAAAGCTTCTTTCCTTCCGTATCCATAAATTTCCCTCATAAGCTTCAACATACCATCCAGGGCAATAACAGCCGCTTGGTTTAAATCTTCATGAAAGCCCATCGTAATCCAGGCTGTGGGCGTTTTTGCCCTCGGTATGTTTAGATGCAGGTCATCCCTCGCGGAAAAAGTAAGATCGACTACATCCATTGGACATTCCAATGCCGGGCAGTGCAAAAAATAAAAGACAGCTCCTATTGCTGCCTTTAATAATAATATTTTTATAAATTGTAGGCTTCCTCAACGGAACCTACAAATATCCCCTGAAAGTTCAGCTCCCTTACACAAGAATCAACCTGCATCCTGGAAACTTCAGAAGCTGGATTGACAATGATGATTCTTTTGAAATTTGCCATCGAATACACCGTTAACACAAATCCAATATCCTCCATGACTTGACTCGATACTGGTGCTTGTTCAGTGCCATCAATAATCAATGTATATTTTGAGGGGTTTATTGTATTAACAATAGTCTGAAACTCGCTGATATATAATTTAGCATCCTCTTCTTCAAAGTAACCTTTGACTTTTACGACGAAGATCTCTTTGTTTTTGTCCAGTTTAAATGTATACAATTTAGCCAATGCCTTTCTCCTCCAAAGTGAGATAATATCCTACTTTGGTACTATCATACATAAAACTGCTAATTTCGACAAATATTGGCCACCCAACAAAGAGAGCTGTCCAGCTATGTTACTCTTTATATTTTTCAATTACCCCATCAAACTGCTGTAAAACTTCCTGATACAACCCTGGAGCCATTTCTATTCCATTCTCCTGATCATACTCCTGCAAGGCGCTTACATAGGAAATGGCATCAGGAATGTCGTCTCCATTTCCACCCGCCCTTAATACAGAAGTAAAAACTCTATGCAAACTAGGATCAAATTCCTTTAATTTCTCTAACTGTTTTTCTTGATTGATTCTTTGAAATTCCTCATATTTCTCGCGCCCATTCATTAAACTCCCTCCTTTTCCTTCATTATTGTTTCCGATATAAGGAGGATTAATCACGAAATAAATGGAGGTGTTTTTATACAGCCCGATTATGATTTATCCTTACAGCTCTGTTCCATAAGTCATTAACCCCGGTAAAAATATAATAGCCTATGCATGCACCCGTTGTGTTACAAATGACGTCGTCTATGTCTGCCGCTCTTCCAGATCCTATGCCTGCGGCCATCTCAACCAACTGAAGACTTTCAATACTAATAGAAACAAGCAAACCCAGTAACAGTACACTTTTTAAGCTTCTGAACCTGCTCCACAATATTGGGGCAAGGAACCCCAAAGGCATTAGTAACAAAATATTCCCGCCCACATTACGCAGGATGAGTTTTATCACAAAGATAGAGTCTCCGTCATATGCGGTGCCAATTTGTCCAATCTCTGAAAAAATGGAGACCAGTGGAATGAGATTAATTGAAAGCATGGTTAATTCTTCTGTTCTTGTGCTATTTATTAGGATAGGAAACATGGTTACTTTTATGACCAGTAATATGTAAATAAGCAGCAGCACTTTTAACCCTTCACGTTTCCATTTAATAGACTTTATGTTTTTCCGCTTTAACAACATTACACTTAGTAGTGCCAGGCAATATAGGAATAGTCCTGCTACTATAATGATTCCTTCTTTGACCATCAATCGTAATCTCCCCGTCTTTAATTACTGAATCTGCTAATCAACTCACCTTATAAATCCCTAATATGTAATATTTTAACACATACACAATAAAACTGATTAAATAAACGAAAAAAGGATGACTTAAAAGGGCACATTCCCTTTTAAGTCATCCTTTTAATATAGACGGTGAACATTTTCTTCCTATTATTTTTTCACATTAAACATGGTTACCATTCCGCTCATCATGCCATTACTGTCTGTTACATGCTGAGTAATATGACAGTGGAACAGCCATTTTCCGATTTGATCCGCTGTGAAGGAAAGATCATAGGTCGTACCAGGTGCTGTATTAATCGTATCCATTGTTATAGGAGCTGGCAATGGATACCCATCCTGGTTGATTTCCTGGAAGTGCATGCCATGCAGATGCATTGGATGATCCATCATTCCAATATTAATTAAATGAACAAGAATTTTATCTCCGAGCTTTGCGGGTAATACAGGTGTTGCCGGGTATGACAATCCATTGATGGTATATCCAAATTGTGATGAATCATTGACCATTAGTGTGTATTCGTCCTGATAGCCAGGATGTACTTGCTTCCATCCCGTTCCTTTTGGTTCAACGATAAAAGGACCAAACAATCCCATGTCCTCCTGTTTCAGCATATCATTCATCGGATGGCTATGGTACATATAAGAGCCTGGCGGTGATTTCACCGTAAACGTGTACGTCCATGTCTGGCCGGGTTTGATATCCGGCTGGCTGATCCCGCCTGAGCCATCCTGGTCAAAGGGAACATCCAGGCCGTGCCAGTGTACAGTCGTACCTTCCGATAGGTTGTTTTTAACAATAATTTTAACTTTATCTCCTTGGTTCACCTTGATTTCAGGCCCTGGAACAGAACCGTTGAAAGCCCACGCTTTTACCTTTTTGCCTGGCTTGACCTGCCACCAGACAGGCTCTGCGGTCAAATGAAAAACTTTATAGCCATTTTCCATTTTGTAAGGAAGTAACCTTAGACTGTCTGCTTGTTTCGGTTCTCCTGATGTACCAGTACCAAGCGGAGCAGCATTTTCCTTATCATTAGATGACGTATTCATACTTGAAGGGTCATCCATAGACATCTGTTTCTGATCCGTGACAACCACTTTTCCTACCATATCGGGATGATAGATACAATAGTATGAGTACGTCCCATTCTTTTTAAAGGTGTAAGAGAACGTTTTTCCCGTCTGCAGATCCTTTGAATCAAATGCTCCTGACTTGCTGGTGACAGTATGCGCTACCTCATCCTTGTTTTCCCAGGTGACTTTGGTTCCTTTCGTCACATACACCACATCCGTGGAAAAGGCAGAGCCGGTTATATCGATGTGAACGCTGCCACTGTGAACGGTATGAGAAACAGCTTTATCTTCCGTGGCCGCTGTTTGAGATTGGCAGCCAGCTGTAACACAGAGCAATATCAGTATAATTAAACTACTAAATAAACGAAATCTTCTTTGCATAAAATCATCAGCTTCCTATATAAAATGAGTTGTTACAGAGAGACTAGAGTAACATCTTCATAAGAACAAAGACTATTCTACATGTCTACTACTACTGTCCTATAATTTCACTTTCGTCTATCAGCGTCAATGGTTCATCCATTGATTTCACGTAAATTTCATATACATTCTTCACAAGATTTTCATATATCACATAGAGATTGATTTTCCAATCCGAAATATCATTGATATAAAGCACACAGCAAAAAAGGACCCTCTGGTTTGAGAATCCTTTTCTAAAATAGAATCTATTGTAGAGTTTTTAGCACCTTGATTTCTTAACCAAGTGTTCCGATGATGTGCGTTACTGAGTGGAAAAGTTGCATTTATACCTCAGTGAACATTTATATACCCTCCTCTCTTTATCATTACAATATGTAAACGGAGGGCAAGTTAATTTAGATCATTTTTTTAAAAAATATTTTTTTCAAAATAAAAAAATACGCACAGAGAGCTATTTAGAACTGGCTTTTTAAATCAAATCAGCCGGAATGATATACATAGTGGAAATAGGGACATAATAGATTGGTATTCACAAGAGTCGGAGCTACAATGGGGTATATGGTTAGAAAAAAGGGCCGTCTTTTTTAATCGAAATGTGCTTATTATACTGAATGTAAACTGGTAATTTGATTTATATTTTTATACACATAGCTATGAGTTAACCAGCTCACAGACGGCATATTAAAAAGGAGAGATCATATTGAAAGCATTGTTGCTGGAGAATAAAGGAAAAGTAAAAGAAATGATGGTTGGTGATATAGAAAAACCAACTCCCAAAAAGGATGAGATTCTTGTTAAAATCAAAGCCACTGCTTTAAATCCCGTTGACTATAAAACAGGGAGCGGAGGAAATCCAAATTGGACATATCCTCATGTTCTTGGTTTAGACTCAGCCGGTATAGTCGAAGAAACAGGTGCAGATGTTTCCAATATTAAAGCTGGAGACAGAGTAGTGTTTCATAGTGACTTATCAAAAAAAGGGGGCTTTGCTGAATATAGTGTCACAACCGCTCATACCGTTTCTCTGATTCCAGACGGTATTTCATACGAAGAAGCTGCTGCTCTGCCATGTGCAGGCTATACGGCATATCAAGCCTTATTTCATAAGATGCATGCTTCGAAAGGGCAAACCATTTTGATTCATGCAGGGGCTGGCGGTGTCGGGGGCTTTGCTATTCAGCTAGCAAAGCATGCTGGACTGACGGTTTTAACTACAGCTTCTTCTTCGAATCATGAGTTTGTAAAAAGCTTAGGAGCCGATTATGCCATTGACTATCATAAAGAAGACTTTGTAGAAAAAGCACTTGAAATCACAAATGGTACCGGTGTAGAGCTAGTTCTGGACACTGTGGACCGCGATAATGCGAATAAATCGTTGAAGGCCCTTGCATTTAATGGGCAAATCGCTTTTATTGCGGGACCTCCCAATGTGAATGATGCGATTTCATTTGCACATCCCCTATCATTCCACCAAATAGGACTTGGAAGTGTACATCAGTCCAATAACACAAGAGAACAGCGCAAACTCTCAGAAATGGGAAATCATATGCTCTCCCTCCTTAAAGAGGGCAAGCTCAATCCAATGGTAGAGAAAATTATTTCATTAGAAGAAGTGCCAGAGGCTTTAGCTGAATTGGAGACTCGCCGGGTGAAAGGGAAAATTGTAGCGAAAATTAACTGATTAAAAAAGCAAGCACATTGACGTGCTTGCCTTTTTAGCTTTATGCTGGTTTTTTTGGGGGGATAAACAGCGTTATTCCTGCCCCTTGAGTTTTAGTAATGCTACAGGTAATGCTATGCACTCGACATGTGTGGATTGTATTTGGCAACACAATGGATGTTGGTGGGTTTATCAACTTTCCTTTATCTTAAAAGATTGCTTACCCGGAGGTACATATAATAAATCAATGTAAGCATTTATCTAGGATAAGCAGACAATCTCTTAACAAACGGAATCTATACAATCCTTATTGTACTAAAGCACCCGTTCGTATTATAAGATCAGCCAGATATTTCTGGTTGATCATTTTTTATATCGATATATGATAGCGGTAGCCGGGGTAGAACGTAAGCACCCGTGGGACTAGACATAGATCCCGTCAACCAAACAGTTCGTCCCCTACTTGTAGAAAAACGATTGAGGCTGGTTGGGACAAAGATCCCGTATAACAAGCGAAGCTGTCACACTAAAGAAGGATTAGGGGTACCGGCTAATTTTCAAGGAGGAGGAGATTTTAGAATGAATACGGTATTAGGTCTGGTTATCGCAAAAGGTGAAAGTCAGGTTCAAGCATACTTAGAAAAGAAAAAGCCTATTTTAGAAAATTCGTTATACTATGCAAAAACTTCTTCAGAAGAATGAACTGTGAATGGCTACTCTGTTGTGTTAATCGCCGTTAGTTCAATAAAACATATGTATTTTTATAAAAATATCAATCGAAATGACAGTTAGATTGGCAGTTCAATTGACACGTTAATTGGCAATGACTTTTAAAAATACAACAATCACTTGTCCTTTAAATTTATTATTTCATTAAATAAAATGCACCTAAAAACAGAATCCTTTTTTTATATTTCATAGTTTCTAAATTTCGTATTTACTTTTTCGCAACGATTTGTATATTTTTTGTTACTTAAAATGGAATAATAAGTGGTTTCTATCTTCGATCCACTCTTGTTGCTTGTAAGATGAATTTTATTAGGATTAAGCTTTTCATCGATAATGATAATTTTTTCTTCCCCTTCCCCAAGGATGTCGACGTACTTGAACCTTAGTTCTACTTCAATTTCTTCATTTGGCCCAGTTATTTCATCAGTCAAAGGTTGGTGATTATAGCCTTTTATTTTGAATTCATTTACTTGAGCTGGTGCATTTCCAACATTTTTAATTTTAATGGATTGAATATTAGGCGTATGCTCGTCAACGCTTTCTACATCCACGATAATAATGGGTCTTAAACTATTTTCTGTTTGTTTTTCCGCTATCCCCATAGATCTTTTATTTTGAAATATAGTAATTAATGTAAAAACAACTACAAGAAGTGTCATTAAATCATACAATCCATTCAAAAAACCAGAATTATTGTTACAGAATTTGATTATTTCTCTTATTTCTCCCAATATAAATTTCCTCTCTATAATTTCTATTTTTATATATAGCATATATTTCGCTTCAAAGTATTTATTTTCCACATACTATGTTAAACCATTCATACACCAAATGGGATACATTTATTATTATGGCCTGGGGATAGACCTACGGAAACTATTTGTAACTAGTTTCTTCTATTATTTATGTGAATATTGGGGAAAATAATTGTAACCTAACGATCAGATCAACTAGTAGTTACAATTTAATCAACAACACCAAATTAGACAGAGATGTTGGAAGTGTACGATCGGATCAGTAACATCGTTCTCCAAGAATTAAGTTGAAATTAGAACGTAACTCTGTACGGGAGTTGGATAAGTCCGATTGAATTTATTCGGGAACAGCCTTTAATAAGCCAATTTAGGGGGGAGTTGAGAAAGTCAGTTGGTAACTAGTGCTGTTACACCTAAATTTAAGTAAAAGTAACCGGTTTTCTCCATTTTAGGGGAAAGGGGTAACCCCGTATAATCACCATTTCCTGCAACTTTTATTTCTTCTAAAAATTGTTTATGCGTTTTTCTTTTTGTCATCTTTCACTCCCCCGCCATTCCTTCTTCCACTAACCTGACCCGTCAGTACAAGAAGAAGAAAGCTGCCAAGATGGCAGCCGTTATTTCTCCTTATTTTAAATTGAATGAATTTAGTTTGCGTTAACACTTATATACAGTACATATTTTATAATAGAGAATAATATATTAATAATAATTAAAGGAGGTTACTTTATGTTTCATCTTTATATTGTTGAAGAAATTAAGCCGGGAGATTGGCGGATAACCACTGGTACTCCAAGCCCCGGTAAAATATCTGTACAATCCTATGCAACTGAAACAGAAGCTAGAAAGGCATTGCACGAAAAAAGTTATAGTTTTGAGTAAGAACAAAAGCGAGTCCGTTTAATGGCCGGGCTTTTTTCATTTTGGCTCTGTTAAACTCTGGTGTTAATTTTTAAAAAAAGACAAGACCGAAATTAACCGTCTTTGTTTATAAAGCTTGTTTAACTAAAGCACTCGTTCAGTTAAAGATTATGGATAATTAATTTGAAGGTGTTTTTATTTAAATACACCTTTAGTTAAAGATTATGGATAATTAATTTGAAGGTGTTTTTATTTAAATACACCTTTTCTTTTGGAAAGCCAATCTTCTAAGGCATCGTCGTGTTGTCTTGTGAATAATTTCGGTATTTGGTCTATTGGGAAGTATTTTAAATCTAAAGTCTCAATACCATCTGCGGTAAGTTCCCCATCAATTGGCTTGCATTGAAAAAAATGAGTGATAGTCTGAGCTTTATCTCCGTTCGGAAACTCACCAGAATATTTAGAGTAGACACCTATAAGATGTTCAACCTCAACATTTAATCCTGTCTCCTCAAGTATTTCTCGTTTAGCGGTTTCTTCAAGAGATTCTCCAAGTTCCATAGCACCACCTGGAAAACCCCACTCATTTCTATCTCCCCGTTTTTGTAAAAGAATTTCATTTCGTTCGTTATAAACAATACCTCCAGCAAAATTAAGAAATATTAAATCGTGCCCTACTTTTCCCCGAATATAACGAATGTAGTCCTTATTTGTAGTCATAAATTCCCTCCCATTTATATATAAAATACAAATTAATTATATATTAAATAGAAGAAAATGGTAATAAAAATGATATTATTCCTTCTTCAACTGCGCGTTAGTTCCATAAGAAAAAGGCTGCCGCAGCAACCCCACTTTTTAACACAAGCACCCGTTTGTTGAGGTATTTAAAAAATAATATCTGGATTGTTATTCTTTTAATCTTTTTTAGCATCAACTATCAGAGAAACAAAACCCAGATTTCCGTTTTGGTTTCTATGGTCAAAGCGTTTTGATCGATAGATAAATCCTTGATTTTCATCCCAGTCATTATAACGGAATTTACCATCTTCATCGCAGTATTCTAAAAGGTTGACCTTTAAACCAGCCTCTTCAAACATTGAAGTAATAGTCTTATAATTATGTACAATTTTATGACTTGCTGCGGGATGGTCTTCAGGTCCTGGTCCTCCTACTTGTACACCTGTTTGATAATCTTTATCAGGGAAAAAGCCATCGGGTACAGCACAACGAATATATCCTCCAGGCTTTAAAAATTCAAAGCATATCCTTGCAGCTTCAACCCCTTCTTCATAAGTTAAATGTTCCCAAACGTGTTCAGCTAAAATAGCTTCTAACGAGTTTATTGGAAATTTCCCCTCCCAGTCAACTCGTCTTAATAAATTCAATTCTGTTTCTTGAGTTTGAAGCCATTTGGGATTGTTATTATATTCTCCTCCACCAATAACAACTTTTAAATTCTCTTGTGTAATCATTCAACCACCCTCTCCATTCATCAATTAAAAACTAATTTAATATTTCTCTTTTGGGATTGAAATCACCTTCTTCTTGAATTAACCTGCCCCTTTAGCTTAAGAAGAAAAAAGCTACCACAGTAGGTCCATTGATTAGCTAAACCCTATTAGGGATAACAAAAAGTTTCCACTAAAACTTATTTCTTGATTTAATAATGATAAAAGATGGTCTCCTTTTTTCATTAATTAATTTTGGCATTTTTTCTAATCCAATTGGAATTGGTTGAGGTTCAATAATTTTCTCGATAAAAAGTTCATTGTCAATAAGAGTATTAATTAAAGTTGAAATAGTTCTATGGTATGTAATGACCCCATCTATATACCAATGTTGCTCTCTTTTTCCTTCTTCTTGATAATTATCTAAAGCCCAATGTAGCTTTCTGTCTTCATTATCCTTAATCCAATTATTCATTTCTTTTCGAGCTGTTACGATTGGATGTTCTGTAGAAAAGATAAATTCACCATTGTTATTTAATAATCCACTAATTTTCTTTACTAGCTGCGTGTAATCTTCTATATAGTGAATGGCTAAAGAACTTATGATTAAGTCGAATTTTTGATTTAGTACTTTAAGATCTTCTATAGGCATACACATATAAACTATATTTTCGTGATGATTATTTATTTGAGCCTGTTCAATCATATTTTTAGAAATGTCTATTCCTATTACCCTTGAGGCGCCGTTTTCTATACAATATCTCGAGAAATGGCCTGTTCCACATCCTAAATCTAATACTGACTTATCCTTTAGATTAGATATTGTCGATTTAATTGCCGGCTGTTCAACGAAATCATTATAAGTTATCCCACTTTTACGTAGTTTGGCGTTAACTTTGAAGGTGTCATCGAATTGCTCATCTGAAATGTCAGGCAGACTTAGTTGTTGGAATTGGATACCAACGTGGTTACAAAGAATATCGAGACGTCCAAATGTATTTACTGTTTGTTCTACAATAGAGATACAGTGTTGTTTGTCTCTCAAGTCACCAGGCATTAGAAAACAACGTTGTCCGAGTTGTTCAATCCTCGTTTTTGTTCTATTTGCATCCTAATGTTCATCTAAGTATGAAATTGCAACATCTGCGCCTTCTTTAGCAAACGCAATTGCTACTGCTGCACCAATACCACTGTCCCCCCCCCCGTAGTAAGTGCTACTTTTCCTTTTAACTTTCCACTCCCTTTATAGTTCGGGTTTTCGATAATTGGAAGGGGTACCATAAATTTTTTCACTCCGGGATGGCTCAGCTGGCGCTGTTCAGGTAAACTTAGCGGAATTTCTTCGTAACGTGTGAGTTTTCCATAGTTAGGGTACATGGGATAAGGTTGAGTTTTCATGTTCGCTTTAAACATTTGTTGCATTTGCTTTATTTGGTCTAATTGAAGGCTTTGATCCTTTTGTTCCAAGGAAACCTCCTTTAGAAATAATTTTCCTCTATAGAATGTTTATGTTGTTTAATAAACTATAGTAAAAAAAGTGTGAAAAAAGTTGTTTACATTCAAAACAGAAGCGTATTCTTCCTCAAAAGAGACACTTTTTTTCTTTATTGAACTACCTTTAGGCGCCACCAGATAGTTAATTGTTCAGTGTTTGCTCGAAATCGTGATCGGCCTCGTTTTAAAATGGATTTTTCCCTATTCTGCCCCTTTTTTACTGCGTCCGAAAACCCTCTAGCTTACTTTTTTGGAAAAGTATAAAAATGTTGATATACTGTATTAGTCATTGGTCTAATAACATTTCGGAGGGAAAGATGCTGAATGAATACTAAAGAGTTAAGCAATATCCGTGTCCTCGTAACAGGTGCTTCAAGTGGCCTAGGATTTTACATGGCGGAAGCTTTGCTTCACGCTGGAGCGGCGGTGGCGTTAGCTTCTAGAGCTGGAACTAAATTGGATCAAGCAGTAGAGCAGTTACAGCGCGAGGGATATCCTGCTGTTGCAATACCTTTGGATGTTCGATCAGAACAATCCGTCAATCAGGCGGTCGAATGGGTAAAAAGAGAATGGGGGAAGCTGGATGTTCTCGTCAATAATGCGGGAATTGGTATGAGGACAGTAAACCCGCGTTTTTTAGTCGAGCCTCAGCCATTTTTCAAAGTAACACCAGAGGGTTTTCGAGATTTAATTGATACCAATCTCACAGGATATTTTTTAGTAGCAAGAGGGTTTGCTCCTTTAATGATGGAACAAGGTCATGGGCGAATCATTAATATTTCTATGAATCATGAGACTATGAAAAGAAAAGGTTTTGTACCTTATGGACCATCGAGGGCAGCCACTGAATCACTCTCATATATAATGGCAGAAGATTTAAAGGAATATGGAATTATGGTGAATATGCTTTTACCGGGTGGTGCCACTACTACCGGGATGATTCCGGACGAAGTTCGAAAAGAGATTGAATCAAAATTCCAGCTATTAGATCCAAGGGTTATGGCCGAGCCGATTGTTTTTTTAGCCTCAGCTGCTGCAGAGGGAATCACAGGTGAAAGAATAGTTGCCACCGATTTTCAAGACTGGCTTCTCAGAAGAAAATAAGTTCTTATCACAGGGTCGGATTCTTTCCTCTTTGAAGAAGTAGAGCTGTCCCTGTGATTATTTTTTTATATTTTATGAGATGTCCAGCTCCGGCGAGATTATAAGCCAATCCGTCAAGAAGACTAAAGAGCAAACCTTCTCGCCAGCTTATCTAGACTCACACCTGACATCTGCGTGCTTCCGCTTTTGTTCCTTCGGGTTCTAAAAAGTTTTATAACATCTGTTATCCATAGCAAGACAAGAATTCCTTCTTCAACACCCTCAGTTTAATACGAATATCTCTCGAATGCTCACTTATTCGCAGGATTTCAAAACCCTTGGATTTACGTGTAATTGATATGAGTTAAGATCATTTTGTCTTCGTGAAGGCAAAGGAGTCAACTGCCACCCCATATTTTACCATATAATGAACATCTCCACGCCGCCCTTGGAGGCTTTCCCTCCCATGTCTCAACAGGTCAATTGCCCTCTCATTCCTTCCTATAAAAATCCTTGCTAGTTTACCAATCAATTTCATGATTGATTTTATTTTCTTTACCTTCTTTACCTTCACATTATGGGAATGGAGGGCTTTAAATTCAGGGTTATTCATCACAAGGCTCATAGTTGCTAAGTAGAGGAATCGTCGTAGTCTGGACCTTCCACGCTTTGAAATAACAATCTGACCTTTCCATTTGCCTGAACTTGCTTCAGCTTAATGTAATCCCGCATGACGTAATAGAGAGTTCCCGTGAGAGAAACCACTTATATCGCCTGATTCACCTAATATCCCGGCTAATGAAATTTCACTTATTCCCTTAATCATAGTAATTTTTTTTTGCAAATGGTATTGTATAGAGAACTTCTTTAACTTGTTGTTCAACTCTTTCGAGTTGTTTTACAGCGAGGTCATATTCCTCTAATAATTGTTCTAAATGGAATTTATAAGCATCAAGAGCTTGTCCGGCCCCAATAGAGGATTTCGCTAGATTGATTAGTAATTGTGACTTCTTAGGTCCTGGTTGTCGTTTCATTAAAGTCTTCCAACCCCTCAAGACATCTAGTGTTTCTAATGATAATATTTCATCTGTCTGGTGTAGGAAATAAACGAAGGGGTGTTGATGGCCCCTTTGCACGATACATCTTTAAATACTTGTCTGAGTTCTGGAAAGACTATATCCACCCATCGATTTACTTGATTAATAGCCATCACGAGACGTTTAACAATTACATCACGGTTAGAAATTAGAACTCTAAGTTTCTCAAATAATTCTGATATGTTGGACGAACAAAGGAATAATAGCCGTTTTTCACCATATCCGCAATTAGATTTTTCTTCTATATCAAGAATTTTCCTTTAAAATTGCTGAATACTTGATTCCAATAATATCAGGACTTCAATGACTTAATAAAACTTAAATGGTTAACTTTCACTACACTGTTTTTTACCAATTAGTGTAAAACTTTCTAATTCCTTTTGGCTAAGCCTTAGTTTTTGTAATTCAATTCTAAAAACTTACTTTAACACTTCTTTTGTAGGAACCAATTTTTCTAATTGTTTGCTATAAAAAATTTATTCCATTCAAAATAAATTCCTGCTTCTTTCCCGCTCTTTTTTCTCTCTTTTCCTCTGCTTTTTTGGGTTCGGAGAACCCTCAATTTTTTGACTCATTCATTTATTCCTTATTACACAAAGGTTTTCAGGCAATAATTGTTCTCTTGAAAAATGAAAAAAGTTATGCACACGGTTTGGACAAGGAAAGAGAAATAAACGGGGTCCCGTTATCTTCAATACGATTTTCCACAGGCTGTGCATAACTTTTTTCAGATTTTAGCTATAGATTATTATTGTATCGAATATTATTTGGCTACACTTTTAAAATGAGTTGCGAGACACACTCCACATGTGCCGTCTGCGGAAACATATCTACAGGCTGTAGATATTCAACCTTGTACTTTTTACTTAGAACCTGAAGATCCTTTGCAAGAGTAGAGGGGTTGCACGAGACATAAATAAATTTCTTCGGCTCCACTTTTAAGATGGTATCAAGAAGCTTTTGGTCACAGCCTGTTCGCGGCGGATCGACAATAACGGCATCCGGACGCCAGCCTTCTTTCGTCCATTTTGGCAGAAGGTCTTCTGCTTTACCTGCATAGTAGTGTGCATTTTCGATGCCATGCTTTTTGGCATTCTTCTTCGCATCCTCAATGCCTTCCGGAATGACGTCCATGCCCCGGATTTCCGCTGCACCATCCGCAAGCCAAAGACCGATGGTTCCGACTCCGCAATATGCATCTACAATTTTCTCTTTTCCCGTCAGTTCTGCCGCTGTCTTGACTTCATTGTAAAGCTTTACGGTTTGTACGGGATTCAGCTGGAAGAATGCCCTTGCAGACAATTCATAGGCAAAGTCCTCGACTCTTTCTTCCACTATTTCTTTTCCGGAAAGATGAATGGTCTCATCTCCAAAAATAATAGATGTCTGCCTAGGGTTAACGTTTTGTATGATGGAGACTACACCTGGCAGGCGCTTTTTTATTTCAGAAAGGATCAGCTCTTTTTTAGGCAGCTCCTTTTTAGCGGTAACCAGCACTACCTGCACCTCGCCTGTTCGAATGCCGACTCGCGTAACAATCGTGCGGACAATCCCCTTTTTTGTCCGTTCATTATAGATAGGGATTCTTAAATCGGAGATGATCTCTTTCACCGTATTTGTTACTTCATTTGTCATCGGATGCTGAACGATGCACTCGGGTACATCGATGAGCCGGTGAGAGTCCAGACTGTACAGTCCTGCAATCACTTTTCCTTTTTCTTCGCCGAGCTGGAACTGGCTTTTATTTCGGTAATGCCATGGATGGTCCATTCCAATCGTTGGACGGATGTCCATTTTTCCGATATCAAAACGGGTATGGCGCTCTAACGCTTGAATGAGAATATCCCGTTTTTCAATGAGCTGCTGTTGATATTCGAGATGCTGAAGCTGGCAGCCGCCGCATTGTTCATATACAGGGCATGGTGCTTTGACGCGGTGAGGTGAGCGCTTTCGTACCTTTTTCACCTTCGCTTCAGCAAATTTTGGGTGGGTCTTTGTCACTTCCACTACTACTTCTTCACCAGGCAGGGCACCTGGAACGAAGACAACGGTTCTTTTAAAGTAGCCCACTCCTTCTCCATTAATGCCAAGCCTTTTAATCGTAAGTGGGAATTGCTGCTTCAATTTTATATTGGCTGTACTTTCTGTTTTATTCATTATATCAATCCTTCGTTTCGATGCTTCTCCATAAATAAAGGGAGGCGTAGCTTAAATAAGGCTCCCACTCTCTGCTAAAATCGTCCATTTCATCGTGAGTAGGTTTTGCATCCAGCTGAAACAGCTTTTTGATGGCATTTTGAATTCCAATGTCGGCTTTTGGAAAAAGATTGGCCCTCCCCAATCCAAACAGGAGAAAGTTTTGAACGGTCCATGGACCGACCCCTCGAACCTTCACAAGGGTATTTAAAATGTCCTCATCTGTTTTTTCTGCAAGCTCGGTTAATCGAATTTCCCCGCTGGCAATCAGCTGTGAAAGGCCAATTAGATATTCTGCTTTTCTCTGGCTGAATTGAAGTCCTCTTAAGACCTCAACTGTCAGTTCAGCTGTTTTTTCAGGAGATGGATAGAACCAGACCCCATCCATCTCAAAACCGAATGTATGTACAAAACGTTCTGTAAGTGTTTGGGCAAACTTCATATTCAGCTGCTGGTGAACAATACATTTGACAAGGCAGGAGTAAAGGGAGAAATCCTGAACAATAGGGGTGCCCCTGTGCGTTTCAAATATCGATTTTAAAGATGTTTGGTAAAAATGATCCGAAATGGCATGCAATCCGATATTCCATTGGAAAATATGATAGATCTGCTTGATGACATTTGCTTTCGTTTCAGCATGGCGGCCGGAAATGATGAACACCGGTTCCTCCACAGTACCGACTGCCTTGACTATTGCCACTTCAGGCTCCGGTTCATAAATCGGGACTTTTACTGTCCTTTCTGGTATATCGACATGGTTAAGAGGATCATTGGCCAAGCGGTCTAAAGCAAGTTCAAAATGATAAGGACCCTTTATTTCAACCCTTTGCTCCCACATAGTATCCCTCACTCCGTTTTTCCTGTATTATATCACAAAGACCCATCCGGTGCGGACAGGTCAATGGTTTGTTAAGGATTTATACCTTGATTTTGCGCTTCTTTATTCATAAAATCGTCCATGCTTTTGAATTGATAGCCCTGCTTCTTCAAATCCTGAATCACCTTTTCTAAAGCATCGGCATTGTCCTTCGAAACGGTATGAAGAAGGATAATGGCACCTGGATGCACCTGTGACATGATGCTGTCATAAGAATACTTCCAGCCGCGCTGTTTGTTAACGTCCCAGTCAAAAAAGGCTAATGACCAAAGAACATGCTTGTAGCCAAGCTGGTTAGCCACTTGAATGGTTCTTGCACTTAAAATACCGCGCGGAGGCCTCATATAGCGCATTTCTTTCACTCCGGTAATTTCCGTCGCCTTTGTTTTCACTTTATCCAGCTCTTCTTTTATTTTTGCATCGGAAATCTGGGTCATATCCGGGTGTCCCCAGGAATGATTTCCGATCAGATGGCCTTCATTTACCATTCGCTTGACGAGATCAGGCTGTGACTGCAGATAATGGCCGGTTACAAAAAAGATACCCGGAACCTTCTCTTTTTTCAATACATCCAGCACTTTTATGGTATAGCCATTTTCATATCCATTATCAAATGTCAGATAGAGAATTTTATCATTAGGATTGCCTTTGTAAAAAGCACCGTTCTTACTTAGAACCTCATTATATTCTTTCCCTGCATCTGCTTGCTGGCCGTCATGGCCCTTGTTAAATCCCCAATGTATCGGCTTATTTGATGCTGCTTGGGTTTGCATAGTAAATGAAAAAGCAATGGTGAGTGCAAAAGCTGTGGATAACCATTTCTTCATCCCATTTCCATCCTTCCATCAGAACTTTTCATTTTATTTTTTGTTGATTTTAGGTGGATATGTTGATAAGTATTTTCCAATTTGATGGGTTGTACACATTTCTGGGAATATCTCTGTGGAAGGTGTGGATTTTTTTGATGGTTCTGGATTTTTAAGCTGTGGGTAAGTAGGATTGCCCACAACGTATGTTGTTTATTTTTGTTGGATTTCTTGCATTGCAACAATCTTTTGATTATGTGCTACATTCTTTAAATTTTTTGCAACATTTACTTCAATTACTGCAACAATAAATTAATTTATTGCAACATTTATCTCCATCTTTGCAACATTCCTTATTTTATCCTTTTACTGGAAGGAAAAACTACATTTTAAACGAATTATATAATAAAACAAAAGAGTTGAGAGTGTATTTGATTATAAAAGACTTATCCGTCCCTATCCAAATCCTAAAAATGCGAGCTTTATTACGTCGTATTCCTGAAAAGCATGCCAAACACGCTACAATACAAGATGATCTAATAAAATTTGAATCAGGATACCGTGGTGAACAGTATGTAAAATACTATTTAAACTTTCTCCCTCAAAATAATTTCTACATTTTTCACGATCTCCGATTATCTACAAACTCTCATACATTCCAAATTGACGTATTACTTTTAACTCAAAAAGCTGCAATCATTCTTGAAGTCAAGAATATGTTTGGGACTCTATTTTTTGAAAGACAATTTCACCAATTCATCCGAACTGCCAATGATAAAGAAGAGGGCTTTCCAAACCCTTTATTTCAAGTACAAAGGCATCGCAGTCTTCTAAAACAGTTTTTGACTGATCAAAAAGCTCCTGCTGAATTCCCTATTGAATACCTTGTTGTCATCAGTCAGTCGTCTTCCATTTTAAAAACAACTGAGACAACAATTGATATTTTTGATAAAGTTATTCACGCTGAAAAAATACCGTTAAAAATTGAATCTCTTTTAAAAAGATACACAAACACTATACTTACTTCCCGGCAATTAAAAAAACTATCCACCTCGATACTTGCTCATCATTGCCCGCCAAACCACGATATACTTCAAAAATATGAGGTTTCCCCCGCTGAACTACAAAGAGGTGTACAGTGCCCTGATTGTAAGAGTATACCTATGCAAAGAAAGAAGGGGCACTGGCTTTGCGTTACTTGCGGTATTACATCCAAATTAGCTCACAAACAGGCTATTATAGATTATCTGCTTCTTGTTTCTCCGACTATAACAAACCAAAAATGCCGGGAATTCCTATTTTTATCAAGCCGTTTTGCTGCAAATCGTTTTCTTAATTCAATGGAACTTGTATTAAGGAAAAATGGCAGAGGAAGCAGCTACTGTTTACCTGAAAGCCAGTTTGAAAAGTAGCTTTCCTCTAAAAAGAGCAGGCCAAATAATTGGCCTGCTCTTTTTAAAATATTATTTAAAAACCGGCTCCTTAAACTGCGCCAATTTTTCAAGTGAGGATTTATCAACATCACGGTGGAGGCTGTTTCCATGAGAGTCCATGGTGACGACTGCAGTGAAGCCTTCCACTTGCAGATGCCACATCGCTTCTGGTATACCAAATTCCATCAGGTCTACTCCGTCAACACCCTTAATTCTGTCTGCATAATACTGGGCAGCTCCGCCAATGGCATTGAGGTAAACCCCGCCATGCTCCTGTAATGCAGCAAGTGTTTTGGGTCCCATTCCGCCCTTGCCAATTACCGCACGAATGCCAAATTTCTTCATTATATCCCCTTGATACGGTTCTTCACGAATAGAGGTGGTTGGTCCAGCGGCTTTCACTGTCCAATTTCCTTCTTCATCTTTTGCCATAACCGGTCCGCAATGATAGATGACTTGTCCATTCAGGTCAACAGGTGCATCGTGATCTGTTAAATATTTATGAATGGCATCACGGCCTGTGTACATTCTTCCTGTAATTTGAACGACATCACCCACTTTAAGATCGCGGATTTGTTCTTCCGTAATAGGGGCAGTTAATGTTACAACGCGGCTTTCCGTCTCAGCTGAGGACGCTGCAACTTCTTCCTGCGCTTGCTTTTCATCAAACGTAATTTTTTCTCCATCCTGGTAAAGCCACTCCTGGATATCTCCAGTTTCAGGATTGATTTTTACACCCATGCGGCGATAAGCCCAGCAGTTATAGGCAACAGATACGAAGAAGCTTGCTGGAATACGGTTCATGACACCTACTTTACAACCAAGCAGGGTTGTTTCACCGCCGAATCCCATTGTTCCGATTCCAAGCTCATTAGCATGTTCCATTACATACTCTTCCAGTTTGCGAAGATCATCGTTCGGATTTACGTCTTCTACCGTGCGGAAAAGCTGTTCTTTTGCCAGGTCATAGCCGGAAGAACGGTCACCGCCGATTCCTACGCCGATAAAACCGGCACTGCAGCCTTGTCCTTGAGCCTGGTATACGGAGTGCATAATACACTTACGGATACCGTCAAGGTCGCGCCCTGCACGTCCAAGCCCTTCAAGCTCACAAGGAAGGCTGTATTGAATGTTTTTATTTTCACAGCCGCCGCCTTTTAAAATTAAACGGGCATCAATGTAGTCATTTTCCCACTGTTCAAATTTCACAACAGGTGTTCCAGCTCCAAGATTGTCTCCGCTGTTTTTCCCTGTTAACGAATCAACAGAGTTTGGACGGAGTTTGGTATCAGCAGTTGCCTGAGCAATGGCATTATAGATCGCTTCTTTTATTTTAATCTGATTTACATTTACAGGAGTTTTAATTTTAAAGGTTGGCAAACCAGTGTCCTGGCAAATAGGAGAAACATTATCGTCTGCCATTTGAATGTTATTTGTGATGGTATCAAGGCTCATGGCTGCACGTGTGCCAGCACTTTCACGCTCTTTTGCTGACTTGATGGCTCTTCTAACATCTTTAGGCAGGTTTGTAGACGTTTCCACAATTAGTTGGTACATGCTCTCTTGAAACTTCTCCAGATTCATCTCTTTCCTCTCCCTTATCTGCTCTGTCTATATTCCGTATGATAACGTATACATTATACTCCTATACAAAAATGAATAAAAGGGTCTGGCCCTCTCTTTATTAGAATAAATGGGTACTTTTTTGCTTTAAAGTACGAAAGGGGCCTGACCCCTGCTACACTTTAACGCACGAAGGAGGCCTGACCCCTGATACACTTTAATGCACGAAAGGGGCCTGACCCTTGACAGGCTTTAACGCAGAAAAGGAGCAATCCTGCACATGTACAAATCCATGTGAAGAATTGGCCCTTTTTTATGATCAGTCTTTAAATTGTTCGAGCTTGAGTTCAAGGTCATCCATCATTTTGATGAGACGGTCAATATCTTCAAGGCTTGTTTCCTCGGGATCAATTGAATCGAGAACATCTAAAAACATATTTAAGCGTTCTTTTAAATAGGCTAATTGTGAGTCTTTATCGTGTACTGCGTTTCCCATATAATCTCTCCTTTATCATCCGTTTTCCATTATAACACGGTTTAACCTTTCCATTGACATTTTCTCTTCAGTTTTTGATAAAATGGCTAAGTGCAAATCCACATTAGAGGAGTCCTGTTTTTATGCAAACTGTACCAAATACTCAAAGACCCATTAGTCCGGAATACGATCCTTGGGAAGCTTACCTGGATATAAAAGAACACGGGGCCTTGAAGCTTTCAAATATCGAGTTTACTACCACTACTCTCTGCAATATGCGCTGCGAGCACTGTGCTGTCGGCTATACACTTCAGCCAAAGGATCCAGTTGCTTTACCCATGGAGCTGCTGGCAAAACGGCTTGATGAAATCCCTCATTTACGTGCTATCAGCATCACTGGCGGAGAGCCAATGCTATCCAAAAAATCGGTTGAAAATTATGTTCTTCCTTTATTAAAATATGCCCATCTAAGAGGGGTTCGTACTCAGATAAACTCAAATTTAACTCTGGATCCGGAACGATACCTGCAAATTGCACCGTACCTGGATGTTTTACATATTTCCCATAACTGGGGAACGCCGGATGACTTCATTGACGGCGGGTTTGCCAATATGGACCGCAAACCAACTCGGGAACAGCGTAAAAAGCTGTTTGACCGCATGATTGAAAACAGCCGCCTTCTCTCTGAAGCAGGAGTCATGGTATCAGCTGAAACAATGCTCAATAAGCGTACTCTCCCTTATATTGAGCAAATCCATAAACAAATCGTAAATGAAATGAAATGCCAGCGGCACGAAATACACCCGATGTATCCAAGTGATTTTGCTGCAAATCTTGAAGTCCTGACATTAAGCGAAATACGGGATGCCATTAATCATCTGCTGGATATCCGTTCAGAGGATGTCTGGATGCTTTTTGGAACCTTGCCTTTCTATGCTTGCAGCCAGGACGAAGAGGATAGAAAGCTGTTAAAACGTCTGTATCTGTCTAATAACGTGACAGTGCGCAATGATCCTGATGGCCGCTCCAGGCTGAATGTCAATATTTTTACTGGTGATGTCATTGTCACTGATTTTGGCGATACACCTCCATTAGGAAATATTCAGCATGATTCTCTTCCAGACCTATTACCGAAATGGCTATGCCAGCCAATCGCACAATCCATCAGCTGCTACTGCCCGTCTGTTCAATGCCTTGGTCCAAATATACTAGTTAAAGACAAATACTACCGAGACCTGGATTTTACTGTTAAAAGTTCGTTAATCTGACCTAAGCGAAGCGCACATCCCATGCTCATCGGCTAATGAACTTTAGAATCTTCGACTGAAATAAAGAAATGGCATAATGGAATCCGCTAGTTGACAGACACTGAAGCTAGACAGAGAATAATTAAAAAACGTGTCCTTTAAAAAAGGCTGCCGAATGAATAGGCAGCCTTCTTCTATTACCGTGGACGTTCTGATGTAAGAAACCCAAAAGACACATGGTCCTGTACAGGTATCCAGGCACCAATGCCCTGCGACACCACATTTTTGACCATAATTTGCTTCTTTTTCCCTTTAAGAACAAGATAAACCTCGCCATAGGTTACTTTCCCTTTTTCATTAATAGCCGGGGCATAGGCATACAAATAACCAAGACGCTGAGGCCCAATATTATAAACCTGATCCTTCTTAGTGCCGCCGCCAATAATTGTTTCAAAAGCAAGTGGAAGACCAGTTGCATCCATCGCCTTCAGCATCATCATTTTCTTTACATCTTCTGCATTGGCTACTTTTGCAGTTAAACCGCCCTTGATGATTTTTTGGGCTTCCTGCACATAGTGGATTTGGTAGTTCATATTTCCGCCGCGGTTATCATAGTAATTGGTGTTTATTTTTTGGTATTGCCAGTTAGGAGATGTCTCCGTTGACTCATAATTCAATGGCCATTCTCCTAAATAGATGGTTGCCCTAAGCCCAAAAGCCAATGGCGGGTTATTGACAGACGATTCGTTAAGCATACGGATTAAATTAGGATTTTCAATTTTCACCTTTGAAGTTCCAATTAACTTTTTGGTAAATTCACTCGGCTGCAAATATGGTACATCCTGCGCCGGGTTTGGATACGTATTTTCCTTAGCAATGTTTAATACTGATGAAGGTACTTTAGCTTTTATATATTTTGCCGTTTGAGGAGCCTGGTTTGCAAAACCAATCGGGGTTGCTGATAAAAAGATTAGGACAAATACAAGCAATACTTTGTTCCACTTCATGATGATTACTCCTTTCTGGATGTTCGTCATCTTTTATTTTTTTCCGATATAAACGTTATTATCCATAAAGAAATAAATAATTAGCACATCTCTAAAGCAATGGTCTCCATATTTTTCTTTCACCGCAGCTTTCTTTAATGATCCCTATACAAAAAAACCTTCAGCATGCTGAAGGTTTTTTTCTGCTTTTCTATAATAAAAAGAAACCAATACCAATAATGATATACGCGGCTAAAAGGGTTGCTCCTTCAAACCAATTGGTCTCACCATCATTTGCAAGGATTATTGTCAGCAATACAGCAGCCGCCATGGATACCAGCTCTGGCATTGTGAAAACAAGCGGCATGGAATGCGCAGTAAATAGCGAGACGATGACAAGCAAAGGAACCACGAACATGGCTATCTGCAGGGTCGAGCCAAAGGCAATTTCGACCGCTATGTCCATCTTATTCTTAAAGGCCATTACGACTGCGGAAGCATGCTCTGCTGCATTTCCAACAATCGCCACAATGACAATACCGATAAACAGCTCACTCCAACCAAAGCTTTCTGCCACCGTTTCAAAGGTATGTACAAGATGCTCAGAAATATAGGCAACCGCAACCGTAGCGAGACCCAAAATAAGCATCGCCTTGCCCTTGCCCCACTCTGGTTCCTCCACCTCTTCTATTTCTGGCTTCGGCTTGGATTCAGGATCCTGATAAATTCCTCTGTGCGTCACCAGCTTAAAAAATAATGCCAAAAGATACAGCACGATCAGTGTAATGGAAATCCCCACACTTAAATCAAGGGTTTCTGTATTCGTTAGGCTTGTTGAAAAGACTACAGGAATAACAAAGGCTACAAGGACGGCAAATATCAACAATCCTGAATTATGCCTGGCATCGTATACATTAAACTTTTGTCTTTTAAACTTTAGTCCCCCCACAAAAAAGGCCATTCCGGCAACCAAAAGCAGATTGCCCAATACAGAACCGGTCAGGGATGCCAGAACCACTCCGTTCAGCCCCGCCTGAAGGGAGAAAATGGATATAATTAACTCAACCGCATTGCCAAATGTGGCATTAAGCAGTCCTCCAATCCGGGGGCCAGCCACAATAGCAAGACTTTCTGTCGCCCTGCCCATATAGCTTGCAAGTGCCACAATCGTTAAACAATAAATCACAAACATTAGTATTTCAGGCCATCCAAGCAATGATCCGATGACAGAAACAGGGACGCCAACGGCCACCATAATGGCAAATACTTTTTCCATGTCAGTCCTCCTTACAGGTAAATACCTCGTTTACTACTCTTTTCCCCTAACCATCCCATTTATCCATTGTTTATACCCTATTATAAAATTCTACAGGAGGACGAACTGCTTGCCAATCACTTTACTACCCGTTACCATCACATATAGGGGGTTTTCGACATTTTTATGAATTTTTAAAATGGGACCTTGATAAACGGTTGTTTTCGCATAAAAAATTCCTTATTCAGTCAGACTCTGCGGCATCTTTTGGTGAACCATTCAATGGTTAACATTTGTTTCACTCACTTTTTTTGCGCACAAAAGCAACAAAGTATACGAAAAGAGCATTAGTTTATGCAAATTTTATTTTTACAGGGGTATGTAGTGATGAAAAAGATAGAACAATTGCGATTTTGGATTCTTGTCAGCATTGTAACAGTTTCAGGATTTTCACAAGGGATGCTTCTCCCTTTAATTTCTATTATCTTCGAAAAAAGTGGAATCAACTCTTCGTTGAACGGTTTAAATGCTACTGCTATGTATATCGGAGTGTTGATTGCGTCCCCGCTAATTGAAGCACCGCTTCGAAAAGTTGGATATAAACCGCTTATTCTAGTGGGCGGATTTACCGTGTTTTTTAGTCTGCTTTTATTTTCCTCCTGGAAGTCATTCTGGTTTTGGTTTTTCTTAAGGCTTCTGATCGGAATTGGGGACCATATCCTTCATTTTGCCACTCAAACGTGGATTACATCCTCTTCTCCAAAAGAAAAGCTTGGCAGAAATATTTCTCTTTACGGTTTCTTTTTCAGTCTGGGCTTTGCCGTTGGCCCCGCTATGACCCGTCTGGTGGAAATTAATGAACGTCTGCCCTTTATCCTTACTTCTATTATTAGCCTTATCATTTGGCTGGCCATTTTTGCCTTAAAAAATGATTATCCAGTGTCAGATATCGAAACCGTTTCTTTTTTAGGCACTTTTAAACGCTTTGGCTTAGTGTGGAAGTATGCTTGGGTTTCCCTTCTGCCGCCATTTGGTTTTGGATTCCTAGAGGCATGTTTAAATAGCAGCTTCCCCATTTACGCACTAAAAAACGGGATGAATATTGATGCAGTGTCCCTCATCATTCCAGCGTTTGCTATTGGAAGTATTGTGTTTCAGCTTCCCTTGGGCATGCTGAGTGACAGGCTGGGGAGGCATTTCATTTTAAAATGGGTGATGTTTATTGGGTTTATGTGCTTTGGGATTGCTGCCCTTTACAGGGATTCCCCAGTAATCCTCTTTGTAAGTTTTTTTGTAGCCGGAATGGCCGTGGGCTCTACCTTTTCACTTGGCATCAGCTTTATGGCAGATCTTTTGCCAAAAAATTTGCTGCCCGCAGGCAATATTATGTGTGGAATTTTTTATAGCATCGCCTGCATGATTGGTCCATTTTTCAGCGGATTGCTTATCCAGTATGTAAAGGGTCCAAGCTTTTTCTATTTGCTAAGTCTTATGCTGTTCATTATTTTCATATCGCTTGTAGCTGCAAGAGGAAAACAAAATGTTTCTTCTGTGCATCATTAACCTTTTCAATCCTCTTTCCATATGATAGGATGGAATCAACAAACCAATAAAAAAACCTATGAAATTTTGCTGTCATCTTTTTGATGACAGCTTTCGTCGTTTTATAGGGGTATTGATGTTGATTATTCTTCTCAATTAAATACATTTTAGGATATTTGGAGGGAGAAACATGGAAGAAAGCAAAGTCCTTTTAAGAAAGGCAGAGGAGAATCAATCCGTAACGTTAATGGAGAGAATTAAGCCTCACCTGGAGTTGATTGCCGCTTTGATAAGCGGAGTACTTATTCTTGCCGGATGGATTGTTTCTAGAAATATTACCGGAGTTCTATCCAATAGTCTATTTTTGCTTGCTTTTGTTATTGGCGGTTTCGCAAAAGCAAAAGAAGGCATTGAAGAGACGATTGCCAATAAAGATCTCAATGTAGAAATGCTGATGATTTTTGCTGCAATAGGCTCTGCTATCATTGGGTATTGGGCAGAAGGAGCCATTCTGATCTTTATTTTTGCAGTAAGCGGAGCACTTGAAACCTATACAATGAGTAAAAGTCAGAAGGAAATATATTCCTTAATGGATCTTCAGCCAGAGAATGCTCTGCGAATTGTGGATGGCCGGGAAGAGCAAGTGCCTGTTTCATCGCTTGAAATTGGAGATATTCTGCTGGTAAAGCCAGGTGAGCGTATTCCGTCGGACGGTATCATTAACAAAGGAACCACTACTATTGATGAGGCTGCCATTTCTGGTGAATCACTCCCCGTTACGAAGGAGTTGGGAAGCGAGGTTTTTGCCGGCACTGTAAATATTAATGGTGCTATTGCCATAGAAGTAACAAAGCCTAATAATGAAACACTTTTCCAAAAAATTATCCAGCTCGTTCAATCGGCACAAAGCGAGAAGTCCCCTTCACAGCAATTTATCGAAAGATTTGAAGGAACCTATGTAAAAGTTGTTTTACTGGTAGTGCTGCTAATGATGTTTATCCCGCATTTTGCACTCGGATGGAGCTGGACAGCAACCTTTTACAGGGCCATGATTCTACTGGTCGTAGCCTCTCCGTGTGCCCTGGTTGCCTCTATTATGCCGGCAACCCTTTCTGCCATTTCAAATGGTGCTAAGCACGGCATTCTTTTTAAAGGAGGAGTCCATCTGGAGAACCTTGGGCATATTCGTGCTATTGCCTTTGACAAAACAGGAACTCTGACAAAAGGAAAGCCGCAAGTGACCAATGCCCTCGTGCGTGAAGGCATGGAAACAAACGATTTGCTGCAAACCATAGCCTCTATTGAAAACCAATCTAATCACCCTCTTGCAATGGCAATTGTCCGATACGCGAGAGAAAAAGGAGTGAACACACTTATTTCTCCTGATCATATTGAAGACATTCCAGGATGGGGGATTAAAGCCATAGTCAATAAGGAAGAGTGGCTTATCGGCAAGGCTGACTTTGTTGGCTTAGAGGAAGCCGCTGCCTTTTATCCGGAGGATGTACAGCAAATAGAAGCACAGGGAAAAACAACTGTCTATGCACGAAATTCCACTGGGATTGCAGCCATGCTCGCTCTTCAGGATATTGTACGGGAAGAAACGAAAACAGCTGTACAAACATTAAAAGAGATGGGAATCCGTACGATTATGCTGACGGGAGACAGCCAAAAAACTGCAAAAGTGATTGCGGGTGAAGCCCTGGTGGATGAATATATTGCAGAATGTCTCCCAGAAACAAAGGTGGATGAGATCAAAAAAACAATAAATCGTTACGGATCGGTAGCGATGGTCGGGGACGGCATAAACGATGCACCTGCTCTTGCAACCGCAAACGTTGGTATTGCAATGGGGGAAGGCACCGATGTAGCATTGGAAACAGCAGATGTTGTTTTGATGAAAAATGATTTGCCAAGGATAGCAGAAGCCATCCTTTTATCCAAAAGAATGAATCGCATAGTAAAACAAAACGTTTTTTTCTCCATTTCCGTTATTGTTGTGCTTATTGCTTCCAACTTCTTTCAGATTTTAAACCTGCCGTATGGAGTAATCGGCCATGAAGGTAGTACTATTCTTGTCATTTTAAATAGTCTGCGGCTGTTAAGATCACGTTAGTGTCTTACTCTCCGACTAGCCCGGAGCGCTGAGGTTAGACCTGGATTATAGTGGTTTAATGAGAAATTTTATACTTTAATTCAAAAAAGGATCATTCCCAGTTTGAGAATGATCCTTTTTTAACGGAGTACTATTGTCTATCCCTTCTTTTTCTCAGCATTTAAATTGATTAACTGTGCCCTATTATTAAAGAATGCCCGATAGCCCATAAACAGAAAGAGAATGACACTAAACGCCACACTCCCCGTTATACCGAGCATAATAGCTATTTGATACTTAATTGCGGTAAGAGGGCTTGATCCTGATAGAATGACCCCTGTCATCATCCCAGGGAGAAAGATAATCCCCATTCCTACCATGTTGTTAATGGTCGGGAGAATTGCAGAGTCAAAGGCATGATTCACAATTCCTTTTGTTGCTTCATACGGTGTGGCCCCCAGCATTAGAGCTGATTCCACCAAATGCTTTCTTGACCTCATTCCTTCAATCAAAGTACTCACACCCAGACTCACCCCTGTCATGGCATTCCCGACAATCATTCCACCGATAGGAATGAAGTAGCGCGGATTATACCAGGGGTTAAAGTGAACGACAACAAAATCAAAATAAATTAAAGTGATAAGCGTACCAGCTGTCATGGATAGGGCTATCGCTTTTTTTAAAGTTGAGGGGATAGGCGTTTTAGAGCGTTTAAAGATATTATAAACAGCAAATATCTCCATAATGAAAATAATGATGACCGTATAATAAAAATGCATATGTTTAAAGACATACATCAATATGTAACCTACAAGCACCAGCTGGAGTGTCATTCTAAAAGTGGCAATAATGATTTCCTTTTCCCGGGGGATTTTTCGCCAGCGTACTAGGAGGAGCAGGACAAGGATAAAAATATACGCCGTCACTAACTCCCAAAATGTAATATCAACCACTTGTCTGTACCTCCTTTGCTTTATTAATCTCGTTCATATAAATAATGCTGTCCGAATAGCGTTCTGCCACTGCTTTTGAGTGAGTAACCATGACGACCGTCTTATGATGATCACGAACATATTGAATGAACCGGTCCATCACTGCTGTTTCCGTATTTTCATCCAATGCGGATGTCGGTTCATCAATAAGAAACACTTTTGCATCCATTAAAATGACCCGCGCAAAAGCCAGCCTTTGTTTTTCCCCTCCTGATAGAGTGTCAGTCTCCTCCTCAAGATCCTTTTTTAATTGAACCATTTCCAAAGCTTTGTGCAGTTCTGAATCTGAAGCGTCGCTTTTTCCTGAGAACCTTAATCCAATCAGTAAATTATCCCGTATATTTCCATCAAAAATAGCCGGTGTTTGTGAGAGCATCACTACTTCCCTTCGCAGCTCAATTGGATTCTTTTCGCTAATTAACGTATCCTGATAAAAAATTTCTCCCTTATCATAGCTAATCAATTGATTTAACAGCTTCATCAGCGTCGTTTTTCCGGAACCACTTTCTCCAAACAGTGTCGTCACCTGTGAAGCTTGAATATCCACAGATGGTAAGTTCAAAATGTCTTGAAACACTACATTTCTAATTTTAAACAAGATCATTCCTCCATCTCCAAATGGGTCTAACTGCAATAATCCAATCATTGCATCCGTTTTGTTTGTTCTATTCATTTCTTACTATTTCCTTTAACTGATTATTACGAAATATATTCCATCTCTTCTATAAACAATTATCATATTGCGTGAAAAACGGTTCAAGTTTTTTACTTATTTATTTATTGTAAATACCCTGTACATCCAGGATATAAGCATTAAAGCTCCGTTCATAAAATCCTTTTATTCTTTTCCACATGAAAAGGCGCCTGACTGAATGCCAGGCACCTCTGATATTATTTAGTGGTATCCATTTTGTCCGTTGGCAGAACTTGAAGTTTTGCCTTTTGGCTTTTGCTTGCTGTTTTGCTTTGTTTTTTTCCCCAATATGAAAATCCCCTTTCAATTATAGAGTGGGCTTTCATGATTAGTGTGTACATTCAGGGAAAAAACTTTCATCTTATCGGTGAGAAGTTTTCTTTAGTGCCGATGACTGGCAGGAACGGGTATTTTTACTTAACAGTGCATTGATTTCACCACCGACTATAATGATGGCACCACTGAAATACAGCCAAAGCATAAGAATAATGATTCCCGTTATACTGCCATAGGTGGCGGAATAATTACTAAAGTTATTAACATAGAAAGAAAATCCCAGGGAAACAATGATCCATCCTACTGCAGCAATAATGGCACCTGGAATAACAGTCCGGCACTTCATCTTAATATTAGGAGCAAAATAATAGAGGCCTGTAAAAACAGCAAACAAAACAACGGGAGATAGTACCCAGCGCAACCCATTCCAAACAGTTAAAAACGCATTGGATAATCCAAACATGCTGAAAATATACATCCCTATTTGTTTACCAAATACAGGAAGACCCAAGGCAACGATAAACACAATAATCATTCCAAGAGTTAATATAATCGAAGTGCCTCTTACCACTATAAATGATCGGGTCTCATCCACTTCATAAGCACGATTTAATGCCTTAATAACAGCAATAATTCCATTAGATGCCGACCAGATAGATGCTATAATTCCAATCGAAATCAGACCGCCCTGGCGCTGGCTTAATATTTGTTTTAGATTCGTTTCTATCAATTGCAATGTATCCCCCGGAGCAAAATCCTTCACCGTATTCAGCAATTGTTCGGTCGAAATAGGAAGATATGCCAGTAAAGCAACCATAAATATCAAAGCTGGAAAAAGGGATAATAAGAAAAAGTAGGCAAGCGTTGCAGAAAGACTGCTGACATCATTATACGAAATTCTTTCATAAAGCTTTTTTAAAAAGGACCCTCCCTTTCGAATCTTCATACGGGTTTTTCCCATTCTCTTCACCTCAGATAAAAACCAATTTAGTAGCGAACGGTTCTGTAACCATATAATTCCCTTACAGCCTGCTATAAAACCTTTGATTTTTAAATCATCCTTCTTTATATCTTCTCTTCTTTTATTTCGTTATAATGAGGAATGAAATGAATTTATAAAACAGTTAAGCGCTATTACCCCCGAAAGGATGAGACAATTGGAACTAAACGTTAAATCACCTGAAAATATTGAATATATGATTGAACAGATTACAACGAAATTAAAAATGGTAAACGTAGGTGCTTTAGATCCTTCCCATTTCGATTTGGATAAATACGAGGACATTCGTGAAGTATACGAAATGGTGATGAAGAAAAATACATTTAGCCCAAATGAAATGCAAGCGATCGTTGAAGAGCTTGGCACTCTAAGAAAATAGGACAATCTGGTATTCAGAAAAATTTTACAAACCCAAAAGCCGCATCTCTGTTTATCTTCTGCGAAGAGAGATGCGGCTTTTTTCGATTGAACCTAATTTTGATCAGTAATAATGACAATTCCGTCCTTTGTCACTGCTACTGTATGTTCATATTGTGCAGACAATGAACCGTCGCGTGTCCGAGCCGTCCAGCCATTGTTATCCATCTTTGTTTCATAAGTACCGATATTTATCATTGGCTCGATGGTAAATACCATCCCTTCCTTAATCCTCGGTCCCTTATTTGGAAGTCCGAAATGCGGTACCTCCGGCTTTTCATGGATGGTAGGACCAATCCCGTGACCGATAAAATTACGGACTACCGAATAGCCCTCCCCTTCTGCATAGGATTGGATGGCATGGCCAATATCTCCGATACGGTTCCCCACCTTGACTTGTTCAATCCCTTTGTAAAGAGACTCTTTTGTCACTTCAAGAAGTCTCCCGGCCTCCTTGCTAACTTTGCCAACTGGATAGCTCCAGGCAGAATCGGCAAGAGCCCCATTCAAATTGACAACCATATCAATCGTGACAATGTCACCTTCCTTAAGCGGCTCTTTTCGAGGAAAACCATGGCAAATCTCGTCGTTCAAGCTGGCGCAGGTCGCATACTCATAGCCTTTATATCCCTTTTGCTCCGGGGTCGCACCATTTTCTTTTAAAAAACGATCTACAAATTCATCAATTTCCCAGGTTGTCACACCCGGTTTTATCATGGCTGCAATCCTTCTGTGCGTCTCAGCCAGAAGCTCACCCGCTTTTTTCATCATATCAATTTCACGCTGTGATTTTAATGTAATCATATCGATCTTCCTTTCACATCTAACGTATCTATATGTATGGTTCATTAACGTATTCTGTGAATGCATACCCCTTTTATCATATCTTTATTTTTAAAACTTAGCAAAAGACACGATGGATTAGCCTTCCCCTGCCTTTTTCAAAAATAGGACTTCTTTTACAGCATCCTTGCCTGTTGATTACGGTTTTAGGTACTCACTCAAAATCAAGCTAATTAAAAACGTTAAAAATAGATTATACTCAGCATACATATATTGCAAGTCCTATCTTTTTCGTCCATTAAGGTACGTTTTTAATAGACGCAAAATGTCAATCATGATAAGTAAGTGTCTTAAGATCTTCTTATACCACCCTAAGAGATCGAAATGTAAAGGCGGACGTGATTAGGATGATACCATTTCAACATTTCAAACAAAGAAGGCTCCACAAAAATCATTTGAATATACCCTTCAATTCCAAAGGCTATTATATTGCTGGAAAGCCCACACAGCATAGCGCCAACAATTTCAAGGTTACGGTTATTACGCCTGTTTATAACGCCGAAAAAACCTTAAGGAAAACGTTGGATTCCGTTATCCGGCAGACAATTGGACGTTCAAATATCGAGTATGTATTAGTCGATGATGGATCGACCGATTCATCACGGGACATCCTTTTGGAATACTCCTCTAAGTTTGATTGTATTCAAGCTGTTTTTTTGAAGAAAAACACAGGTACACCAGGGCATCCTCGTAACATCGGGATCCAGCTTTCAACAGGAAAATATTTAACCTTTCTTGATGCAGATGATTGGCTTGAAGAAAACGGCCTTGAGATTCTCTATGCCGTTCTGGAAAAAACGGGGGATGATTATGCAGTGGGAAAAACTGTCCAGGTGCAATCAACTGGAACAAAAGTGGTGGGGGAGCATGAATCCTGTATGGAAAGAAGGAGTATATGCCCTTTTTCCATCCCTCATATTTTTCATCACTTAGGTCCAAGGGCAAGAATGATAAAGGCAAGTGTAATCAAGGAAAATGACATACTCTTCCCCGAAATGAAATTTGCAGAGGATAAACAGTTTTTTATAGATGTTTTATTGCATTCCAGGAAAATCTCGACTACTCAGAGTACCATCTATTATTTAAATCGGATGGAAAACCAAGAAACCCGGTTAACCAATCAAACGAACATTCTTGAGAAGGCAAACTGCAACCTAAAAGTAATACGATATATTATTGAGAAGAACCTGGAAACCGAGAAAGAAAAAATGATCTTGAACCGTTTATATGAATTCGATTCGATCAGCAGATTTTTTTCCACCCCTCACTTTTATAAAACAAGACTTAAATTCCTTTATTATCTTAAATTCAAGCAAGTCCTAAAAACAACGAAACGCCTGCGCTATGATTTCTCGCAGCAATTCTTTGAGCCTATTCATTTGGGTGTCTATATGCTATTTATTAAAAGGAACTATAGAGATTTGGAAAAACTGTTGGAATGGAATAATAAAGAGAAAGTGTAAAATGTGGTTATTAAGGATGACTTGCCTTATTTAGCCGTTCCTTTCATCAAAGAAGGGTATATCCCCATTCCCTTGCACGCAATCTTTATCGATCATGAGATCTATCGTCAAAGATACTGCCTTCGCTTCAAGGTATATGGAATCGATGCAGAGTATATCACAGACATGCTGTTAAGAAGCTCGAAGGATGCTCTTCTTGAATATTCACTCCCTGTTTTTATTGATAAGTATGGCGATGGCAGGCTAGAGATAGAGCTGGAACTTTTAAAGAGTCTTCCACTCTCGAACTATTCCTTATTCTTAAGGTATAGGACTTATCGTAAAATAAATATCAGGATGCTGAGCGGCAGCCCTCTTATTTATCCTTATCAAAGCAGAGACATCCAGTTTTATACAACAAGCTATTCCAATCTGGGCATTCAATTAAAGGCAATAGAATCAGTCTGAAATCAATAAATAAAATCCCCCTGCTGTTTAACAGAAGGGGGATTTTGTTATCATTCTATACGAAATTTTTTGTAGAGCTATTTCGGCTGAATTTAAAGACAGCAATTAAGAAAAACACAGCTGCAAAAGCCAGCAGAATTAAGAAGTTCAAATAAACCGATTGCAGCAGATCACCATTTTGTAGTTTAGTAATGGTTTCTAATACCCAGTGCTGAGGAAGAAAGTCAGCAATTCTTTGCAAAGCCTTTGGCATGATGTCTACAGGGAAAAAACAGCCGGATATTAAACAGGTCGGTACGATAAATAAGTTTTGCAATGCGCTTGAAGCAGAGGTGCTTCCAGCAAAAGCAATGGTTACTTGTGCAAACCCGATTGCCACTAATGAGAATACCAAAAGAATAATCAGCATTTCCCAGGAAGGCATGTTTAAATGAATATGGACGATATTCATAATGACAAGAGTCAGCACAATCTGGACAACCATTACAATAAGATTAACAAGTATATTGGCTATAACATATTTTCTCGCATTAATGGGAGTCGAAAGCAGCCTATAGTAGGTTCTGTTTTCTTTCTCCTTTAAAATAATTTCCGAAAGACTCCCTGCACTGATCAGCATGATCATAATGAGATAGCCGATGGTTTGGCTCGTCATGCCTTTTTCTTTTGAAGTATCCTCAAGTGTAGATGCTTTCACCTTTACATTGGGTTTTTGGTAATCTGCATATATTTTATTAAACGTTTGGGCATTTCCCTTTGAAATACGGCTGATGGCTGCAATATTATTAATGTAATGATAGAGATAGCTCTTTACATACTCTGTAACCTGCGCTCCTTTTATCGATATCAGCTCGATATGGCCCGGCTGCCCCTGCTGGATGCTTTTCTCATATCCCTGGCCCAATGTGATAACACAATCTGCCTTTCCACTCGATAGCTGTCCGTTTATCTGGGATTCAGCCAGCTTTTGAACCTTCACATTTTCCATTCCTTTAAGATATTGTACTGTATCATTAGCAAGCCCTGTATTTTCTTCCTGGACAACCCCAATTTTCAATATGGTTGAATTCACGCCCCCATTAGAAAGGAAGGCAATGAATAAACCGATTAAAGGTGTAAGGATAAACAGTACAACACTTCTTTTACTTTTCAACATGGTTCTTAACGTGTTTTGAACAAGCCATAGAATATCTTTCATTTACAGCCCTTCCTTTCTCCTGAATGAAATGACGGCTATTAAAAGCATAATGAAGGCAATCCCTAAATTCATGCCAATGACCGGAAGAGCTGCTGCCAGGTCGTTGGAATAGATTATCTTGTTTATCGCTTGATTCGCCCAGGTTAATGGGGATAAACTCGGAATGAAGCCGGACACCTGAAAGTAAGCACCGCCGAAAAAGGAAGCTACCTGTACAGCTACCATAATAATGGTCCTGGCTGACTGTCCTGTTTTTGTCAAATAACTCACTCCAAGCCCAAAACTGATTGCCAATAGACTTTCCGTAACAAGTATTAGAAATATAATTCCTAAATGGCTGCCCCAGTAGGCTTTAAATACATACTTGCTAAAAAGAACAACCAACATCAGGCAGATAGCATTGAATATTACGCTGCCAAGTATTTTCCCCGCAAAGATTTCTCCCTTTCTGATAGGAGAGGCCAGCAGACGATCTGCTGTATTGCGTGTTCTTTCTCCTCTAATTAAGCTGGTTCCTCCAATAGCTCCATAAAGAGCAATCATGGTGGTCATCGCAATGGCGTAGTAATCCATCGCACCAGGCTGTTTTGCAGAGTGAAGAGAAACGGACTTTATATAATCATTTTTTCCTGTTTCCGCCAGAACTTGACTTACTTGATCGGGTTTTACCTTCGCGACGGCTTCAGCTACATTGTATTTGTCTGCAAAAGCAGTGACCATCCCCTGGATAATACTTCCTTCAACACTATTCTTCGTGCTTTCATAAACGGAAATGGTGTTATCCTTCAGCACCACATAGCCATCATAATTACTTTGCTTTACTTCTTTTTGGCCGTCTATATGTGGTTCAGCTTTTGTAAAATGAATTCCCGCTTTTCTTGCCTGCTCTTCAAAGCTTTTAAAGCTTTGTGATAACACCTGGCTGGCGTTATCCTGATATAATACCTGAATATTGCTTACCTGAATTTTAGAATCAAACACATTGGAAAGCGCTGTTCCCAATACAAACATTAATAATATTGGAAATGCCAACATAAAAGCTAATGCCCTGATGTCACGATAGGTATGCTTCATTTCCTTTAAGGCAATTGTTAAAATACTCACCACCATGAGCCTCCTTTGTTAAACAAATACATACTCTTCATCCTAATCACGCAAGTTTCTTCCCGTTAACGTCAGAAATACGGTTTCTAAATTCGGCTCTTTTTCATCAATTGACCTGATCTCGGTTCCCGTTTGAAGGAGAGAAGCAATGATTTTATTTAAATTATTTACACCCGTGGCAGAATGAATTTTCAACACATTATCCTCCACTTGAACAGTTTCTACTCCATGGATCTCTTTTAGCTGTTCTATATTAATAGAATCTGCTGATTTTACCTCTATTGTAATATTCTTGTTTTCAGTAATAATGGCTTTAAGCTGCTCCTTGGATCCTTCTGCAATAATTTTGCCATGGTCCACAATGGCAATTCGTGAACAAATTTCTTCAACCTCTTCCATGTAGTGACTGGTATAAATAATGGTACTGCCCATTTCATTCAATTTTTTTACGGACGTTAAAATATAGTTTCTCGATTGAGGATCAATTCCTACAGTCGGCTCATCCATAATAATCAGCTTGGGACGATGGGCGATCGCACAAGCAATATTCAATCTCCTCTTCATCCCGCCTGAGAATGACTTAGGGAAGCTCTTTGCCTTATCACTCAGCCCTACAAATTGCAGTGCCTCTGCTACTCGTTCCTCGAGTACAGCTCCTCTTAGTCCGTATAATCCTGCAAAAAAACGTACGTTTTCATAGGCTGTAAGGTCTTCATAGATCGCTAAATCCTGCGGAACAATGCCGATATTCATTTTTGCAAACCGCTGATTTTTGGCAATATTTTTACCCAGTATTTTCATTTCTCCTTCATTGTTTCTTATAAGCCCCGCTATCATATGAATCGTCGTGCTTTTTCCTGCTCCGTTTGCACCTAAAAAGCCAAAAATTTCTCCTGATTTCACGTTCAGAGACATATTATCAACAGCGATGAAATCTCCAAACTTCTTGGTCAGGTGATTTAATTCCAATATATTCATCTATTTTCATCCCCTTTGTTTTATCATCCTAGGAAATCTGCTAATCTGTCAGTTTTAATCAGCAGCTCCTATTTATATACTTGTTATCTGTATTATAAAAAAAAGAGCGAATCTGCATCAGTGCATTGATTCACTCTTTCTATATGAGAATCTTCATGTTTTCACAGGAAATTCTTCCGTTACGGTATTGGCAGCAGCGTCGTGACAGAAAACCCATTGGTGCCATCAATAATTAGCTTGCCGTTTAACGAAGCAGTCCGTTCTTCCATCCCCATCAAGCCCATGCCTTTTATCACTTTGTCCGTTCCTCTGCCGTTGTCCTTTACCTCTACTTTGATGGCTTTATTGAGCACTTGGATTTCAACGGCTACAGCATCTGCATCGGAATATTTACTTGAATTTGTTAAGGCTTCCGTTACATTTTCCTGTATGAGCTTCCATTGAAACGGAGTAACTACATCCAAATTGCCCTTTGTAACTAAGGAGGTGCGCATATGGCTTTGAGAAGAAAATTCATCGAGGACCAGCTTAATTCGATGAACACCGATTTGTTCTACAGGCGGCTTCATATTTCTTAAAGTTAGGCGAATTTTCTCGATGCCTTCCTTGGATATATTAATCGCATTTTGCAATAACTCTTTTGCTTTATCTGCATCACGGTTCAATAATCTCTTGGCTGCTTCCATTTGAATAAGAGCCCCCGTAATGGAATGCCCAATTTTATCATGGATCTCTTGGGACAGCCTATTCCTTTCCTCCAGCTTGTATGTATACTCTGATTGTCTCATATAAATGTTTTTTTCAGTTAAGGTGCTTGAAAGCCTTTGAATACTTTTTCTCATTTCATCCATCTTCTTCTCATGCTCTTCTTCACGCCCTGAATAATAAGCACAGCCGGTAAAGATCGTAAATCCAAAGAATGAAACCAATGCATAAACCGGCTGTAACTCTTTTCCAATATAAACCATAGGAATGAAGGCAGCCACTAAAAGAAACCATTTACGCTTTGTATAATAATTCAAGAGTTCATAAAGATTGATGGGGATTAATAGCAGGATGAGCGAATCGATTTTTACAAAAGCATAAATAACGAATAGGACAGTTAATCCCGCTATCAATTCCTTCATTTTCTTTTCTTTTACCAAATAAAACACCAGGTTAATGCTAAGATAAACAAGCAGAGCAAACACAATCCATGGCTTATGACTGCCGCTTGAATTAATGTAACTATAAGCAATAAAGAATATAATAATTAATTTCGTCATCACCATGCCTAAATCCATATGGTTCTCCTTAACGATCCATTTTGCCAGTTAAATAATAAATGGCGATTTGGGTACGATGCTCAAATCCTGTCTTATTCAGAATCGATGTAATATAATTGGCAGCCGTTCCTTCAGAGATAAACAGTTCTCTGGAAATTTCCTTATTGGATAAGCCGCGGGCAATTAAAGACATGATGCTTAGCTCCCTCTCCGTGAATCCGCTCGAATCAAACATAGGCCCATTGCCTTTTTGTTCGGATAAATTAGACTTAATTTTCTCCAGAACTGCATCCTGTATAATACTATTGCCATTATAGACACTTCTGATGGCATCACATATAATCTCCGGTTCAGTATTCTTTAATAAATAACCTTTGGCTCCATTTTTAATGGCTTCCAATATGTATTCATCATCATCAAACGTTGTCAGAATGATCGGCTTTGTTAGGGTTTGCTCTGCTATAAGCCTGGTTGCTTCAACACCGTTCATATTAGGCATGCGTACATCCAAAAGTGCGATATCTACTTTATTACGGGTGCAAAATTCAACCGCTTCAATCCCATCATTTGCTACTCCCGCTATTTCAAAGTCATCATAGGTGCTTAAAATGATCTTCATGCCTTCCCGAATAAAGGAATTGTCGTCTGCCACCAGTATTTTTATCGCCATTCGCACGCAGTGAGGACTTTATCCACTCTGCATTCACATCCTTCACTCTTTTCTTTCATCATATACGACTTGGACTCTGTCCCTCAATATCTATCAAAAGATTTTGCACAAGAAATTTAGGCAAAACAAGAAAAGCGCATGCGCCTTGCTCATCGGCGTACGGATTCCGAAGTCTTCGACTGAGATAAAGGAAACACAGCGAGGTCTTTCACGAGCTGATGTTGACTTATCACAGGGAGAAGACGGAGAAATCTGCTAGCCGATAGGCGTTGGAGCTAGACAAAAAAACATCCAAGAGCTTAGCATTTATAATGTAAAAAGCAACAAAAAAGCCTGCACAAATTAAACTGCAGGCTTTTCGTTGTGTAAAACAATCGAAAGTTACATTAGGCTTCTAGAAGCTTTAGGGATTCACGCGTAAAGGCAGGAATATCATCTGGATTTCGGCTCGTCACCAGTTGGTTATTGCATACCACGACTTCCTGGTCCTTAACGTTTGCCCCAGCATTTTCAAGATCGACCAATATGGATGTGTAGCCAGTCGCATTTCTGCCTTCTAATGTTTTGGCCGTGATTAATAGCTGAGGGCCATGACATATAGCAAAAACGGGTTTTTTGTCATCCATAAATTTCTTTGCGAATTGTACAAACCGGTCGTCTGCACGAAGCTGGTCTGGTGAGAAGCCTCCAGGAATAAACAATGCATCAAAATCATCCGGATTAACATCGTCAATGGATTTATTAATGGTTACTTTCGCTTCTCCCTGCTTGCCGGCCACCGTTTTCCCAGCTTCTTTTTCAATTGTCACAACTTCATGGCCGGCTTCCTTATACGCTTTTGCCGGTTCAGTATATTCTACATCCTCAAACATTTCGGTAATTACAGTAGCTATCTTTTTGCCCATATTACTGCATCTCCTTTTACGTATAAGTATAATTTTAATCACATGTACAATGTTTCCCCATTTTTTGATAACAAAACCTTTTTGTACCCCTATTCCCTGAAATTCCGTTCTCATTTCCCCTGTAACATTCGATGGATGAATAGGATTTATCATGGAAATTTCAAATTTTTGTTTGCCCAGGCACTAAATTTCCCGAGAAATATTTTATTTTGTAGAATAAAAGTGTCCAGCAATGAAAGAACTTCTGAGAAAAAATAACATTATTAGACATACCTATCCTGATTGCTTAGAAGCCATATTAACTGGTGCCTTCTGCAACAACGTCTACAGATATAAGTTTCCGTCTATGAATAAAAGAAATAAAAAAATAAATGATGTGAAAATTCCACCCGTTGGAGGTTTTATAATGAAGGAGTTAAACGAATTATTCCGCAAGCGAATTGGTTTTCCAAAGAACCAGACTATCATCTTTGATACATTAGACCAAATTCTTACACTCACAGCTGCCAGTTTTCCCTTTGAAAATCTATGTATCTTCTCCAACCAAATACAGGCTATTACAGAAGAAAGTTTAATTAAAAAGCTTCTTAGGAGAAGTGAAGGCGGCCTTTGTTATGAATTAAATTCTTTGTTTTTCCTCTTTTTAAAGGAAAATAGTTTTGATGTTACTTTAGTACCGGGAATTGTCTATGACCATCATGCAGAGGATTGGAGCGCAATAGGAAAAACTCACGTATGCATTCTGCTAAAGCATCAAGGTAATGATTATCTGATTGATACTGGGTTTGGCGGCAACCTCCCTTTAAAGCCCGTTTCATTAAAGGGTGCCCGCATTGAATCTGCGAATGGGGAGTTTCAAATAAAAAAACGTAATGGTGCCGACGAAGAATATGTTTTATATATGAAATTAAAGTATAAACATTCTGAGTGGAAGCAGGGATACACCTTTTTTCCAGCGTCTCCGATAAAAAAACTGTCAGATTTAGATGCTGTACAAAGAAAAATTGTTGAAAGCACTGATTCTCCTTTTAACAAGGTTCCTTTGCTCACTAAGCTTACGGCTGGCGGGAGTATAACACTAACGCCAAGCTCCTTAACAGTGTGGAATAAAGGGGAAATGACGAAAAAAGAAATCGAAGGAATTGTTTTTAAAGATTGGGCCATCAAACACTTCCAATTGAACACGGCTAAAAACTGAGGTATTTTCTTGAAGATATACGAAGAATCCTGATAAAGGCAAAAAACCTGCGTAAGCTAAATGCTTATGCAGGTTTTTAATTGGCTGGACTTTTACCGCGAGGCAGAATCAGCACTTCCACACGCCGATTAGCAGCTCTGCCTTCTGGAGTACTGTTGTCAGCAACTGGCTGATACTCACCGAATCCCCTTACACTAAAGTATTGGGGATTTAACTGTTTATTTTCTAACAATAGTTTCATAAAGTTTAAAGCTCTCATGACACTTAATTCCCAGTTAGATTGGAATTTTGAATTTTGGATTGGAACATTATCCGTATGCCCGCTGATAATAATATTGCGTGGAGGGTCCATCACTAGCAAATTAGAAACCTCTTTAGCCGTCTTTATATCCTGTGGCCTTACTGTGGCCTGTCCTGATGCAAACAAGACATTATCTCTAATCGTCAATAGCAAGCCTTCATCTGTTAGTTTAGTAGAAAACTTTCCTTGCAGATTGTTTTTCTGAATATATGCATCTACCCTTGATTGGGTATCCTGCAGCTGCTGGTAGTCTATTGACTTCATTTTTTGCAGCTGTTTCGCTTCAGCAGAAGGGTTTTTCATATTATTTTGCTGCTTTATTAAAATTTCACCATTGCTCGTTGTATCATTTTGGTCGACAGGTGCCGGTTTTGTATAGTCCAGTACCCCTGTGCCTCCTGTAAATATACCATTGAACACCTTGGAAAATTCCTGAAATTTTTTCGCATCCACCGAGCTCATCGCAAAAAGGACAACGAACAAAGCAAGAAGGAGCGTTAAAATATCTGCATAGGGGATAAGCCAGGATTCATCAGTATGAAACTCATCTTTCTTTTTCTTTCGCCTGTTCCTACTCATTGATCATGACGCCGCTTTCCTCCATAATCGATTTCCGTTCTTCAGCGGGCAGATAGGATGCCAGTTTTTGTTCGATTACACGCGGCGATTCTCCTGCGAGTATGGAAAGAATACCCTCAAGCATCATCTCTTTAACCTTTGATTCCTGCTTGGATTTCCGCTTTAGCTTATTGGCAAATGGATGCCAGAGGACATAACCAGTAAAAATCCCCAGCATTGTGGCAATGAAGGCTGAAGAAATCGCCTTTCCGATTTCAGCTACATCTGACATATCCTTAAGTGCGGCAATCAGCCCTAATACAGCCCCAAGTACACCCAGAGTCGGTGCATATGTTCCTGCCTGAGAAAAAATTGCCGCACCAGCTTCATGTCTTTCTTCCATTGCATCTATTTCCTCACCTAACACATCACGGATGTAATCTGCACTTTGGCCATCAACCGCTAAGCTCAATCCGTTTCTTAAAAAGGGATCATCCACTTCGTCGATTTTTGTTTCCAATGCAAGCAGTCCTTCTTTTCTTGCAAGCTGTGCCCATTCAGAAAAGAATTCAATTAAGTTTTTGGGTTCCACTAATTTTTGTTCTGTAAAAAGGATTTTAAATAGCTTTGGCACTTTTTTAATTTCGCTGGTCGGAAAAGCAATTGTTACTGTAGCAATGGTTCCAAGAATGATAATAAGGAATGCAGCAGGGGCGTTTACAATTGCCAGTAACGGCACACCCTTAAGGACCATTCCTACGCCTATTGCAATAAATCCTAGTATTAGACCGATAATCGATGTTTTATCCATATTTTCCACCTTACAATTGCATTCTTCTTCCCACATTATATCGGCTTAAAAAGGACAATATTTAGTGGCACCCTGAAAAATCAACAGGGCTAAATAGAAGTCAAAGAAATTTTTTCTCAATTTTCTGTTCATAATTTTTAAAGACTGAGGAATTCGTATTAATTCTTTTTTTGGAAAGCATTTGATTGTAATTTAACAGCTTCTGAGTAAGCTGATTTTTCAGCCCCTCCTTTTCTGTCTCGTCTTTTGTATGTTTAATCAAATCCTCGATTGTCATCAGTTCTTGTTTTAAATTCGCTTCTTCCGGAGAGTAGCCGGCATTTCTCATTAATCTGTAAGCCATGCGCAATTCCTCTGGAATCCCAGCTAAATCATCCTTCGGAAGCGGTTTTCCCAAACCAGGCAAATTGTCAAATTCTCCATTTTCCTGAGCTTGCTTAATTCGTTCTTCTGAAAGTCTGAAAAAATCCATATTTTAATCATCCTTTCCAATTATATATCTTTATTATATCGAAATTCACATATAAATCCTTTTTGTTCCGCCTTTTAAAAGTGACAAAATTCCAACAATGGTATTTTCAAGCAGATGTTATCCGCTTTATTCTCTATATTATATTTGACATTATTTTACTTGGCTTTGTTAAACGATACTGTTGTTTTTTAGCTCCTTCGTGTGAAAACGCCGTTTAACACGCCTTTCAGCACAGCAGAAAGATTACAGTAAAAGAACCAAAAACCTAATTCATATAAAGGATGCTGTATCTTTTTCCGCGGGATATTTCCTCTCTTTAAGGGAAATCTATTCGATATAAACAGACAAGGAGGAAATTGTATGTCAAGAGGCACAGAATTTAACCATAAAAGAAAAGGACACCCTGGTGACTTCCCAAAGAATAGCGTGACAGAAAAACACACCACGGAAGCCCAGGAGGATGAAGAACTAATTGTGGTCCAGGAAGCATTCAAAAATCGAATCGAGCAAGACGAAGCATAGCACAAAAGGGGCTGACAATAATCAGCCCCATACTTTATTTCACTAAAGGGGTTAGACTCCTTTAGCGCTTTAACTCATTGAAGGAGTCTGACCCCTTTTTCACTCTATTGTATTACTGCTTTACAGCATGAACATTTAAATCTACTGCAGGACCAAAGAATTCATAACGGATATTCTCTTCCTTAACTCCTATTTCCGTTAACATTTGAACAACATTTTGCAAGAATGGTACAGGACCGCAAATGTAGCAAACAGATTTCTTGTTAACGATGTGCTCAAGATATTGTTTGGTTAAATAGCCCTCAAAATGATGACTGCCGCTTTCATCAATCGGTTTTTCATATCCGAAATAAACATGGCCGTTATCAAGCTTTCGGATATGTGATAACACCTCATCCCTTAAAGCATGAAATTCCTCGTTTCTTGCTGCATGGACAAACGTAACATCACGTTTAGAGTCTTGATTAGCTAGTGTTTCAAGCATGCTGACCATCGGAGTTAAACCCACTCCGCCGCTTAGGAGAACAATAGGAGC
Organism: Heyndrickxia acidicola; assembly: GCF_001636425.1. Taxonomy (NCBI): domain Bacteria; kingdom Bacillati; phylum Bacillota; class Bacilli; order Caryophanales; family Bacillaceae; genus Heyndrickxia; species Heyndrickxia acidicola. The sequence goes on from NZ_KV440953.1 coordinate 2,833,307, forward strand.
CTTTTCCTCTGTATTGAGAGTGAAAATACCTGCAGGGGCACTAATTTCAATCTTGTCTCCTTCATTCAAATAATCGTGAAGATAATTGGACACCTTGCCGTTTGGCTCCCGATCCGCTTCCCGTTTTACAGAAATTCTGTAATAATCATGACCCGGAGCACAGGATAAGCTGTATTGGCGGTTAAGAATAAAAGTTTCACCAGGTATTTTTACTTTTACTGTAATGTATTGGCCTGGTAAAAATTGGGGTACACCCATTCCGTCACTTGGTTTCAAATAGAAGGATGTAATGACTTTGCTCTCAACGACCTTCTTTGCCACAGTAAATTCCTTGAAACCGCTCCACCCGTTTTCTTGCCTTTCCGCTTCATTGTACATTCCTTTTTCCACATCAATAAAAGCTTGTGCTATGGCATCATATGCTTCTGACCATGCATTAATAATCTCATCAGTGGCAGCATCTCCAAGGACCTCTTTGATAGCCTTTAATAAGAATTCCCCTACAATTGGATAATGCTCAGGTTTAATGCCCAGCCCGCGGTGCTTGTGAGCAATTTGGACAACAACAGGCACAATTGCCTCCAGGTTATCGATGTACTGAGCTGCAGCTAATACTGTATTCGCTAAAGCTGTTTGCTGGCGGCCTTGTTTTTGATTTACGTGATTAAATATATTTAACAATTCAGGATGTGCTTCAAACATTCTTTTGTAAAATGTAGTAGTAATAGTTTTTCCATGGGCTTGCAAAGCAGGAACAGTAGATTTTACAATATCAATCGTCTTTTGAGATAACATGTGAAAGTCTCCCTTTTTAAAAGAAGTATTTTAAATGCATCTTTAGAATATACCCACACATTTTTAAAAGCAATATTCTAAATACACCTTTTGAAAAGCTGTCACAATTTAGACGGTTTATGTAAGAAAAGCGCAAGCGCCTTGTTCATCGGCGTACGGGTTTCAGAGTCTTCGACTGAAATAAAGGAAATACAGCGAGGCTGTTCACGAGCTGATGTTGACTTATCGTAGGGAGGAGACGGAGAAATCCGATAGCCGATAGGCGCTGGAGCTAGACAGAGAAAAGCGCAAGCGCCTTGCTTATCGGCGTACGGAGTTCAGAGTCTTCGACTGAAATAAAGGAAATACAGCGAGGCTGTTCACGAGCTGATGTTGACTTATTGTAGGGAGGAGACCCAGAAATCCGCCAGCCGATAGGCGCTGGAGCTAGACAAATAATTTATTGAATAAAAAATTTTATACTTTCTGCTTATCCTAAAAAAAAGGTATAATAAATTGCATACTCGTAAGAGGTGATCAAAATGAGGTTAACCAATTATACTGACTACTCATTGAGAGTATTAATATATCTTGCAGCACAAGAGCCTTCAAAGCTTTCTAATATTAAAGAAATTGCCGAAACCTATGGTATTTCCAAAAATCATTTGATGAAAGTGACACATGAACTTGGGAAAATGGGAGTCGTTGAAACCATAAGAGGACGAAATGGAGGCATCAAGCTTGCCCTTGCTCCAAAAGAGATCAATGTAGGAGCCATTGTCCGAAAAACGGAGGATGACTTTAGATTGGTAGAATGCTTTGACGGAAATGCTGAATCATGCTTGATTACACCGGTATGTGGACTTAGACATGCCTTAAATAAAGCATTAATGGCATATTTAAATGTGCTCGACCAATATACTCTTGCTGATTTAATTAAAAATCCAATTGCCTATCGTGAGCTTTTTCAGATGGGAAAATAAATTGATTTGGACTGACCAGACCCCGGAGCAGAATGCAAACCGGGGTCTGGTCTTTTCCACATAGATTGTTGCTTGTAAAACTTTAACAGTGCCTTTTATAAAAAGGGACTATACTATATTTGCTCCACTTTTTCTTGCTGCTTTTTATACAGCACAATTTCTTCAAAGGATGCAGCAAAGTCCAAATTCTCATCAACGGAGTTGGGATCAGCCCATTCCATTTTAACAAACAGCTCAGCTGCGAGTTTTTCCCTGCTGCCGCCTTTGATTGCATTTTCCAAGGCAATCGTACTTTCAAAGATCTTTATCATCATTCTGGCTATTCTTTTACAATGATAGGCTTGCGCTTCTTCATTGGCAGACATGACATACTTACATATCTTTTCCAGGTGGATTAGACCGGCTGTTACAGGAGCACCTGCATCCTGAAGAAATCTTGGCATTGCAGAAATTCGTTTCCTCACTTCCTTGATAAAGAGCTCATGCCCATTGTATTTTTTCATCAGCCTTAAAACTTCTAATCCTAATATATTAGCTGTTCCTTCCCAAACGGTTAGTACCTGGGCATCACGTAAAAGCCGGGGTGTCACAAAATCCTCAATATATCCATTCCCTCCGTGAAGTTCAATCGCCTCATGGGAAAAATGAATCGCCTGCTCAGCAGTTTCCATTTTTAACAATGCAATTAAAAGCCGGTTCATCGCTTTTTCCTCTTCTGTAGAGATGCCATTTTCCGCTGAAATTTTATCAAAAAGTGCAATTAGCTGAAAAACTGCACTCGTTTCTATTTCCTGTTTCAACGTCATCTTAGTAAGGGTTTCCCGGACCATAGGAAAGGCTGTAAGCTGTGCTCCAAAGGTATATCGATGAAAGCAATATTTTTTGGCTTCTGAAAGTGCCCTTCTCATGATGCCAATTGATGCTACTGCATTGCAAACTCTCGATAGGTTCAGGGCTTCCATCATATAATAGAAACCCTTAGAGGCATCCCCAATAACATAGGCTTTAGCCCCATCAAAAACAACTTCACCGGACGGTACAGCTCTCACTCCCAGCTTATCCTTCAATCGCCTTATCTGAATACCATTTAAGCTTCCATCTTCAAGCCTCCAGGGAACGAGAAATAAACTAAGCCCTTTTGTTCCTTTCGGTGCCCCTTCCCGCCTTGCCAAAACGGCTGCTACTCCGCATGCCCCCGCATTGGAAGCGAAATACTTTTCTCCATAAAGCCGATAGTGCTCCCCATCAAAAACGGCTTTTGTTTCATTAGCACCCACATCAGAACCACCCTGTCTTTCTGTCAAAAAAGTGGCACCCTCATATCTTTCAACTTCTCCTGTTGAGATGACGTGTGAAAGAAATCTTTTCTTCAGATCATCGCTTCCGTATTTATCAAGCAGGTAGGCGGTAGCAGCGGTGAGGGTTACCGGGCAATGGAAACCAGCTTCTGCCTGCGATAATAAATAGCCTTGTGCAAATGAGTACATATAATTTCCTTTTTGTTTCAAAGCTGGAATTTCTTTATGAACATACCCGACAATTCCGCGATTGTATATGTCCTCAACAGTTTGTTTATATCCTTCATTCATCCAAACCTCAGAGACATCCTCTCCAAATCGGTCATACTTTATCAGCTTCGGCTGGCCTTCCCTATCTGTATGCCTGGCTCGTTCATCTACTTTAGTGGCACACAGTTCCCCAAACTCATCCAGTTCTTTATTTGCCCAATGCAGAAACTCCCCTTGCAAATACTTTTCGATTACTGATTGAAAATGTGGATCCTCCTGAAAAAAATTCATTATTGCTTCCTCCCTCTCCTATAGGGTCCGAATCCTTTATCACTTTACCGCACTACAGGGGTCAAACCCCTTTATCACTTTACTGCACTATAGTGATGTTCCCTTTCTTCAACTGCTGCTTGAGAATTTTTCCTGCTGCATTTCTTGGCAGCTGATCGATAGCTTCATAAAGTTTTGGAATTTTATAAGCAGCGAGCTCATCAGATAGAAATCGCTTACATTCCTCTTCGAGATCCTTGATTGGCTTTTTAGTGACGATGAATGCCTTTACCGTTTCACCCCATTCAGGATGTGGAACCCCTACAATTGCCGCTTCACTGATATCAGGATGTTGTACCAATAAATCTTCTATTTCCTTTGGATATACGTTTACTCCGCCGGTTATAATCATGTCTTTCTTGCGGTCTACAATCCAGTAGTAGCCATCCTGATCCCGTCTTGCCAAATCCCCTGTCAAAAGCCAGCCATTGCGGATTATGTCTTTGGTCTTTTCTTCTTCTGTAAAATACCCTTTCATAATGGACTCGCCTGACAAAACGATTTCACCTATTTCACCCTCACGTACATCAAATCCATTCTCATCAACCAGACGAATTTCTGTCCCAAAGGCTGCCCTCCTTCCGATACTTCCAGGCTTCGATCGATGTTCTTCAGCTGTTAATAATGTCCCACTGGGTCCTGCTTCCGTTAAACCGTAAACACAAACAAAATTTTCAGTCCTAAATTGTCCTTTTAAATACTCTACCTCTTTTCTTGAAAGAGGCGCGCCCCCGTAAACCCAATATTGTATAGAAGAAAGATTGCAGTTCAAAATAGATTGGGACTTTGCAGCAAGCAAATAAGCAATAGGTGCTCCGAAAAAATGTGTAATCTTTTCGTTTTCAACTAAATGAAGAAACTCTTCAGGATGAAAGGCAGGGCATACAATATGCGCAGCACCGACAAGAGTGCCCGCCGCCAAAAACAAATTCAATGGAGCCGAATGGCTTAAAGGCATCATATGGAGAATCCGGCTTTCCGGCTTAAATGATACTTCAAGACACATCATCATCGCTGCATTTAGAACATTCCGGTGCGTAAGTAAGACCCCTTTTGGCTTACCGGTAGTGCCTGATGTATAAAGAAGTGCCGCATCATCATCTTCTTTCAGGCTGCAAAATACATCACGGTTCACATCACCTGATGTAAGATCCTCTATGCTTGACCACCCCTCTGCATGCTGTCCCGTTTTTATCTTTAGGCGCAGGTCTGCCGAATTTACATCCTTTATGCCATGCCATAACGTCTCATGAGAGAATACTGCTGCTGCTCCACTATGCTGTAGAATTTCTTCAAATTCCCGCTTTGTCAATTTTGCATTGAGCGGGACCACGATTCCTCCGGCACGGATGCAGGCAAAATAAGCGATGATAAAAGAGGCGGTATTTGGCATAAAAATAATAGCCCTATCCCCCTTTTTAAAGCCATTTTCCATCAGTGAAAAGCTTAAACGATTTACCTGAAAATCCAGTTCCTTGTAGCTGATCCGCTGAGTTCCATCCACAATGGCTTCATGCCCCCCATACTTTCTTGCATTTTGTTCCAGCAGTCCTGAAATATTCATTTCATTCCCCCCTAAGCAGTAACAATCTCACTTTGAACTCTTCCAAATATTGAAGTGTATCCTCACGCAGCGCCTCAAGCTCCCTTATCTGCTCATTTACCTCTATTATCTTGTGTTCTCCATATTCTATCGCCTTCTCGAGCTGTTTAATACCCGTGCGGTCCTTATCAAAGAGCCCAATCATTTCTTTGATTTCCACCAAGGTAAAACCCAGCCTTTTCCCTCGAAAGATCAGCTTTAATTTGGCATGGTCTTTTCTTGTGTAGCACCTTCTTCCCCATTCATCCCGTCCTGGTTTCAAAAGCCCTAATTCTTCATAGTAACGCAAGGTCCTTGTCGATACTCCAAACTCTTTTGACAGGTTCGAAATCGATATCACAGCCCCCTCCTCCCATTCAAAGAATTTTCTGTCTATAACAATTTTACCACTTACGTTTACGTAAACCTCAAGTAAAAAATCCAATAAACATTACTATGTAAGTGCTTTCTCCTCAGACAGCGTTAAGGTTGGCAATCATGAAAATGATTGTTAAAATAGAAAAGAAGATTCAGAAAAAAAAGGAGACTAAATACATATGACGACCTTTCAAGAAAACCTTGAAAAATATGCCGAGCTGGCTGTAAAAGTCGGCGTGAATATTCAAGAAGGACAAAAGCTTGTTGTCAATACTACTTTAGATGCTGTAGAATTTGTTCGCTTAGTTGTTAAAAAGGCTTATGAAGCCGGCGCCCGCGATGTCATTGTGAACTGGAGCGATGACCAGGTTTCCCGCATTAAATACGAAAAGGCTCCTGAAGACACGTTCAAGGAGTATCCAAAGCACCGTGCAGCTGAAACCATTGATCTGGGCGAAAACGGAGCTGCCTTTATGTCGATTGTTTCCTCAAGCCCTGACCTGCTTAAAGGCGTGGATTCTGAACGAATTGCCAATTTCCAGAAGGCGGCAGGACAAGCACTGGAACAGCATCGTCAATTTATTCAATCCGATAAAGTCAGCTGGACTGTTGTAGCTGCACCTTCACCGGCTTGGGCTCAAAAGGTTTTCCCTGAAGCAAGCCAGGAGGAAGCTGTAGAAAAGCTTTGGAATGCGATTTTTAAAGCGACACGCGCTGATAAAGCAGATCCTGTTCAAGCCTGGAAAGAACATGATGAAACCCTTCATGAGAAAGTCGACTATTTAAATGAAAAACGTTATAAAAAACTGCACTATACAGCACCTGGAACTGACTTAACCATTGAATTGCCTGAGGGCCACCTTTGGGTAGGTGCTGGAAGTGTAAACGAAAATGGCCATGAGTTTATGGCAAATATGCCGACGGAAGAGGTATTTACAGTACCTCATAAAGACGGAGTGAATGGTTATGTTTCCAGTACGAAGCCTTTAAGCTATGGCGGCAATATCATTGATGAATTCACAGTAACCTTTGAAAATGGACGAATCGTGAATGTAAAAGCAGAGCAAGGAGAAGAAATTCTTAAAAAACTAGTGGATACAGATGATGGCTCACACTACCTTGGAGAGGTAGCACTTGTGCCTTATAACTCTCCTATTTCACAATCTAATATCTTGTTCTTTAATACTCTTTTCGATGAGAATGCATCCAATCACCTTGCAATAGGGAGTGCCTATGCTTTCTGTATAGAAGGCGGCAAAAAAATGTCCAGAGAAGAGCTGCAAAAGCATGGCTTAAACCAAAGTATTACCCATGTTGATTTTATGATTGGTTCTGCTGAAATGAATATCGATGGCATTAAAGAAGACGGAACTTCTGAACCAGTATTCAGAAATGGCGATTGGGCTTTTTAATAAAACGGTTATCGTATGATTAACTGCTTTTTAAAATGTTAGTAGATCAGTCTTTATTTAAAAGCATGATAAAAATGATGCCTTAAATAAAAATGATTGAAGAAGTTAATACTTTACGGATAAGCAGCCATAAATATGAAAACATCCTTGTGCAAGATAGGGGTTTTCCCTCTATCTTGTTTTTTACGTTTAAAACTCTTTTAAAGCCCCTAATAAAACCTTTTTAAAGCCTTTTTTCAGCAGCTTCCTTATGAAGGATAACGACTCTAAACAAATAAAGGATATTTTCCCATTGTTGTTTTACATATAATGCGTAAGCTATTCACACGTTTTTATATAGAGTCTTTATTTTAAGCTCTGTTAATTTTCCATGTTGAAAACTGCTCGTTTTTTTGCTCATTTCCTTTCAGCTGAGCTGAAAGAAAATGAGCAAAAAAACAACAAAGTCCTTTAACATAGCCTTTTTAAAAAATCAACTGCATAATTCACGAAAAGAGTCTGGATTAAAAACGTTTAATTGATGTGAGGTACTTCTATGAGAATACGCGATTGGGATCGAAATTTAAAAGTTAGACTGTTTGGTGAATCATTAATGAACCTCACCTTTTGGATGTTTTTCCCTTTTTTAACCATTTATTTTACTGAAGCCTTTGGTAAAACTGCAGCAGGGGTTTTATTAATAACTTCACAAGTTTTTTCTGTTTTCGCCAATTTGCTTGGGGGTTTTTATGCAGATCGCTATGGCCGCAAAAAAATGATGGTTATATCTTCTATAGGGCAAGGAGCCGCTTTTCTTATATTTGGCTTCTCAAATTCTCCGTGGCTACACTCAGCCACAGTAGGATTTATTTGTTTCACCGTTGCCAGTATATTTGGTTCCTTTTATTACCCTGCGAGCCAGGCTATGGTAGCAGATGTGGTCAACGAAAAAGATAGAAGCCATGTGTTTGCCGTCTTTTACACATCAGTAAACATCTCGGTTGTAGTAGGTCCTATACTCGGAAGTATTTTCTTTACCTATTACAGATTTCAATTATTAACAGTAACAGGAATAATTTGTATCTTTTTGGGGTTTTTGCTTTTTAAATTCACACGTGAAACGGCCCCTGAATTCCGAGCAGTCAGTCCTGCTACCCGTCAGCACTGGACGGATGTTTTAAAAAAACAGTTTCATTCCTATGGCATTATTTTAAAGGACCGCATATTTACACTGTTTATTTTTGGCGGAGTCTTGGTCGCTATGACATTTATGCAGCTTGACCTCATACTCCCTGTATTTACAAAAGAAGAAGTAGATGCAGCTTCTTTAATCGACCTTGGGTCTGTTCACTTATCACTGACTGGACAACAGCTTTTTGGATTTATCCTTTCAGAAAACGGTCTTCTTGTTGCACTCTTTACGGTTATCATCACTCGTTGGGCTGCAAAGTTTCCGGAAAAACGGATTTTCATCCTTTCCTCATTGTCCTATGCTGTTTCGATTTATCTTTTCGGAGAGCTTAAAACCGGATGGGGACTTATTTTTGCTATGATTATTTTTTCTTTTGGAGAACTCGTTGTAACAGGCATTCAGCAAACATTTGTGTCACACTTGTCTCCAGAACATATGAGAGGCCAATATTTTGCAGCCTCCAGTCTTCGGTATACCATTGGAAGAACCATTGCACCTATTTCCATTCCGCTTGCGTCCTGGATCGGCTATCAGGGAACATTCCTTATCCTTGCTTTGCTTGCCGCGGCGAGTGCCTGTGTGTATCTTCTCATGTTCAAAAAGCTTGATCTAAGAAAAAGAAGCCTTCAGTAATGGAGGCTTTTTATTATTGCTTCTGTTTAAGGTCAAGATTAATTTTGCTAGACGCTTGCTCTTTTCTCTGTCCAGCTCCAGCTCCTATCGGCTAGCAGATTTCTACGTCTCCTCACTAAGATAAGTCAATATCAGCTCGTGAAATACCTCGCTGTGTTTCCTTTATCTCAGTCGGAGTCTCTGAAATCTGTACGCCGATGAACAAGGCGCTTGCTCTTTTCTTAGTATGTTTTATCCATTTTGTCGAATAATACTGTCATATGAATGGATATTGTCTCGTTTTGTTTAGGATAAGTGCAATTGTGGTAAAACCATACAAAATGAGATTACACTTTCTGAGGAAAGAAGTGGTATAAATGCTAACAGAAGAACAACTATCAACATTTCGTACTCAGCTTCAAGAGCTAAAGAGTGGAATAGAGCACCAGGAGAAGCAAAATGATCAATACGGTATGGAGGATGAATTCCCTTATTCATCTACAAGCGAATTATCCGCTTATGACAATCATCCCGGAGATCTTGGGACAGAACTATTTGAACGGGAAAAAGATATTGCTTTGCGGCAGCATAGCGACGTTGAATTGCAAAATATTGAGCAAGCCTTAAAAGCCATTGATGAAGGAACCTATGGAAAATGCAAGGAGTGCGGACAAGAAATCCCTTTTGAAAGGCTGGAAGCAATTCCTTATACATTGTACTGCAAGGAACATAGCCCTGAGCAAACCGTTTCACATGATCGCCCGATAGAAGAAGAGGTTTTAACGCCTCCTTTCGGTAAATTTGTTTTTGAAAATAACCGAAAAGAATCAGTAGCGTATGATGCAGAGGACACCTGGCAATCTGTGGCTAAATACGGAACATCAGAGTCTCCATCTGATTTTATTGAGCCTAAGGAAAATTATAATGAAATGTATATTGATGCGGATGAGAATGAAGGCTATGTAGAGGATTTTGAAAACTTTACTGGGAATGACATGTCAGGTAAAAATATTCAAGTATATAGGAATGATGAATTCAAGGATTATGAGCATACCTTAAATGAAAAAAACATCATGACACAATTTGGCGATCTTCCTGCCTCTGAACATGATTCTTATGTAGAAGACAATAACAGGGAAGAAAAAAATGAAAAGAGCCGTAAAAAATAAAATGGCAAAGCAAAAAGAGAAGGAAATATCTACTCCTTCTCTTTTTGCTTTGTAAGCTTTGCTGCTGTTGGATATAAGAATCCTTTAATTAACAGCCATCAAGAATGAGCCTCGCTTAGAAGGTCGTCTTCCATCCATTTGGCAGCTGCCTCAATATCTTTTGAGAACACCCTGTCTTTATCAATAGCTGGGACAACCTGTCTTCCTAGGTTGAAAAATGAACGTGTGGCTTCTGCCATTTTATCCAACCCTCTATGTTCGACTGCCTGCATTGCACAGATCCATTCAATCGCAAGCACTCTTCTCGCGTTCTGCAGAATTTGATAGGCGTGCCTCGCCGCAATGGTTCCCATACTGACATGATCCTCTTGATTTGCAGACGAAGGAATAGAGTCCACACTGGCCGGATGGGCAAGTGTCTTATTTTCTGATACAAGTGAAGCTGCTGCATATTGCATGATCATGGCTCCTGACTGCAATCCTGGCTGAGGGCTTAAAAAGGCTGGCAAATCGTTAAGCTGCGGATTCACCAATCTTTCTATCCTTCTTTCGGAAATATTAGCAAGCTCCGCAATGGCAATTTTCATAAAATCCATTGCAAAAGCAATCGGCTGGCCATGAAAATTCCCTCCTGAAATGACTTTTTCTCCATCGTCAAATATAAGAGGATTGTCTGTTGCAGCATTCATTTCGATAAGCAGCTTTTCTTTTACGTAATCAAGTGCCTGCCAGGAAGCTCCGTGAACTTGCGGAATACATCTTAAAGAATAGGCATCCTGCACTCTTAGTTCACCTTGTTTTGTTGTCAGTTTGCTTCCTGAAAGATAATGGCTCATTCTTTTCGCCACATCGACCTGCTGCTGATAGCCCCTCGCAACATGGACATCCTCATCAAATGCATCAATGATTCCTCTTAATCCCTCTATTGTTGTAGCTGCAATCCATTCACTTTGTTTTGCCAATTGCTCTGCTTCTAGATAATTAACCACACCCATAGCTGTCATAGCCTGTGTGCCGTTAATGAGAGCAAGCCCCTCCTTCGCCTGAAGCGTTACCGGTTCAAGTCCTTCCTGGCTGAATGCATAGGCGGCGTCCACTTTATTTCCTTTATAAAAAACTTCTCCCTCACCTAATAGCCCAAGAACCAAATGGGACAGCGGTGCTAAATCGCCGCTTGCGCCAAGTGACCCTTGTTGAGGAACGACAGGGTGTATCCCTGCATTCACCATATCTAATAGTCTTTCAATAATAACAGGACGAACCCCTGAAAATCCCTTTAGTAATGCATTCGCACGAAGCAGCAGCATACCCCTGGAGACCTTTTCCGGAAATGACTCCCCTACCCCGCAGGCATGAGAATGAATCAAATTGAGCTGCAGTTCTTCTACGTTTTCCGTATCAATCCATACATCACTGAATTTTCCAAACCCGGTTGTAATCCCATAAACAACCCTTTTTTCCTTTACAATACGTTCAACTGCTTCCCTGCTTTTTTTCACTTTTTCCATACTGACTGCAGAAGGTCTTACAGCTGCATGATTATAAATAATGTCTTTTGCTTCTTGAAGGGTCAATGTATCTCCTGTTAATTCAATCATAATTTCCCTCCTACTTTTTTCAAGGTTTTCACTTTTGCGTATTTCCCTGTAATTTCCTATTGCTTCCATCATGTTTACCTCCCTAATACTGTAGCGTGATAAAGAAAAAAGGCTTTATCGCGAAACAGCTGTTTCGGATAAAGCCTTTTCATTTTGTAGTTGCAATTTATTTATTTTCATTGCTTCCACACCACTTTCTTTTTTTCCCATCCACTTTATCTTTTTAATGTGTCATACTTTATATTGAAACCCCTTTCTATAGGATATACTCGTGGATTTATTTTCGTCAATATCTTTTAATCACATTTTAGAAAGTTATCAATTTAGCACGCTAATAAGGAAAAGGAATAGAATGCTGATGACTTTTTAAACTGATTATTTTTAGCTCATTCTACAGTAAAGAAAGACGCTGTCCCAAAAGGTCCAATGATATCAGAAGACCTTGGATATAGCCTCTTTTTTCCTGGTTGATTTCCACTTCAGGCACTCGCTTTCCGGGGCGGTAGCGGAGCCTCCTCGTCGCAAGCTCCTGCGGGTTTTCCATTTACACGCTCATCCCGCAGGAGTCTCGTTTATCTGTTCCAATCAACCTTGATTAAAAACGAACATTAGGAAATACTCATATATAGGTACTGCTGTTTGTCATACCTGTTCAGTTAATAAGTGTAAGGTCAACCTAGATTTTTTCAGAAGCCACTCTAATATGTTCTTTCTTCATAAGGCAATAATAATTATCATAGGTCAGTTTGGCTTGATTTTTGAACTCGTATAAAGTGATTTTCAGGGTAGCCTAGTCTAAAATTAAATAGAAAAATCCCCTTTTATTCAATAGTAAAAAAAGGTTGACTCCCTTCAACGGATAGTCCGGCTTTTTGAGTTACCATCTTTCTTTACTGTTATGAGATAAAAAACAACACTGTCCTTTAACAAAGGCTTAAAAAAAGAAACTGGGAAAGAAAAATTAACAGCTCAACTACTTTTCACCACAATAAAGGGTATAATAACGAAGAAATGAATTTATAGCTAGAGGTGACCTACATGACAGAAAGACCGACTAAAAAAATGTCTGAAACTTTAACTGTACATACAACCCACGTACTCCCGCCTGATACCAATAATCACGGAACCTTATTTGGCGGTAAGTTGATGGCCTATATTGATAATGTGGCTTCCATTACTGCAACCAAAATGGCACGTTCACCTGTCGTTACTGCTTCCACTGACTCCGTGGACTTTATTAAACCTATTCGTGTCGGTGATGCGGTTAAACTGGAAGCAATGGTTACGTATACCGGAAGAAGCTCCATGGAGATATTTGTAAAAATTACATCGGAACATTTATTAACAGGGAAGAAGTCCATTGCAGCTTTATCATTTCTCACCTTTGTCGCTCTTAATGAGCAGGGCCAGCCAACGCAAATTCCAATGGTGGTTCCTGAGACAGAAGAAGAGCGCTGGTTAAATGACACAGCAAAGGTACGGGCTGAACATCGTAAAAGAAGAAAAAAGGAAAGTGAACAATTAGCCTCTTATTTTTCACATGATTAATTGGAATACAAAAATATTTTCAAAAGAAAAAAAAGGGTTTAAAAATAATATTTTGCCCCAACTAATATTATTCTTGAATAACATTTACTTTTTTGAAACATCCATAGCGTTTAATAAATGCAAAGCAAATGCCTGTGAACTGTTACAGGCATTTTTTGCGTTCATGTCAAAGCTGTTTTGACCAGTTTCGGCATTTTTCGAAAAAGTTACGGCATTTAATTAGATTTTCACGGCATTATTGTAAAATGTTTAGGCATTTCTTTCAATAATCATTCCATTTATGTTAAATGCCAATGCATTCACACACCAGCGTCTCTAATCTTTCGGTCACGTGACTGCATAATGGTGGACGAATCAGTCATTTGCTACATTTCCTTTGTTTTCTGCAACACTCTTTTTTTATTGCATCACTTTTTGGGATCATCGCAACGTTCTTTCCGTTTTCTGGAACATTCATCCGGTTTTTTGCAACAATACACATTTTATACAGGCAACATTTCGAATGGCGCCCCACTGTTTCCTCCTCTGCCGCCCATACCCATGCCAAGAACATAGGAAATCCGCAACACCTTGCTACTCAGCTGGCCGTTAGGCTCTTGAGTTAGAAAGTGACTAGATTTTTTATACTTTTTCCATCTAAAAAGAGGCTGCCATACCCGGCAGCCTTTCCTCACTTATACAGCAGGTATTTTTTCCGTGTCTGCTTGAATTTTCTCGTTTCTTCATTGCACCGTTTTACAATTTCTTCTAGTGAGCTTCCGTTGTTAATAGCCTTTCGTACCCAGCCATTCCCTATTAATTCGTCAAAGTAAGAGACACCATTTTTATCCTCTGGAAGAAAGGAAAACTGTTCGGGGTAAAGGTCGTGAATGGTTTTCACAATGGCAATGCCTGTCTCTACTGATTGATAAACATTCCTGTTTGTAACATGAATTTGAACTCCACCTGAAAGCTTGCCGATGTACTTAGAAGTAGTTGAAGTAAAGTATGTACTTCTAAATAAAACACCTGGAAGTTTTAATTCATTTAATTTTTGTGCCAAGGTATCACCATCAATAAAAGGAGCACCAATTAACTCAAAACCGCACTTGTTTATCCGGGTGCAGCACTGCTGGAAGGGACGAATGTATCAGAAGGGCGCGGAACGACAAGGCCACCTACTCTTTTCCCTTTCAAAAGGTCTATTCTGTCATTTAAAAGCACCTCTTCACCGGCTTCAAACGAATTCTTTTTTTGCTTTTCCCATCCTGTTTTGTGAGTTTTGGCGATGGCAGCTGAGAGACAGGAAATAAACAGAACCAAGGTTAGACAAGCAATCATCCACTTTTTCAAAATAACCCCTCCCCAATGGTTTAAAGGAGCGGGCTTTCTTCCCGCTCCATTCACCATTTTCTTAGCGGCTTCTTAATTCCCAGTCGGATGTAGTGCATTCAAGCGGCTGATTTTTTCCCTTTGATAAAATAGCTGGGCTTAACACATACCACCCTCTTCCATTGACGGAGCTATCCGTTTCGTATTCAAATCGAATATATTTTGTCCCCACCGGCAAAGGATAGGATATTCTCTCCCACTGATCACTTGATCCTGTTAGGTCTGGTCCTAGCTTGCTCCATACTGCTCCATCCTCTGAGACCTCCACTCTTCCGAAGTCCGCATCCTTTTCAATTCGATACCAGGTTTTGAATGTGAGCATAGAAGGGGTGTCAATATCCACTTTCGCCTCCAAATCTGCCTTTTTATTATCACCATATCCAGCAAACCATGCTCGGCTGTTTCCCCTTATTTCAACTGGAATGGCGTCGCCTGCCTGACGGGCAACAAGCCTCCTGGTTTGGTTGGTGGACACTGTATTTCGCGTTGGATGGACACGGTTCGTTAATAGAATCACAATCGTTTGATTTTGAGGGCTGATCACCAAAGAAGTCCCTGTAAATCCTGTATGCCCCAAAGTCCCTTCATCTGAAAGACTATCCATATACCAGCCCTGATTTAATTCAAAACCAAGTCCATGGTCATCACCTGGAAAACCCTGATTCATATTTTGCTCCATTAATTTAACTGTAGCGGCTTTTAAAATGCGGGAATGTCCGTATTCTCCCCCGTTTAAAAAGGTTTGTCCCAGTATGGCCAGATCATGAGCTGTCGAAAAGACACCAGCGTGTCCCGCTACTCCATCCAGAGCCCATGCATTCTCATCATGCACCTGACCCCAGACAAGCCCTCTCCCCGTCCATGGCTGATACTCTGTGGCAGCGACTCTTGGTTTTAAGGATGCTCCGGGATTATACATTGTATCCTTCATATTCAAGGGATCGGTGATATGCTGCTTTACATATACATCTTCTCTTTGGCCTGTCAGCCTTTCCACAAGAGCACCGAGCGTAATCATATTTAAATCACTGTAGGTATAATTCGTACCTGGCGGATGGGCGAGTCCATGCTTTAACACCATTTCAATCCTTTCTTCCCTGGTACCAGGCATCTGATAAAGAGGAATGTCAGGCTCAAAGCCTGATGTATGGGTCAAAAGCTGGCGAATTGTTACAGCTTGCTTGCCGTTCTCCGCAAACTCAGGCAGGTACTTAGCCACTGGGTCATCCAGTTTAAAAAGTCCTTTATCATACAATTGCATGACCGCTACGGTTGTAAATAGTTTACTAATAGAAGCAATATCAAAAATGGTATTCTTTCTCATCAAAACCGGGTTTTCTGCCTCTGTAAATTGGTCATCTGTGTACTTGTAAGCATAGCCATATGCCTGATTCTGTACAATGATCCCCTTCCGCGCAATCAGAGTGACGGCACCAGGCATAACCTTTTGTTCAATCGCATTCTTCATAATCGGGTCAATTCCTCTTAAGGGGTCATCCACCATTCCTGCTTCCCTGGCAGTGCCTTTATAAAGGACCGAGGAGGATTTCCCTGGATGATCCCATGTAAACCTGGAATAATATCCGTCCTTTGCCTTGACTGTGTCAGAACTGGACGCATAAAAACCAGTGGAGGATATGAATAAAGCGGAGCTCATAAAGGCAATAGAACCGGTTTTCAGAAACCTTTGCATCCTCTAATTCCTCTCCCTCATTTGTTATGCTGTTAGACTTTTTTTATTTTTTCCAGCTCATACCCTTACAAATTGCTGAAAAGGTATAAGCTAAAAGTGAGCAGTTATCAACTTTTAAAATTAAACAGAGCTTTTTTAAAAATCTTATGGAGAACGTCAAAAAATCCCTACTTTAGTAACGCAGGCCCGAGCCAAAAGAATACAGCCCCGGAATGCTCACCGGAAGCCTTCCCTCAGGATTTACTTCTCCAGCTATTGCCTTTGCCAATGCTCTTGTAGAAATTTCCCCATTCCCATAAGTGAGTATATTCGCATTAACTTCCGGAAAGGCCATAATGTCGTAGGGATTTCTCATGGCCGCAATCACGATAGGCTTTTCGGTTTTTTCCAGCCCTTGAACAAATGCCTTCTGTGCACTATTTGTATTTGCGTTGTAAGTAGGAATAACGATTACATCTGCATTTTTTGACTGATCGATTGCATTTTGGGTTTGATCAGCTGAAGGGGAGGTGGTCGTTTCTATCGATTCAATATTAAACCCTTTATCTCTTAAAAGGCCGGCAAGCTCTTGTGTATTTGCTGCAGCAGGCCCGGCAACCAGGACCCTTTGATGTTTGTTAAGAGGCAAAATATTATTTTCATTCTTCAAAAGAGTGATACTCTTTTCTGTTATTTCATTCGCTGTAACCAAGCTCCCAGGAATTCCAATATTCTTTAACTCCTCCTTACTTGTTAAAGGCTCCTTTACAAGCCCTCTTTTATATTTTGCAAGGAGAATTCTTTCTACAGACTGGTCTAAACGCTGTTTGCTGATTACGTTGGATTTCACTGCTTTTAATACAGAATTATAAGCAAGTGGAACATCGGGAGGATTAAGCAGAATATCTGCTCCTGCATTGAAGGCAGCAACAGGCACCTGATCGGCTGGAAGCACATTTGCTCCCGC
This sequence comes from Heyndrickxia acidicola, assembly GCF_001636425.1. Classification (NCBI taxonomy): domain Bacteria; kingdom Bacillati; phylum Bacillota; class Bacilli; order Caryophanales; family Bacillaceae; genus Heyndrickxia; species Heyndrickxia acidicola. The sequence continues at coordinate 2,850,382 of NZ_KV440953.1, forward strand.
CATATCAAGGCTATCCGTTACAATCAGTCCTTTAAATCCAAGCTTGTTTCGAAGAATACCAGTCATAATCGGCTTGGACAATGTCGCCGGCAGACCTGATGAATCAAGTGCAGGAACGACGATATGTGCTGTCATGATGGCATCAACCCCTGATTTAATCGCTGCTTTAAAGGGTTTAAAATCTACATTTTCAAGAGTTTTGAGATCATGATTTACAATTGGAAGCCCATAATGTGAATCGACATTCGTATCCCCGTGCCCAGGGAAATGCTTGCCTGCAGCCAGAACATTCCGGCTTTGTATACCGGTAATTTCTGAAGTTCCCATTGCTGATACCAAGTCTGGATCAGAAGAGTAAGAACGGACACCGATGACAGGATTTTCCGGATTCACATTGACATCAAGGTCAGGTGCAAAGTCCATATTAATTCCCAGACTCTTAAGTTCTGTGCCAATAATCCTGCCGGTTTTTTCAGCAAAATAATTAGATCGTGCCGCTCCCAGCGCCATATTTCCAGGAAAAACCGTAGCTGGCTCCGTAACACGTGTGACTATTCCTCCCTCTTGATCTGTTGAAATGAATAATGGGATTTTGGATTTTTGATTCATGGCTATTTTCTGCAATCCATTCGAAAGGTTCTGAGCCTGAGCTGCGTCCAACGGCGTTCCAATATTCTGAGACCAATTAAAATAAATAACACCACCAATATGATATTTCTCTATGATGTCTTTAAAGGTGGCTCCCCCGCGCTTATCATTTAGATTCGTTTCTTCATATGCAGGGTCGTCGGGAGTTTTTCCATAGGCATGAATAATAAATAGCTGTCCCACTTTTTCCTCAACTGACATGTGCCTAAGCTTCTCTTTCACCCACTTCATTGCCTGCTTATCCTGGTTCCCCCTTTGACTTTCCTTCTGCTTTCCCATGGCATTGGCTGAAAGTGACGTCGTTCCTAGTGAAAATAAAAGCAGAACCGACAAGGCAATGACACCAAGCCTTCTAAACATGTGATCCTCTCCTCCCATTTATTTGAAAAGGTTTTCATTTCCAGTCTATCAACAGACGTTTAATTGTCTATACAACTTTCGCCCTCTTTTATTTTGAATTTTCATTTATTTCGACACCATTTTCCTATGTCTTTTCACATATTATTTATAAATTTCCATCTGCCATTCTCACATCTCCATGTTCCTTCACCCATTTAGGATATTCTCTTTTAAGACTTCAGCCGAACTAAAATTATTTCAAGAACCTATTAGCTGCACTCTTTCAATCTTTTAATAAAATTTCTTATTCCACTCTAATACTAAGAATGCGTCCAAACTATTATATTGAAATACTATTATTCTTCTTATTCCTGACAGACCCAGGAACAATCATAGCGAATCTAAGCCTGAACCATCTCCCTTCCTGCTTCCTTTTTCAAAGGAGTCTTGCATAACCCCCTCCCCCTCCATTTCATTCGAACCGATCAGAATTAAGTTTTAAAAAAGCATATTTGAATGTATTTTCAAAATTTTTTTAAAAACTTTTCAACGGCTTCATAAAGGCAATGAAACCGCTATCATTATTTTAGATTCTTTTGAATTGTCAGTTTTTTTGTTGACCAAGATTTTGAATGGTTGTATGATAGTCGACAACAAAGCTTTTCTATATATCAATCAAGCAAATGTATAGCATACGCAGCTTTGAAAAGAGCCAGATTTTCTCAACGAATTATGACAAAGAAGACAGGTAAGATCAACGTTTTGCCCTGTCAGAAAAGAATCAGGAGGCTAGAAATGCGAAGCGACATGATTAAAAAGGGGATGGACCGTGCCCCGCATCGCAGTCTGTTATACGCAGCCGGGGTTAAAACAAGCGATCTGGATAAACCATTTATCGGTGTCTGTAATTCTTATATAGACATTATTCCAGGACATAAGCATTTAAATCAATTTGCAGAAGTTGTAAAAGAAGCCATTAGAGAGGCCGGCGGCATTCCCTTTGAATTCAATACCATTGGTGTTGATGATGGAATTGCGATGGGGCATATCGGGATGCGCTACTCCCTGCCAAGCCGCGAAATCATTGCGGACAGTGCTGAAACAGTGATTAACGCTCATTGGTTTGACGGAGTTTTCTATATTCCAAACTGCGACAAGATTACTCCAGGAATGTTGATGGCTGCAGCCAGGACTAATGTTCCTTCTGTATTTGTATCCGGAGGGCCGATGGAAGCAGGTGTATCAACAAGCGGAAAGACGCTTTCCCTCGCTTCTGTTTTTGAGGGCGTTGGCGCTTATAACAAGGGCTCCATCAGCCAGCAGGAACTGCTAGAGCTTGAAACACTCGCCTGTCCAACTTGCGGGTCCTGCTCAGGAATGTTTACAGCAAATTCCATGAACTGCTTGATGGAGATTCTGGGCATGACCGTTCCTGGCAACGGAACCATTGTCGCTACTTCTGAAGAAAGGCATGATCTTATTCGGCAGGCTGCATCGCATTTGATGGAATTGGTAAAAAAGGATATCCGCCCACGGGATATTATGACGAAAGAAGCCTTTGATAATGCCTTTGCCCTTGATATGGCAATGGGCGGGTCAACCAACACCGTCCTTCATACATTGGCCATTGCCCATGAAGCCGGAGTGGATTACGATTTGCACGAGATTAATCGTATCGCTGAGGAGGTCCCTTACTTATCCAAGATAAGCCCAGCATCAGACTATTCCATTCAGGATGTCCATTATGCAGGAGGCGTCAGTGCCATCATCCATGAGCTCTGCCAAATAGAAGGACTTATCAATAAAAACTGTATCACCGTTACGGGAAAAACAATTGAAGAAAATGTGGAGAATGCAAAAATACTAGATTCAAACGTAATTAGGACAAAGGAGAACCCATATAGCCCTGTTGGCGGCCTCTCCATTCTGTTTGGCAACATAGCCCCTGATGGCGGTGTTATTAAAGTGGGAGCTGTAGATCCTGCTATTAAAAGCTTTCTAGGTGAAGCGATCGTTTTCGAATCACAGGAAGAAGCACAAGCTGGAATTGATAACGGCACTGTCAAAGCTGGAAATGTGGTCGTTATACGATATGAAGGTCCAAAAGGCGGGCCGGGAATGCCGGAAATGCTGGCACCTACTGCCGCTATCGCAGGCCGCGGGCTGGATAAAGAGGTCGCACTAATCACAGATGGCCGTTTTTCCGGAGCAAGCCGAGGCATTTCAGTGGGACATATATCACCTGAAGCTGCAGAAGGCGGACCTATTGCTTTTATAGAGAATGGCGACCCCATTTTAATTGATTTAAAGACACGCTCCATCGAACTGCTTGTCGATGACACCATCCTTGCAGAAAGAAAGAAAACATGGAAAAAGCCCGAGCCTAAAATCCAATCAGGATACCTGGCCAAGTATGCAAAACTTGTAACCTCTGCGAGTACGGGCGGAATTATGAAAATCTAATCTTACCAATTGTAAATCATTTCCAAAAACAAAATAACCAAATCGTTGACGGGAATAAAGGAATAGGTATCCGTATTTTCAGAGAGCCGGGGTTGCTGGAAGCCCGGTAATACCGCTTATTCTGACATCCTCCCTGAGTATTGGACTGAACGGGCACCGCTCTAATAGGTTCAATCAGGTATGCAATCAGTACCTGTTATCAAAAGAAACAGCTTCCTGGGTTGTGAAGCTGCTTCATGAGACAGTATTCGCAAGACTACTGTAAAGTCGGGTGGTACCGAGAGAGCAAAGGCCTTTTCTCCCCGATTATACTGACATTTTTAGTGCAGTTTAATCGGTTGTAAATGAGGCCTTTTTACTATGGGCTGATTCTTTTGTCAGAATTTCTGTCAGCTTATTACAGCAAAATCATTTTAATAAGCAAAACCATTACGAGGAGGGATTATTTCATGAAGCTAGAAGCAAGTCCGGAAGTCCAACATAGCACAGCTCTCCGTACAGGCGCAGATCTTTTAATCGACTGCTTAATTGAAGAAGGTGTCACAACGTTATTTGGATATCCGGGTGGTGCTGTACTTCCAATCTACGATGCCATTTTTCGAGCCCGGGATTCTATTAAACATATTCTATTCAGGCATGAACAAGGATCCATCCATGCTGCAGAAGGCTATGCACGCATAACCGGGAAGCCTGGAGTCGTCATTGCAACATCTGGACCGGGCGCAACCAACCTGGTAACCGGGATTACTGATGCGATGATGGATTCCCTGCCCCTTGTCGTTTTTACCGGCCAGGTTGCACGGAATGTCATTGGAACAGATGCCTTTCAGGAAGCAGATATTTTAGCCATCACAACGCCCATTACAAAGCATAACTATCAGGTGCAGTCGATTGAAGAGATGCCCAGAATCATTAAAGAAGCTTTTCATATCGCTTCTACTGGCCGTCCTGGTCCAGTTGTCATCGACGTTCCTAAGGATATTTCAGCAGGTACAGTTACTTCTGCACCAAAAAAAGTTCAGTTCCATCTTCCCGGCTATCAGCCGACAACAAAGCCAAATCCACTCCAGCTGAAAAAGCTGGCAGATGCGATTTCAAAAGCTCATAAGCCCGTGGTTTTGGCAGGTGCTGGGATCCTTCACAGCAAAGCGTCTGACATTTTAAGAATCTTTGCGGAAAAACACAGGCTCCCAGTCACTACGACTCTTCTCGGATTGGGAAGCTTTCCAGGGAACAGTCCCCTTTCGTTAGGAATGGCAGGCATGCACGGAACCTATGCTGCCAACATGGCGCTTTATGAATGCGACCTTCTCATTAATATCGGTGCACGCTTTGATGATCGGTTAACTGGAAATCTTAAGTTCTTTGCACCTCAGGCAAAGGTCGCCCATATCGACATCGATCCGGCGGAGATCAGCAAAACAGTACCTGCCGATATCCCGATAGTAGCAGATGCAAAAGAAGCCATTACAGAACTGCTTAAGCTGAGCCACTCTTCTCCCCTGCATGATGATTGGCTGGAAAAATTAAAAGCTAACAAGGAGAATTACCCGCTTTGGTACCAGAACCGTCAGGATCAGTTGTGCGCTCAATGGGTCATCCAGGCAGTTCATAAGATTTCAAAGGGAAAAGCGATTGTAACAACAGATGTAGGACAGCATCAAATGTGGGCAGCCCAACACTATTCCTTCACCGAGCCGCACCGCTGGGTCACATCAGGAGGACTGGGAACAATGGGCTTTGGATTCCCCGCAGCAATTGGAGCACAGATTGCAGCACCTGATAGTACGGTTGTAGCGATTGTTGGGGACGGCGGATTTCAAATGACGCTGCAAGAGCTGTCCGTCATACGGGAGAGGAACCTGCCGGTCAAGATTATCATTGTCAATAACGGTGCACTCGGAATGGTGCGCCAATGGCAGGAAGAGTTCTATGAAAAACGTTATTCGGAATCGCTGCTATATACCCAGCCTGATTTTGTCAAATTGGCAGAAAGCTACGGCATCCGTGGTTTCAAAGTCGAAACGCAGGAAGAACTGATTGTCACCCTTCCGGAAGTGTTTGATTGCGATGGCCCAGTTCTTGTCGATTGCAGTGTACTTCAACAAGAGAATGTGTATCCCATGATTGCCCCAGGCAAAGGATTGCATGAAATGATTGGAGTGAAACCATGAAACGAATTATAACCGCAACGGTTCAGAATCACAGCGGGGTGCTGAACCGGATAACAGGGCTTTTACAAAGACGGCAATTCAACATTGAAAGCATTTCTGTAGGTCCCACTGAAGCTGAAGGCATTTCAAAAATGACACTTGTAGTGGAGGTGGAAGATGAATTAAGGCTGGAACAAGTGACAAAGCAGCTCCATAAGCAAATTGATGTACTGAAGGTATCTGATATTACAGATAAAGCCATTGTGGCAAGAGAGCTTGCACTTATAAAGGTCTCAAGCAGCTCACAGCTTCGAAGCGAGATACATGGAATTATAGAACCTTTCAGGGCTTCCATTATTGATGTCAGCAAAGACAGCCTCGCTGTTCAAGTAACAGGTAAACCCGAGAAAATTGAAGCATTGATCGAGCTGCTCCGCCCTTATGGGATTAAAGAGCTTGCAAGAACCGGGCTAACTGCATTTTTGCGGGGACACCAGCCGCAGGTAGCAGAGCTTCCCTCTTTTACTTTAACGAAGTAAACAGAGCAAATGGAAAAGATACAGGTCCAAAAAACAATAATGATGGAAAAGAGGATGATGATTTATGGCAAAGGTACTTTATAACAGTGACATTCAAACAGAGGTATTGGAATCTAAAAAAATCGCAATCATTGGATATGGATCGCAAGGGCATGCCCACGCGCTGAACCTAATCGATAGCGGATTTGACGTAGTAGTCGGATTAAGAAAAGGCAAGTCTTGGGATAAAGCAGAAGAAGATGGAGTTGATGTCCGTACAGTTGAAGAAGCTGCTGCCGCTGCAGACGTCATCATGGTCCTTTTGCCGGATGAACTCCAAACAAAAGTGTATGAAGAAAGTATTAAAGAAAATCTCTTCCCTGGTAATGCACTTGTTTTCGCACATGGATTTAACGTTCACTTCAATCAGATTGTAGCTCCCGAAAATGTCGATGTCTTTCTTGTCGCTCCAAAAGGACCCGGTCATCTTGTCCGCCGTACCTATACTGAAGGAGGCGGTGTCCCTGCCCTTTACGGTATTCACCAGGATTACACAGGGAAAGCAAAAGAAATTGCCCTTGCCTATGCAAAGGGAATTGGAGCAGGCCGTGCCGGAATTCTTGAAACAACCTTCCAGGAAGAAACAGAAACCGACTTATTCGGAGAACAAGCCGTATTGTGCGGCGGTCTAACAGCTTTAGTCAAGGCGGGATTTGAGACCTTAACTGAGGCTGGTTATCAGCCGGAATTAGCTTACTTTGAATGTCTGCACGAATTGAAACTGATTGTGGATCTTATGTATGAAGGCGGGCTCGAAGGAATGCGTTATTCCATTTCAGATACGGCTCAATGGGGGGATTTTGTTTCCGGTCCAAGGGTTGTAGATGCTGATACAAAAGCAAGAATGAAAGAAATCCTGAAGGATATCCAATCCGGAGCGTTTGCAAAAGGCTGGATTCTAGAAAATCAGGCAAACCGCCCGCAATTTAATGCAATCAACCAAAGTGAAAAAAATCACCCGATCGAAGTGGTTGGAAGGGAGCTCCGGCAGTTAATGCCTTTCATTAATCAATCCGTCCATTCTAAAAAGAATAAGGAAGTGGTTGCTAATGTCTCACATTAATATTTTTGATACAACATTACGTGATGGTGAACAATCCCCCGGCGTTAACCTGAATCAGTTAGAAAAGCTTGAAATTGCAAAGCAGCTTGAAAGATTGGGAGTAGACATTATGGAGGCTGGTTTTCCAGCCTCCTCCCAGGGAGATTTCGAGGCTGTAAAAGCCATTGCAGAAACTGTGCGGAATGCCTCAATCACAGGCCTTGCCAGAACAACAAAGACAGATATTGACATTGCGTGGGAAGCTCTAAAAGAAGCGGAAGAGCCTCGGCTCCACCTGTTTCTTGCCACCTCCCCTATCCATATGAATTACAAGCTGAAGAAAACTCCTTTAGAGGTAATGGAAACAGCTGTTGAAATGGTCTCCTATGCCAGGAAAAAGTTCCCGCAGGTTCAGTGGTCTGCTGAAGATGCCACACGCTCGGACCTTCCTTTCCTTGCAGAGATTGTTGAAAGAGTCATTAATGCCGGTGCGACCATTATTAATCTTCCTGATACAGTCGGCTACTCTACTCCGGAAGACTACGGCCATATGTTCCGATTTATTAAAGAAAATGTACCAAATATCGATAATGTAATCCTTTCTGGCCATTGCCACGATGATTTAGGGCTTGCTGTAGCCAATTCACTTGCTGCCATTGAAAATGGAGCAGCCCAAATCGAAGGTACCATTAATGGGATCGGTGAACGAGCCGGCAATGCAGCATTGGAGGAAATTGGTGTTGCCCTTACCATTAGAAAGGATAAATATCCTTACACTACAAATCTAGTATTGAAAGAAATCAAACGTACCAGTGATCTTGTCAGCAAATTTACAGGTATGAGGGTTCCTCCAAATAAAGCCATTATCGGCAAAAATGCTTTTGCCCATGAATCCGGGATTCATCAGGATGGTGTCCTGAAGCATGCGTCTACTTACGAAATTATTACTCCTGAATTAGTCGGTATCCAGTCAAATGATCTTGTTCTAGGCAAGCATTCCGGCCGCCATGCTTTTAAGGACAAAACAAAGCAAATGGGCTTTGAGCTTTCCCCTGAAAAACTGGCGCAGGCCTTTCACTTATTCAAACAGCTGACAGATACCAAAAAACAAGTAACAGATGAAGATATCTTTTCGATCTTGACCGATATCCAAACAGACGCTGAAACGGTTAAAAAATACCAGCTTGTCGCGTTTCAAGTACATTATGCTTCATCCACAAACCTTCCAACTGCAAGTGTCGCCCTCACCACTCCTGATGGAGATAGAGTTGAGACGGCCAGAACCGGCCAGGGAAGTGTAGAGGCTTTATACAACACCTTAGAAGCTTTGGTTGAAGAAGAGATTCATATTACAAACTACCAGCTGAACTCTATCGGTCAGGGACGGGATGCGCTGGCAGAAGCACAAGTTAAATTAACCGTTAATGGTACTCCTGTCAGCGGCCGCAGTTCAGCACAGGATGTCCTGGAAGCATCGGCAAAAGCCTTTTTAAACGCTGTCAACAGGATCTTCCTTACACAAAAGAAAACCCAAAAAGAAAAAGCTTTTCTTTAAACAGCTTATCGCATTCAATGGCTAGGCCGGTAAAAGAGCTATAAAAGAACGTATCCAAAATAAGGAGGCCCAACATGGACAAAAAAATCGTACTGCTCCCTGGTGATGGAATTGGGCAGGAAGTCATTCATTCTGCTAAGGAAATTCTTCATGCAGTCGCTCAAGAATTTAAACATACCTTTACTTTTGAATCCCATGACATAGGAGGAACTGCTGTCGATCTTCATGGTACTCCTCTTCCGGATTCTACTGTTGAAGCCTGCAAAAAGGCGGATGCAGTCTTGCTTGGAGCTGTTGGAGGACCTAAATGGGATCTCAACCCTTCCCATTTGCGTCCGGAAAAAGGTTTACTCGGAATCCGGAAGGAGCTCGGCCTGTTTGCAAACCTAAGACCGATTAAAGGATTTAAAAAACTGCTGCCTTCTTCCCCTCTTAAACAGGAGGTCATTGAGGGCAGTGATCTTCTGATCGTGAGAGAGCTCACTGGCGGATTATATTTCGGCACCCCAAGTGAAAGACGGGAGAATGGAAACTCAGTTGTGGATACGCTCTTTTATACCAGAAAAGAAATTGAAAGAATTGTAGACAAAGCCTTTCAAGCTGCAATGAAGCGAAAAAAACAACTAACCTCTGTTGATAAAGCCAATGTTCTTGAATCCAGTAAACTTTGGCGCGAAATTGTAGAAGAAAAAAAAGCAGCATATCCTGAAGTCGTGGTTCAGCATATGCTTGTAGATTCAACGGCCATGAAGCTTATTACCAACCCTTCTCAATTTGATGTAATCGTCACTGAAAATATGTTTGGGGACATTCTTAGCGATGAAGCTTCTGTTCTAACAGGTTCACTGGGCATGCTCCCTTCTGCAAGCTTAAGGGACGACGGGGTCGGACTTTACGAACCGGTACATGGTTCCGCCCCTGACATTGCCGGGCAAGGGATCGCCAATCCCCTTGCCATGATCTTATCAGCAGCACTTATGCTCCGCTATTCTTTTGGTTTGGAAGAGGAAGCAAAGCTGGTAGAGGATGCCGTTCAATCGATCCTTGATGAAGGCTACCATACACCTGACCTGAAGATGGAATCCGGAGTAACGGTGGGCACCTCGGAAATGACCAGACTGATAGCCGATTATATTCAAACTCGTAATGCATCAAGCTGCATCCTAAGCTGTTATATTTAACCTTTTGCCCTTTTAAAAAGGAGGAACAAACATGACAAAGCCAAGAACCATTATTGAAAAAATCTGGGAAAACCATATTGTCCATCAGGAGGAAGGAAAGCCTGATCTATTATATATTGATTTACATTTAGTACATGAGGTCACTTCTCCGCAAGCCTTTGAAGGCTTGCGGATGAATGGCCGAAAGGTGCGCCAGCCCGGCCGAACCTTTGCCACAATGGATCATAATGTCCCTACCCGCAACCGGCATGTTTTAAATGATCCGGTTTCAAAGAAGCAAATTGAAACACTAAGGAAGAATTGCGAAGAGTTTGGCATTACACTTGCTGGTATGGATCATCCTGATAATGGAATTGTACATGTAATCGGGCCGGAATTAGGACTTACACAGCCAGGAAAAACCATTGTCTGCGGGGATAGCCACACTTCCACCCACGGGGCATTTGGAGCCCTCGCATTTGGAATCGGGACCAGCGAGGTGGAGCATGTGCTCGCTACACAAACCCTTTGGCAATCCAAACCAAAAACACTTAATGTCAAGGTAAATGGCAGACTGGGCACAGGTGTAACAGCCAAGGATTTAATTCTTGCCATTATTGCCAAGTTTGGCGTAAACTTCGGAACCGGCCATGTCATTGAATTTACAGGCGAAGCCATTCGTACCCTTTCTATGGAAGAAAGGATGACCGTTTGCAATATGTCTATTGAAGCAGGTGCACGTGCCGGCCTGATTACACCTGATGAAACCACATTCCAATACGTATTGGGCAGAAAGCACGCTCCTCAGGGCGCAGAATTCGAAAAAGCTGTAGAACGCTGGAAACAGCTGGCTACCGACGAAGGTGCTGACTATGATGTAACCTGCGAAATTAATGCAGATGAAATAGAACCGCAGGTTACTTGGGGAACCAATCCAAGCATGTGTATTCCTGTAAGCGGAGCCGTCCCCACAGTTGAAAATCAAATAAATGACACAGAAAAAGAAGCTGTACAGCGGGCCCTGGCTTACATGGGACTCGTTGGCGGAGAACCCATTTCCAGCGTCATCATTGACCACGTGTTTATTGGCTCCTGCACCAACTCGCGGTTAAGCGATCTTCGTAAAGCAGCGAATGTTATTAAAGGTCATAAGGTAAGCCCTTCTGTTAAAGCAATCGTTGTTCCTGGTTCACACACTGTTAAATTGGCTGCGGAAGAAGAAGGATTAGACACCATTTTTAAAGAAGCGGGTTTTGAATGGCGGGATGCCGGCTGCAGTATGTGTCTTGCAATGAATGATGACATCGTGCCGCCAGGTGGCCGCTGTGCTTCCACCTCCAACCGTAATTTTGAAGGCCGCCAAGGAAACGGAGCCAGAACTCATCTTGTGAGTCCTGAAATGGCTGCAGCCGCTGCCATTGCCGGCCATTTTGTGGATGTTCGGGAGTTTTCCAATCTATTTACTCATTCCTAGGAGGGACTTTTAAGTGGAACCACTTCGTATTCATACAGGAACTGTTTATCCGTTAAATCGAACCAATGTAGACACAGACCAAATCATTCCTAAACAATTTTTGAAGAGAATTGAGCGCCAGGGATTTGGGCAGTTTCTTTTTTACAACTGGCGCTTTGATGACGAGGGAAATGAACGAAAAGATTTTTCATTGAATGATCCCAAATATAAAAATGTATCGATATTGGTATCAGGTGATAATTTCGGGTGCGGTTCATCGAGAGAACATGCCCCATGGGCGATTCAAGATTTTGGTTTTAAAGTGATCATAGCACCCGGATTTGCAGATATTTTTAAAAACAATTGCATTAAAACAGGTATCCTTCCTCTTCAGCTAAAAGAGGAACAGGTCCAGGAAATCATGAAAAAAGCTCAGTCAGAATCTTATCACATGACGATCAATCTTGAAGAACAAACGGCAAGTGATGAGAATGGATTGAACTATTCCTTTGAAATTGCTCCTTATTCAAAAGAAATACTCATCAATGGATGGGATGAAATTGGAGTAACCTTAACATATGACGATAAAATTGTGTTATATGAAAATACTAGGCTTTCTTCGTAAATTTTGCAGCGAATGCTTTATGAATAGATGCCAAGCAGAACGTCAGAATTCGGATGTATTCTATTAGAAAAAGCAAAAACAATTCAGAAACAGACATAAACTAAAACCTTAGGAGCGTGAACCCATTGGGAATTGCTTAACGGCTAATCTGATAAACGAAGCAATGAATCATTTAAAAACTGTCATCCATTGTACCCCTTTGACCGTATCATCTGCTATAAACAGAATGACAGGGACAAATGTTTATTTTAAAATGGAAAACCAACAAAAAACCGGGGCATTTAAAATTCGCGGTGCCAGTTTTAAAGTTGCCAGGCTCTCTGCTGATGAAGCAGCCAAAGGGGTCATCACAGCCTCTGCCGGAAATCATGCACAGGGTGTTGCACTTGCAGCCTCAAAGCGGGGCATCAAAGCAAAAGTATTTGTTCCAGTCCGCACACCCGATACAAAAATCGAGGCTACCCGGAATTATGGTGCATCTATCGTATTGGCAGGCGACTCATTTGATGAAGCCTATGAAGCTGCCCGCAAGGAACAAGCGGCAACAGGCATGGTGTTCGTTCATCCATTTGACGACCCTGAAGTCATGGCTGGACAAGGCACAATTGCCCTTGAAATGCTTGAGGAACAGCCGTATTTAGACACACTCCTTGTCCCTGTCGGCGGTGGGGGGTTGATTAGCGGGGTTGCCGTCGCAGCGAAAAACATAAATCCACGCATACGAGTCATTGGCGTTCAGGCACAGGGCGCAAAATCAATGTATGAGCTTTTCCATAACTTAGAGCCTTCTTTTGGCAAGGTTGCCACTATTGCTGAAGGAATCGCTGTAAAAAAACCAGGTACTCTTGCTCTTAGTGTCATTCGTGAATATGTTGATGACATTGTTACAGTCTCTGATCACGATATAGCATCCGCTATCATTTATATGCTGGAACGCAAAAAAACACTAATAGAAGGTGCAGGGGCTTCTGCATTTGCTGCACTTCTTGTGCACGGCCGCCGGCTTAGAACGAATCATTGCGGAGTTATCGTCAGCGGAGGCAATATGGATATATCAAAAGTAGCGGAAATTCAGCACCTTTCCAGCATGAATCAAATGCCCTATCTGGCTTAACTTCTCTCAACGGAGCTTTAATCAAGCTCCGTTGATGATCTGATGATTATTATTGAAAAAGATACCCTGGACTCCTGCAAAAAATGCATTATGCAAGATTAACCGAGCCCTTTATTTACAGAGCCTTTTCTAAACGTTGCTTTTATTACAAGTATAATTATTGGCTCGGCCTGTAGTCTTTTGAAATGGCGCAAAGAGATGCTACGAAAACTTTTAAAGTCCCGAACTATTTACCAGCCTTCAATGTTGACACACTTAACAAAACACCTGGATTCTTTACCGGGTGTTTTGTTACTTTTAATTGATTATTTAAAATACAACAGAATGATTACATTTTTACAGAACGTTTAAATTTTATTAATTTAAAAAATACCTCCCACCCCCTTCTTTTCATTCAGCCCTTATATAACAGTATTCCGTCTTATAATTCTTCTTACTTAACATTTGTAATATAACATTTTGGCATAATTTATCTTCTTAAATACCCTCAAAAATCTTCTATAATATAGGAAGAATTATTATATAAATGTGTCAAACTTAGTAGAAAATGATCAAAAATTGCGGAATGTTGAATGATAACCAGCATTTTTCAATTATTACACAAATAATACACATCAAGAGCCCTTCTCTTGCCGTAAATTCAATTAAAATGTAAAGGAAAGGTGAAATGCATGCTATCAAGTTCAGAGATTGGTATCGACCTGGGAACTGCAAATATATTAGTCTACACAAAAAGTAAGGGGGTTATTTTAAATGAACCCTCTGTCGTTGCGATTGATACAGAATCAAAAAAGGTTCTTGCATTCGGGGCTGAAGCCAAAAATATGATTGGTAAGACACCAGGGAAAATCACAGCCATTCGCCCTTTAAAAAACGGTGTGATTGCAGATTTTGATATGACAACTGAAATGCTGCGACAAATTATGAAAACAATTAACAAAGGCGGACTAGGCATTAGAAAACCAAATGTCATCGTTTGTACTCCTTCCGGGGCCACATCTGTAGAGCGCCGTGCCATTCAGGATGTAGTAAGAAACAGCGGTGCCAAAAATGTCCATTTGATAGAAGAGCCTGTTGCTGCAGCAATCGGTGCAGATCTTCCAGTTGATGAGCCTGTTGCGAATGTGGTCGTAGATATTGGAGGAGGAACAACCGAAGTAGCTATTATCTCCTATGGAGGCGTAGTAACATGTAATACTCTTCGCATCGGCGGCGACAAAATGGATGAAGACATTATTCAGCATGTGCGCAAGAATTACAATCTATTAATTGGAGAGCCTACTGCAGAAGCCATTAAAATTAATATCGGCCACGCTCTGGTTGATCATCGTGAAGTGACAATGGATGTCCGCGGCCGTGATCTCGTAACAGGACTTCCAAAGACGATTACGTTAAGCTCACTTGAAATCCAGGAAGCCCTTCGTGAGTCATTGCTCCAAATCTTAGAAACAATCCGTGCAACACTGGAAAACTCACCGGCAGAATTAAGCGGTGATATTGTAGACCGCGGTGTTATTCTAACTGGTGGAGGCTCTCTTCTTCAGGGAATGCAGGATTGGTTAAGCAAGGAAATTATTGTTCCTGTGCACCTTGCTCCTAATCCGCTCGAAGCAGTAGTAGTCGGTACAGGCAGATCCCTTCAATTCATTAACCGACTTTCTAGAGTCGCTAAATAAGAAAAGCGGAAGCGACTTGTTCATCGGCGTACGGATTTCGGAGGCTTCGACTGAGATAAAGGGCCTTATAAAATAGAAGAATAATAGATACTTAAAAAGTGCAGGATGATAATTCTGCACTTTTTTTATTAAGATAGAAATCAGTTTCTTTGAGCAGGACATACTCGGTTTGTTAAAATGAGGATAGAGCTTCCACGCTCATTATGAATAAACCTGCGCAAAGATTGGCATAGGTTTCAAAAAAAGCTCCCATGGGGCAAAAAAGGGGTTTAAGCGAATGGAGTATGTAAAGCTAGGACGTACTGGATTGGATGTATCAAGAATTTGTTTAGGCTGCATGAGCTATGGAGACCCGGGACGAGGAAACCACTCGTGGTCCTTGAGCGAAGATGAAAGCCGGCCGTTTATCAAGAAAGCGCTTGATCTTGGCATCAACTTCTTTGATACCGCCAATGTTTACTCAGCCGGTTCCAGTGAGGAAATTGTGGGACGTGCCTTGCGTGATTTCGCCAATCGGGAAGACATTGTTATTGCCACAAAAGTTCATGGTAAGATGAGAAAAGGTCCAAACGGATCTGGTTTATCAAGAAAAGCGATTATGACTGAGATTGATAACAGCTTGAAAAGACTTGGTACCGATTATGTTGATCTATACCAAATCCATCGCTGGGATCCCTATACTCCAATTGAAGAAACAATGGAGGCCCTTCATGATGTAGTGAAAGCAGGGAAAGCACGGTATATCGGGGCATCCTCTATGTATGCCTGGCAATTTCTCAAAGCACTGCATGTTGCGGAAAAGAATGGCTGGACACGATTTGTCAGCATGCAAAATTATCTTAACCTATTATATAGGGAGGAAGAACGGGAAATGCTTCCTCTATGCAAGGAAGAAGGAATTGCAGTCATCCCGTGGAGCCCGCTTGCCCGCGGCCGTTTAACAAGAGACTGGGAGGCACAAAGTATCCGTTCGGAAACAGACCAATTTGCCAAGCAGCTTTATACCCAAACAGAGGAAGCTGATCGAAAAGTAGTACAACAGGTGGCAAAAATAGCGAAAGAACGCAATGTGCCCCGTGCACAAGTAGCACTTGCATGGGTTTTACAAAAAGAACCCGTAACCTCCCCTATCGTTGGTGCAACCAAGATTCATCACCTGGACGATGCTGCAGCTGCACTGAACTTAAAACTTTCGGCAGAAGAAATACAGCGTCTGGAAGAAGCCTATGTGCCTCATCCTGTTTTAGGCGGACTTTAATTATATACCATTCTATGAAAGGCTATCCGGTAATCACTGGATGGTCTTTTCTTTTGCTCCTTTTGACTAAAAGACAACAGTCAACGGCCATACTGTAGGTATTAGGAGGAGTTTTGAATGGATAGTAACCAAATAGAAAATGTTTTTAATTTTTATGGATATGGACACTTTTACGATCAAATAAAAGGACCTATTGAACTATCTGGAATATTAGAGACTGAAGAAGAGGAACAGCTGGAGCATTTCTTTGACTCCTTTGACTTTAACGACTATGACCGCCTGCTTTTTGATGAATTCCGTTACTTCTATGCTATCTCTCAAAAGGTATTCTCCCCTCAAAGATATGAAACCCCGCTTGAATAGTGATACCTTAATCGCTTTACAGCACCCCTTTAGTGCTGTAAAGTACATTCTGGACAGCAAAAAACGGAAACACGCAGAGTGATTTCCGTTTTCTTTGTTTATGTTAATCCTGAGTTTTTCCGGCTTCTACCGACTCTTTGTCATTTGCGAGTTCGTATCTTAAATGATCAAGGCTGTTCCTTACATTATTCTTCCCGGACAAATTGACAAGGAGTTCCTTTACATCGATGCCTGATGAAGCTTTTAATGATTCCTGCAGAGTAGACATTAAGTTAGTCGCATAGCCTGTTATTTTATTGGCTCCTCCATCTGCTCCGCTTCCTCCTGTGTCTACGACCGTGATCTTATCAATATTGCTTAACGGACTTGCCACCTGCTTTGCATATTCAGGAAGCATTTTTAATACCATATCCATGATGGCTGCCTGGCCGAACTGCTCGAAGGCTTCGGCAATTTTTCTTTTTGCCTCGGCTTCTGCAAGACCCTTCAAACGTATAATTTCTGCTTCTGATTCCCCTTGTGCACGCTGGGCTTCTGCTTTTGCCTGACCGTCAATCCGCACCTTTTCAGCTTCTGCTTTAGCCATGGCCTCAATCCGGTATTTATTGGCATCTGTTTCTGCCATTTGCTTCGCTTTTTGCGCAATAGCCGATTGTTCCACTGAATAACGATCAGCATCGGCTTTTTTCTTGACCTCAGAGTCGTACTGCCTTTCCCGGCGTAAAATCTCTTTTTCTTCCAGCTCGATTTGCTTTTGGCGTTCGATAATCCGAATCTGCATTTCCTGCTCGGTCACTTCTTGTTTTGAACGCGCGGTTTCCAAATCGTACGCTTGGTCCGCGCGAGCTTTCGCAATATCCTGTTCACGGCGAAATTCTGCAATTTTCAACTGGTTCATTTTTTCCGCTTCCGCAATTTCAGTTGCTCTTTCCAGCTCTGCCTTTTTTGCCTCTTTGGATGCTTCCGCACGCTTGATCCGCGTTTCTTTATCTGCTTCTGCCGTCGCAATATCCGCATCACGCTTTACTTGGGCAATCCTCGGTTTTCCCAGTGACTCAAGATAACCATTCTTGTCCTTGACCTCTTTAATTGTAAAAGAGACTATAACCAATCCCATCTTCGCCAAGTCCTGTGATGCTACTCTCTGAACCTCCTGCGAAAATTTATCCCTGTTTTTATAGATTTCTTCCACTGTCATCGAACCCAAAATAGAACGAAGATGCCCTTCCAGTACCTCTTTTGCTTCATTTTCGCGATCCTGTTTGCTTTTTCCGAGAAATTGTTCAGCTGCAGTAGCAATTTCTCCGATGGAGCCTCCTATTTTAATAATGGCAATCCCATCTGCCATTACAGGAACTCCCTGTTCGGTATACACTTCTGGTGTTGTAACTTCAAGCTTGCTTGATAACAGGCTGAGCGGCTGAGCCTGCTGGAAGACAGGCAATACAAAGGTTCCTCCCCCGCGGATAATCTTTATTTTATTGGAGGATTCATCGACATGGACATTCTTGCCGCCCAAATAGCTTCCTGTTACAATTAGGGCTTCATCAGGACCGGCAGTCCTGTATTTCGAAATAAATACACCAATTAACGCAATAATCAAGAAAGCTACAATTGCTACCACTACCCAAATTCCAATCATTCCAGATGTAAACACTCAATTGTCCCCCTTTACTTGTTTAAAGCTTGTTTTGTATGTTTACTTCACGGGCACATATTCAAACACTTTATAGAACATCATGCAGCTGATGATTTTCATACCGCACAACGTACAATACGCCGCTGTTCACCTCAATGACCAAAACCTGCATTCCTTCCCCAATGCTTTCATTGCGATAGCTTGCTGCAGGCTTTGCTATTGTCCCGCTGCTGCTCTCCAGAACCACTTCTCCAAATCCATTTTCCGGAATGGAAATAATCGTTTTGCCAACTCTTCCTTTTAATGAATCTTCGGTATAGGCAATGGATTCCTCCGCAGAGGATAAAGGAATGAGCACAAATACATTTAAGAGGGTATCCAGCAGCAGGGCCAGTAGAATAGAAAAAACGATAATCGTCTGGCTCGATAAAGGTGTTATCATCTCCATAATGTATCCGCTGGCAGAAAAGAAAGTAAAAAACGCTAAAACCAATGCAGGATGTAGAAAATTCAAAGCCTCCCCTATACCATGAAATACATCTCCAAATAAGATATAAAGCAGTGTCAGGCTTCCCGAAACCAGTAATACGATCAAGTAAATGGTTTCAATTTGTGTTCCCAGGATCGTCATCTCATTCATTCCTTTGTGTCTAAGCTTTATCATTCATTCATTTAACCGCTTCTTTCTCTTCCTGCTTACTTCATTTTGTATGTTAATACGTATAATTAAATGAAAGGTTTCAATTTCTCTGTAAATTTTTTCGAAAAATTCCTTTACTGCAAAAAAACCCTTTTTTTGCTTTCAACCTGTTTTTTAGTACAATACATACTATCAATCCTCTTAAAAAGGAGAAAGCGATGTTTAAAATTTTTATAGTAGAAGATGAGGGCAGTTTTCGACCTGATGTTTCCTTATCGCAGGGAGGAGGCATAGGAATTCGCTAGCCGATAGGGGTGTAGGCGCTAGAGATAGCCAGAGACTACATTGGTAAATAATTCATTTAATTCTTCCCTTAAAAAAATCACTCCTGTCCCCCTGGAGTGATTTTTTTATGGTACCTTTAGAGAAATTTAACACACTAAAGCACAAAAGGGGTCTGACCCCTTTTGCACAATAAAGCATCAAAGCATCGCAATAAATATAAACAATATATAATAATATCTATAAATGTATAGATATAAATTATCTTTAATTATAATACAGTTATATAAACACGGTTTTTATGATTATTTATTAAACATTTCCCTTTAATGTAAATGACTTTTCGCAAATTTTTCATTATTATTATAATTATCCATTAACCTTATCACTTTTAATAACAAAAGGAGGAGTCACAGTTGAGTACAAAAGATCCCTTAAACAAAGGTGAACCCGAACATCACCACGGCAATCATTCTGCCGAAAAGCCCATTTGGAAGTTAATGGCCGCTTTTTTAATTCCGCTGATCCTCAGCAATGCCTTACAGTCAATCGGCCAGCTGGTCGGCAGTATCGTGGTCGGCCGTTCACTTGGTGTAAATGCTTTGGCTGCCCTCTCTGCCTTCTTTCCTCTGTTTTTTCTGCTCGTTTCCTTTGCTATTGGGGTAGGGTCCGGCAGCTCTATATTGATAGGTCAGGCATTTGGAGCCCGTAATGAAGAACGCTTGAAAGCCATTGTTGGTACCACCCTCTCCTTCACTTTTTTACTGGGCTTGGTACTTGCAGTGCTGGGGGGGACCTTTACCACAGACCTGCTGCGCCTGATCGGCACCCCTGTGAATATTCTTCCGACTAGTGTTCATTATGCACGAATTTTATTTTGGTCTATGCCTTTTATGTTTTTGTATTTTGCGTACACCACATTCCTTAGGGGTACAGGGGATTCCAAAACGCCTTTCTATTTTCTCATTGTCAGTACGGCGCTTAATCTAATTCTGCTTCCATTGCTCATATTCGGATGGATGGGCTTTCCGAAGCTAGGTATATACGGCGCCGCATATGCATCTGTGATCTCGACGATTTTGACCTTTATTATTTTAATCTTCTACCTCCGCATAAAGCGCAACCCTCTCCAGTTTGATGCATCGGTCCGGAAGCATTTGCGAATGGAGGGCCAGTTGCTCAAGCTTTTACTGAGACTGTCAATTCCTGCAAGCATTAACATGATTCTAGTTTCATTATCAGAGATTGCTGTCATCAGTTTTGTTAATCATTACGGATCAGATGCAACTGCAGCCTATGGGGCTGTCAACCAGGTAGCAAGCTATGTCCAAACACCGGCAATCAGTCTTGGAATCGCGGTCTCTATCTTTGCTGCACAGTCCATTGGTGCCAATCAATTTGATAGGTTAAAAAAGGTTATTCATGCAGGAGTGGCTTTAAATTATATTATTGGCGGGGTGCTCATCGTACTTGTCTACCTGTTCTCAAAAGACATTCTTGCGTGGTTTATAACGAACCAGCTTACCCTTGATATCGCCCAACAGCTTTTAATGATTACTTTATGGAGCTATCTTATCTTTGGAAATACGCAAATCATCGGGGCTACCATGCGGGCGAGCGGTACTGTGTTATGGCCAACAATTTTTAGTGTTATCTCCATTTGGCTTGTTGAGGTTCCTATTGCGTATATCCTGTCTTTTCACACCACTCTCGGTATTAAAGGTATCTGGATTGGTTATCCCGCTGCCTTTATTGTGAGCCTCATGCTGCAATATGGGTATTATCAATGGGTTTGGAAGAAAAAGCGAATTACACGCATGGTAAGTTAAAATTCAGTTCAACTTGCCTCCAGCGATAATCAACCTGCTGGAAAACAGAGAGAAATAAAAAGCCTTTTCCCTAGAATTTAAATAGGGAAAAGGCTTTTTCTATCGAATAAGCTTTTATTGGAAATAAAACAATGAATCTGAAGCTCCCCACACTGTATGAGAGGCATCTTCACTCTTTAACGATTGTCCACTTTTTCTGGATACATATCGTGATTCATTAACCTGTGATCCGCCATCTTCTCGTATTTTGTACCTGGCTTTCCATAATTGCAATACGGATCGATGGAAATACCCCCACGAGGAGTGAACTTACCCCATACTTCAATATAACGGGGGTCAAGCAGCTTAATTAAATCGTTCATAATGATATTTACACAGTCCTCGTGAAAATCGCCATGATTGCGGAAACTAAATAAATACAGCTTTAAGGACTTGCTTTCCACAATTTTTTGATTTGGGATATAGCTGATATACATTGTCGCAAAGTCAGGCTGGCTCGTAATTGGACACAGGCTTGTGAATTCCGGACAGTTAAACTTTACAAAGTAGTCCCGCTCAGGATGCATATTATCTACTGATTCCAATACTTCCGGAGCATATGCAAAAGAATATTGAGTATTTTGATTCCCTAACAATGTTAAATCCTTTAATCCTTCTTTTTCTGTTCTTCCTGCCATAAAAAAGTCCTCCTTCAAAATGTACCTTTACATTTCATGAGAGGGTTCAATGAATATTTTTCCCATTCAACTGAAGATCTCTAGTAGTAAACCAACATAAATGTGGATAAAAAGAAAAGCCACATCCGTTATGGATATGGCTTTATTTCAGGTATCCATAGTTTTTTATAGAGGGTATCAGCTATGAACCTCTCCCGTTTGTGCGCGGGCATTTATTTTTATTTATAGAATATAGAAGAACAGCACATTCGTCAATAGAAAATCATTACCTGTATTCTATCTTCACCTTTTCCCCTTGCTTATAATGCTTATATTCCAGTACATTCACATATTCAGCATTTGTAAAAATAATAGGTGTTAAAATTGAAGGTACTTTTGATTTTAAACTTTCAAAATCAACCTCTACCAAGCGCTGGCCGACTTTCACCTTATCTCCTGTGCTGACATACGCTGTAAAACCTTCTCCATTCAGTTTTACCGTATCAACCCCAATATGGATTAATATTTCTGCACCCTCATCACTTGTAATGCCAATTGCATGCTTGGTCGGAAATACACTTGTAACGGTACCATTTACTGGAGAAACCAGAACCGTGCCGGATGGATTAATCGCAAAACCATCCCCCATCATTTTTTGGGAGAAAACATCATCAGGAACAATCTCGAGTGATACAATTTCACCATCTATTGGCATGATGAATTCTGCTTTTGACTCGGAACTTACCGGTGCGGATAGATTTTCGACCACTGTTTCATCCTTTACAGGAACTGTATTTCCCTCATTTCGTTTCATGGCCTCCGCGACAAACTCAACATGTGTCCCCACGATAATTTGTATATTGCGATTATTAATTTTCATATACCCTTTTGCGCCATGGCGTTTTAAAGCCGAACTGTCAACAGCTCCTGCATCCTTCACCTCAAGACGCAGCCTTGTTGCACAGTTATCAATGTTTGTAATGTTGCCTTTACCGCCGATATCCTGAATAAAATGAGAAGCCATAATATCGTACTTATCATTTCCTCTAACGCTTTCCATTCCTTCTTCTTCCAAATCCTCTTCATCTTCACGTCCAGGTGTTTTCAAATTCAGTTTTTTGATTAGGAAATAGAAAATGACAAAGTAGATAACTGCATAGACGATACCTACCAAAAGAAGCAGTAACGGTTTTTCAGCAATTTTAAAGTTTAATACATAATCAATAGCGCCTGCTGAAAATCCAAAACCGTCTCGAATTCCAAGTACATAGGTCAGTGCCATTGAAATGGCTGTTAAAACAGCATGAATTCCATATAGAACAGGTGATAAGAACATGAAAGAGAACTCAATTGGTTCTGTTACTCCTGTAACAAAAGCCGTTAAGGCAATTCCGAGAAGCATCCCTGTAACAGCTTTCCTGCGTTCCGGCTTAGCAGCTGCAATCATGGCTAAACATGCGGCTGGAAGGCCAAACATCATGATTGGGAAAAAGCCCGTCATAAAATGCCCTGCAGTTGGGTCATGATGCAGGAATCGCGCAATATCCCCATGGTAAACTACTCCTTGATATTTATAGCTTCCAAAGATAAACCACGGGAAGCTGTTAAGAACATGGTGCAGTCCTAGTGGAATCAGAAGCCTGTTTAAAAGTCCGTAGATTGCCACTCCCCACGGACCTGCATCAATAATCCAAATACCCAGTTTGTTGATTCCTGCCTGTACAAATGGCCATAGATATCCAAATATAAAGCCTAAAACAAGCATGGAACCAGCCGTAATAATCGGGACAAACCGTTTTCCCCCGAAAAAAGCGAGCCAATCCGGGAGCTTAATATTATGAAAACGATTATATAAAAGGCCAGCCACAATCCCGGCAATAATACCGCCTAAAACTCCCAAATCGATGGTTTTATTAAGAGCCGTTGCTCCGCTGCTCAATACAAAATATCCAATCGCACCAGCCAGCCCGGCTGCGCCATTATTGCCTTTCGCGAAGCCAATCGCAATCCCAATAGCAAAGATGACCGGCAAGTTTCCAAATATAGCATTTCCTGAGGCAGCTATAAAAGGGATATTCAGCAAGTCAGGCTGTCCGAGACGGAGCAGCAATGCTGCAGCCGGCAACGTTGCAATCGGCAGCATTAATGATTTGCCTATTCTTTGTATGAATCCAAGCATTTTCATTCCCCCTCTTTATTTCTATTCCAACTATGTATAGGAAGATCTCTTCCTATATTTATACATAACAGACATCATTTTAATACTAAATATCAATCAATCTAAGAACGCTGGGAATGGATTTTTCGGAAAATGTCTATAATTTCGTTATCTGGGCTTAGCAATGACTGCATTATGCACTTTTATATAGCCATGGCTTAAAATATCGAAACCGCTTTCATAAATATACATTCCCATTTGCTCTACCGTCATAAGTTCACGATAAGTATGATTCATGACATCAGCCATAATCTGATAATAAAGCTTTGAGCGAAGCTGGCTCCTGGGTGTTGTCATAACAGCATAGCCCGATGGCTTAAGGAATTTCCGATGCCAATTGATCGCTTCAGGCTTATGTTCATCCGGAAAGTGTTCAATTAATCCAACAGAGAGAACAATATCGAACTCATTTCCAAAAGGAAGGCTGCGTATATCATCTACTATATATTCCACTTTAAAGTCATTCTTATAATAAATTTTATTTGATCCAGTAGCCTGATTGGAGCCTAAAAAAGGATATGCGTCCGGAAATTCTCCAAATCGGACATCCCTGCAAAACGGATCATAGTCGACCATTACAATGTCTGCACCAGGATACATGGCTGCAAGCTGCATGGCTTCATAGCCTTCCGCTGCACCAAGAAAAAGAATTCTCGGTTTTTGCACATCCAAACCTGAAAATAGCTCTCTTTTGCCTCGCGGGTCCCATATACCGTCTTCAATTCTATGGGCAAAATTCCACAATCGTATCTTTACCATTTCTCCAAGTGCCATTTTAACGTCTGCCGGACTGAAAGCAGTCAAACTATGCAGAAATGCCGTTTTCGTTTCCTGAATCTCCTTTGGAACATCCTTTGCAAACCATTCATGAAAAGCCTTATTAAAATACTCCCATGATGTTTTAACAGGCATGGAACCGCTGTTTTCCTTTTCCCATTGTTTCCGGTGCTTTGACATGTTTTTCACTTCAAAGGGTTTCCCTACTTCCTTCCAAGTAAGCTGCGACCAATCAAGTACATGATTTTTTTTCATATACTTGTTGTATTCCTTTTCGGAATACTTCTCACGTAAATCCAAACGATAGTTTTTTTCAAGCTTGGTTTCTCCCATTCGGTCCCACAATGGTGAATCTGTCATTGAAGGCATAGTATCCATATCGCACCTCCACTTATCGAAAATTCATAATATTTATAAAACTATCTTACAATAAGCACGCAAGAAATTATATATCTAAATCCTTTACTCCACTAAAGGGGTCAGACCCCTTTTACGCTCTAACGTATAAAAGTTTCATTTTCGTTATCCTATTTTTGTGGCTGAATGAAAAAAACCGTTCCGATTATACGGAACGGCATTCTTTTTGCTATTGTAATGCAGCCTCTAAATCTTCAAGAAGATCCTCAATATCTTCAATTCCGACTGAGATACGGATCAATCCATCTTCAATTCCAAGTTCGTGCCTGCGTTCACGCGGAATGGATGCATGGGTCATTAAAGGAGGGACGGAAATTAAGCTTTCCACTGCCCCAAGACTTTCAGCAAGGGTAAAGTAATGTACTTTTTTAACCACATCTAATGCTTTTTCTTCACTTTCAACTGTAAAGGAAATCATGCCTCCAAAGCCTTCAGACTGAGATTTATGAATCTCATGGCCCGGATGCTCTGCTAAACCCGGATAGTAGATCTTTTGGACAGCAGAGTGTTTTTGAAGGAATTTAACCACTTCAAGCGTATTTTGTTCAATTTCCTCCATGCGGATTCCCAATGTTTTGATTCCGCGAATCAAAAGCCAGCTATCCTGCGGCCCAAGAATTCCGCCTGTTGAGTTTTGAACAAAATGAAGATCATTTCCCAAAGCCTCATCATTTACAACAACTAGTCCTGCCACGACATCACTATGTCCGCCAAGATATTTTGTTGCACTGTGAAGAACAATATCAGCACCCAGCTTTATCGGGTTTTGCCAATAAGGCGTACTGAAGGTATTGTCCACGATAAATTTCAAGCCTTTTTCTTTGGACAATTCGCCAATCGCTTTCAAATCGGTAATTTTCAATAAAGGATTCGTAGGCGTTTCAACATAGATAGCCTTGGTATTAGGTTTTATAGCCTCTTTCACTTTTTCCAAATCACTTGTATCCACAAAGGTAACTTCTATATGGAAACGATTTAAAACCTTTGTCATGACACGGAATGTTCCGCCGTAAACATCATCGGTTGCAATGATGTGGTCACCTGCAGAAAAGAGCTGTATGACCGCAGTAATAGCCGCCATACCGGAGCCAAAAGCGAATCCGCGGCTTCCGCCTTCAATGTCTGCAATAAGCTTTTCAAGGGACTCACGTGTTGGATTTCCCGTCCTAGAGTATTCGTATTTAAAATTGCCGACTCCATCCTGCTTATAAGTACTAACTTGATAAATAGGAGTTGATACAGCACCTGTATAAGGATCACGGCTGATACCGCCATGAATAAACTTTGTTTTTTTACGCAATGTTTTTCCCACCTTTTAACTGGCCTTCTTATCCAAACGAATGGCCTTTTATGAATAAGCTCTGTCAATCTTGCCTGTTGATTTACGCTCCGGGGGCTGGCTTTCCTCCTCAGCGCTTTGCCTGCAGGAAGTTTCGCTTATTATTCCAATCACCTTTGGTTAATTCTCAACATTTAGGCTTTAACAGACCCTATGAATAAATACCGCTGCTGATATACCGCTCGCTGCTATCAGCAAAAATCGTGACAATGTTTGTTCCAGGCTTTGCCTGCTCCGCTTCTCTTAAAGCAGCTTCCAATGCAGCACCCGAGGAACTTCCAACCAGCAGGCCTTCTTGACGTGCTGCATCTGCAAGCCTAGCAAAAGCAACGTCATCTGGAATTGTATAGATTTGATCAAAATACGACTTTTCCATAAATGGAGGCAAAAATTCCATCCCAATCCCCTCTGTGCGATGGGGACCGGATTTTCCTCCATTTAAAATGGAACCCTCCGGCTCCACAATGACCGTTTTAATATGGGGAATTTTTTCTTTTAAATAACGCGATGTCCCCATAAATGTTCCGCCAGAGCCGGCTCCAGCTATAAAGATATCAATATGTCCGTCCAGATCCTTATACAATTCAGGGCCAAGGCTTTCATAATAAGTATCCGGATTTGCTGCGTTTTGGAATTGTCCGGGATAAAAAGCATCAGGTATAGTATCAAGCAGTTCTTTTGCTTTTGCAATCGCTCCAGCCATTCCTCTTTCAGTTGGAGTATTCACTATCCTGGCACCAAGTGCTCTCATAAGCGTCTGCTTTTCCATACTGAACTTTTCGGGGACAACAAATATGGCATTTACCTTGAACTGAATAGCTGCAAGAGCCAGGCCGATACCTGTATTTCCTGCTGTAGGCTCAATAATGGTTCCGCCCTCTTTCAGCTTTCCGTCCGCAAAAGCCCTTTTTAAAAGGTACTGGCCAAGCCGGTCTTTAACACTTCCGCCCGGATTAAAATATTCCAGTTTTGCAAATAAACGGACACCCTCCGGCAACGGAAAAGAAGTAATTTCTACAAGGGGTGTATTTCCAATCAGCTCATGTACATTTTTTGCATACTTCATTCGTATCCCTCAACTTAAGCAAAAATTTCCTTCCACTCATCACGTTTTGAAAGCATTTTGGCTGCCAGTTCTTTAGCGCCTTCAAGGCTGTGGCTTGCTGCCCATCCGCATTGAACCTCATTGCATGCAGGAACTTCCGTTGCTTCCTGAACATCTTTCAACGTTTTTTCTAATAAGGCCAGAACATCCTCATAATCATCGTGATTGATTAAAGAGACGTAGAAACCAGTTTGGCATCCCATTGGGCTGATGTCAACGATTTTGTCTGAATGGTTTCTGCTTAGCTCCGCCATTAAGTGCTCAAGTGAATGAAGGGCAGGCATTTCCATATGCTCTTTGTTCGGCTGGCAAAAGCGGACATCATACTTATGAATAACATCTCCCTTTATCCCCTCTTTTACTCCTGCAAGGCGGACATAAGGCGCTTTTACCTTTGTATGGTCTAAATTAAAGCTTTCTACGTTCATTTTCTTTTGTTCAGTCATATTAATCTCTCCCTTCTTTTACTGCATCCAGCAGCCATACAAATCGATTTAATTTTGTAAAAGTTGCATTGAACCCATTTTCTATCAATATATTTTGCAAGACTGCTATAGTCGTATAATATTCTCTCTGTAAATCTTCTGCCAGTCTCGTAAATCCTCTTTCCTCTGATTCCCGAATCATTTGTTTCTTTGCTTCCTCTGTTTCAAAAATGGTGTCAGCAAAAATGATTCGTCCATTCTCAGGAAGCAGCCTGCTGTATTCCCTTATGGCTATTCCTTTTTCTTCATCTGTTAAATGGTGGAATGCATATGTGCTGACAAGCGTGTGCACAGGAATATTCACTTGGAAGTCCTGAAAATCTCCATCTATTATTGTAACATCGGGCAGCTTTCCGCCTGCGATACTTCTCATTTTTTCATTGGGTTCAATCCCGATAACCTTTAATCCTCTTTCCACGAGCCTTTGAGTAAGGTTGCCTGTACCGACTCCAAATTCGATAACCGTACCGCCTGCCTTTTCGGCTACCTTCGATAAAATTATATCATAATCTTCGAATACTTCTTCATATTCTGGATCATTTCCATTAACAGTTTCATCATAAGAATGAGACCATTCATCAAAAAGCTGATTAAACTCTCTGCCCACCCTAATTCCCCTCATTTCCTATAAAATAACTATGAATTAAATGTAACATGAAATCTTCTATACTGCAATTATCTGAACAAATTTAAGAACTTCCTATAAATGGTTTTTCTGCATTTTAGCTGTTTTACTTAAAGTTCTGGAAAAGATAAATGCTCATTTCAGCCATTCGTAATTTTGAACGGCTGGAGTGCAAATGGACAGAACCTTCTCTAAAGAAACCCATATATCCTCACGTATGCCTTCGCAATTAAATGATTATTCAAGCTGTTTAAGGGTAATTAGTTAGCAAGGTCTGGTACCCTGCATTTGCTTATGCAAGGAAGGAGAGATGGATGAATGAGGAAAAATACAGCCATACTAAGCATTTTAGTGCTTCTCATTAGCATTTTATCTGCCTGTGCTAAAAAAGAACAGCTTCCAGGCGGAGCTAAGCTTATACATAAAAATGAACTTGTTTTCACTGCCTCAGGTGAGTTCAAGCCATTTAGTTATGTAAAAAAAGATATGACCATGACAGGATTCGATGTAGAGGTTGGAGATGCCATCGCTAAAGATCTCGGCCTGAAACCTGTACCGAAGAGAATTACTTTTAAAGGCATTGTTGAGTCAGTTAAATCCGGCAGGGCCGATATTGCGGTTGCCAGCCATACAATTACACCGCAACGGGCAGAACAAGTACTTTTTTCAACGCCCTACTACTATTCCGGTCCCCAAATTTTCACACGGCCTAACAGCAGTATACAATCAATCAGTGATTTAAAGGGCAAAGAAGTGGCAGCAGCAAAAGGATCGACTTACGCAGATTTGGCAATGAAATATACCAATAATGTGAAGGTGTATGATAGCGACATTACAGCTTTGGAAGCCTTGAGCTCTGGAAGGCATGATGCTGTTATTACTGACTTTGTTACCGGAAAAACAGCCATTAAAGATGGCATTAAAGTAAAAGGTAAACAGCTTATTGAGCGCAGCGAACAGGCGGTTGTCGTTCCTAAAGATAATCCCGGCCTTCTTAAATTGGTCAATAAAGCACTCGAGGATTTAAGAAAAAACGGGACTTTAAGGAAAATCAGCATGAAGTATTTTGGACAAGACATCACCTCCAAGCCTAAAAATTAAATTATATAGCAGAAAGGATGTTATTCATTTTGCCTAATATCCAGCACGTTTTAAATGTACTGGGAAGCAGTAAAGGAGTATTTCTCCATGCTATGCTGCTTACCTTTGAGCTGACGATTGTCTCTATATTAATCGGAATTATAATTGGCCTCATCTTTGCATTATTAAAGCTTTCAAATGTGAAACCTCTTGGATACATATCCGATATTTATATTTACCTGGTCAGGGGAACTCCTTTAATAGTCCAGATTTTCATATTATATTTCGGCATAAGCGGCATTTTTCTCATCCCTGATTTCTGGGCAGCAGCACTGGCTTTAGCCTTTCACAACGGTGCATATATTGCAGAAATTTTCCGCGGAACGATTCAGTCGATTGATAAAGGGCAAATGGAAGCCGGCCGTTCTCTGGGAATGACCAAGGCGATGACGATGCGTCGTATCATTCTTCCCCAAGCATTTCGCCGTGCCCTCCCCCCTCTTGGCAATCAGTTCATTATCGGTCTTAAGGATTCATCTCTGGCGGCCTTTATTTCTATGAATGAATTATTTAATGTTGCCACTACGCTTGGATCCAATAATTTTGATGAAATGACCTATTTAATTATTGTAGCGATTTATTATTTAATTCTTGTGGCTATTTTAACGATTGTGGTCAAGGTGCTTGAAACAAGACTTACAGTCAGCGATCGATAGGAGGAAAGGAAATGGAACAAAGAGAAATGATTTCCGTAGAAAATTTAAATAAATCTTTTGGCAATCTTCATGTTCTAAAAGGAATAGATATGTGTGTGAATGAAAGCGATGTGGTTTGTTTAATAGGATCAAGCGGATCGGGAAAAAGCACCCTTCTTCGCTGCTTGAATTTCTTAGAAAAAAAGGATGCGGGCAAAATTATACTGGAAGGAAAGGAAGTCACTCCTGCTACCCATAATATCAATGAAGTCAGACAAACAGTGGGAATGGTGTTCCAGCATTTCAATCTTTTTCCTCATAAAACAGTTCTTGAAAATATTATAGAAGCACCTATTATGGTGAAACGGCTTCCCAAAAAGCAGGCAGTAACCGAAGCAAAGGTGCTTTTGCAAAAAGTCGGGCTCGAAGACAAAGCAGATGTATATCCCAGCAAGCTTTCTGGTGGACAAAAGCAAAGGGTTGCGATTGCAAGAGCACTTGCGATGAAACCCAGTGTCATGCTTTTTGACGAGCCTACCTCCGCTCTTGATCCAGAGCTTGTTGGCGAGGTGCTCAATACGATGAAGGAATTGGCTGAAGACGGTATGACCATGATTATCGTCACACACGAAATGGGGTTTGCACGTGAAGTGGCAGATCGGATTGTTTTTATGGACGGCGGTGAAATCCTGGAGCAGGGAACGCCAGAGGAATTCTTTGATCATCCCCAAGAAGAACGTACAAAAGAATTCCTTGCCACTACTGTGCTCAAATAAAAAAAGCGCAAGCGCCTTGCTCACCGGCGTACGGATTTTCGCAGTCTCTAATTGAGATAAAGGAAACACAGCGAGGAAGGAGCTGATGTTGACTTATCGCAGGGAGGAGACGCAGAAATCCGCTAGCCGATAGGCGCTGGAGCTAGACATTAAGAAAAGCGAAAGTCCCTTGCTCATCAGCGATTCACTACTTTAAAGGAAAGAAGGGGTCTGACCCCTTCTTTCCTTTAAAGTGTTAAAGTATCGCTCTTTTTTTCTCCTCCCTTCATTAGAGACAGCATATTTCTTTGCAATCATCTTTCGTGTTGATTAAAATGATATAAGAGGTGATCAATTTGACATTATTAGATGATATTCTAAGCTTTAATCAGAAATTTGTTGAACAGGAACAGTATAAGGAATATGTAACATCCAAATTTCCAGATAAACGTCTGGTCATTTTAACCTGCATGGATACTCGTTTGGTTGAACTTGTACATAAAGCTACCAATACAAAAAACGGGGATGTCAAAATTGTTAAAAATGCAGGGGCGGTTATTGCCCATCCATTTGACAGCATTATGCAAAGTCTCCTTGTTGGGGTATATGAACTTCAGGCAGATGAGGTCATTGTAATTGGACACTATGATTGTGGTGCAAGCGGATTAAACAGCGAAAAAGTACTTGAAGATATGATGAGCAGAGGCATTGAAAAGCAGACAATCGAAACGCTGATCCATTCAGGAGTGGACCTCCACAAATGGCTCCATGGTTTCGGTGATGTTAAAGATAATGTTGTAAACAGCGTCAATATGATTAAACATCATCCATTGATGGCAGCGGATATCCCCGTTCATGGATTGCTCATCAATCCAGAAACAGGGAAATTGGACCTTGTTATAAATGGATATTGAAACTTTGCAATACAAAAGCACTTTTTGCTAAAAAACAAGCCGACATTCTCGTTGGCTTGTTTTTCATGTAATAATATTCATCTAACACATTGTTGCAGCTAAACTCCTTCAAATTACACATAAATCTGAGGCACTATAATGGACATGCCAAGGCTCATCGTCGGCCTATTGATTATTTTTTTATTCATAGAGCTTTTTAATTTACCGGCACTTTTAAAGCATAAAGTGATCAAAAGGAAAACAGGAAGATCAAAGGACGAATGTTCATCCTCAGATTGAGATTTGTATCCTCTTCCTCCCCTCTCCCTATGCAAGAAACAGTCTTATTTCTTACTGGTTTATAAACTCCTTTTCACCTAATTCTCATTTTTCTGTTTTAATATAAAAACAGGTTGCAAGGACAAGCCAACCAACACACCCCCCTTTTTATAGACCTAAATGTTAATCCGGCCCTGGAGCCGGATTTTTTTTTGTTTAATAAGTACCGCTATTCTGTATTGGACATACTAATCTCATACATGTTTAAACACTAGTGAGGTGAACAGCAAATGACCTTCATCCGTCTGGGATATGTAGCCATGAGTATGCAATTGCAGAACGCATCACCCTCGCAAACCATGACGTTTGCACAATTTTCAAGGATAAAAGACCGTGAGGCTGCAATTCATAAATTAGAGAGAATTGCCCTTTCTAACCTTGAGCATATCTTAAGAATTTTGCGGCATAACGCTGCAAATGATATACGATTCTTTAGACTAACATCGAAGATTATTCCTCTTGCCAATCATGAAGAATTGCTCGATTGGGATTATATGCAGCCTTTAACAGAACCACTAAAAAAAATAGGAGAATACGCTAAGGAACAAAGGATGCGCCTGGATTTCCATCCAGACTATTTTGTACTCCTAAATTCACCCAAAAGTGAAATTCTAAAAAATTCAATTAGGACCCTCCGCCTTCACCATAGGCTTTTAAAAGGCATGAGTATCGATCCTATCCACCGGTGTGTGATGCATGTGGGGGGCAGCTATAAAGAAACTGAATCTGCTCTTGAAAGATTTATTCACAATTGGATGTATGTTCCGTCTGACCTTCAGGAAATGATTATGCTTGAAAATGATGATACATCCTTTACCCTTATGGATACTCTTTATCTTTGTGAAAAATTAGGCCTGCCTTTGGTATTTGATTACCATCATCATTTAGCTCATCATCAGGATGCAGATTGGCTGAGCCATTGGAACCGAATAGTTAACACATGGAACAGCTCCCCTCTTCCTCTTAAAATGCATATTTCCAGCCCAAAGAGTGAGAAGGAATATCGCCATCATGCTGAATACGTGGACATTGATTTATTTTTCAAGTTTCTAAACGAAGTAAAAGGCAGTGTTCAACACATAGACTGCATGATTGAAGCAAAACAAAAAGATCAGGCACTTTTCCATCTTATGTCTCAAATTAAAGAGCGCAATGATGTTGAAATAGTGGATAACGCTTCTTTTTTCTTAAAATAATGCTATGTTAAATTCAATAGCCACTGGTGCTATACGGAAACGCCCAATAATAACCCAGCCCCTTGATTTAAATCGCCAGGCAAATGTAACAAAGAATAATATAAATTAGAAGCCGCTCCTTTGATTGGGGGCTTTTTTTTGCAGAAAAATACTTGTCGAAACATTTTGATATAAAACAGTTGACGCTTACAAAGCAGAAAATTATAATCAATTTATCAACTTAATAAACATTTTTGTTTAAAAAGTATATAAATATAAAACAAAGGCTAAAAGGGAGGATATTTAAATGACAAAGGTTGTAATGATTACAGGTGCATCAAAAGGATTAGGCAGGTCCCTCACGCTCTTCTTTGCAAGAGAAGGATGTAAATTGGCTATTTGTGCACGAGGGAAACAACAGTTGGAAGAAATTAAAAAGGAAGCTGAGACTCTTGGCGCAGAAGTCCTTTCTGCCATAGCAGATGCTTCAGTTGCCAAGGATGTTGAACGATTCGTCGCAATGGCTGAAGCACATTTTGGGAGAATTGATGTTTTAATTAATAACGCCTCTATTCTCGGCCCCAGCCCTATGCCCTATCTTTTGGATTATCCTGAAGAAGACTTTGCTGAGGTGCTCCG
This sequence comes from Heyndrickxia acidicola, assembly GCF_001636425.1. Classification (NCBI taxonomy): domain Bacteria; kingdom Bacillati; phylum Bacillota; class Bacilli; order Caryophanales; family Bacillaceae; genus Heyndrickxia; species Heyndrickxia acidicola. The sequence goes on from NZ_KV440953.1 coordinate 2,884,397, forward strand.
GGTAAATTCGGTTGGCCCGTTCCTTGTAACGCGAAGAGTCCTTCCTGGCATGCTGCAACGAAACGAAGGCAGCATCATCAATATCACTTCTGAGGCTGGAGGAACAGGCTATGCGGGATGGGGAGCTTATGGAATTTCTAAGTTTGCACTTGAAGGAATGACTGAAACGTGGGCAGATGAAGTAAGTGAAACCGGCGTGCGAGTGAATATGGTAGACCCAGGTGAAATGAATACAGAAATGCATCGCCTTGCTGTACCTGACTGTGATTATGAGCTGGCAGATCCCGATGACGTCGTTCAGGTATTTGGATACCTTGCTTCTGACAAATCTAAAGGAGTAAACGGCCAGCGTTTAGAAGCACAGAACTTTACTGCAGAAGGAAGTGAACAATGATGAGCATCCATGCTATGAATTTTTACTTGCCGGATGATTTAAACGCGACCACACCTCCAGAACGGCGGGGTATTCGCAGAGATCACGTCAGGTTGATGGTCATTAATAAAGAAAATGGATCCACTGAGCACACACATTTTCACCACCTGGCAGATTATTTAAACAAAGGAGATTTGATTGTCCTAAATGCCAGCCGTACGGTTCCAGCTGTCTTAAAGGGGAAGTGGATGGATGGCAAAGCGGAGAAAGAAATAGAAATTAGACTGGCTCACCGCAAAAGCGAGAATATATGGGAAGCTTTAATTGTTGGAGAAACACTTCGAGTTGGTGAAAAAATCTATTTTTCACCCGTTTTCCAAGCCATCGTCACCCATGCTGATCCAGAGTTTCCTTTTGTCTCACTTCAATTTAACCTATGCTGCTCTGAACTCTACAACCAAATCTATAGCCTTGGCCAGCCGGTCCGTTATGAGTATATAAATCAGCCATGGGATTTAGATTATTATCAAACCGTATTTGCTTCCTCGCCGGGATCTGTAGAAATGCCGTCAGCCGGCAGAGCATTTAGCTGGGAACTTCTTTTTCAGCTGCAAAAAAAAGGAGTTCAAATAGCATATATTCAGCTGCATACAGGACTAAGCTATCTCCTCGACGATAAATGGCATATTGGCCCTAGGGAGAATTTCGAAGAGTACCATATTCCAGAAGAGACAGCCATTGCCATACAAAAGACCAAAAAAGCCGGCGGCCGTATAATAGCGGTGGGCACAACTGTTGTGCGTACTCTTGAGACTGCTGCTATGGAGGATGGAGATATTAAAGCCTGCAGCGGCTGGACCAATCTTTATATCCAGCAGGATACAGAATTAAAGGTGGCGGATGGGTTGATTACAGGTCTGCACGAACCAGAAGCAAGCCACCTGGACTTATTATCCGCTTTTGTCGATCAGCCCATTCTGTATAGGGCTTATCAAGAAGCCATTGAAAAAAAATATTTATGGCACGAATTTGGCGATATGAATCTCATTATATAAGCGGGTGTTTAAAATGAAGCTCCATCATATAGGAATTGAAGTAAACCAATTGGAGAGATCTATGCTTTTTTACAAGGGTCTCCTTGGCCTTCATTTTAAAAACAGAATCGATTTTTTTAATGAAGATATTATCTTTTTGGAGGGGGAAGGGGTACAAATCGAACTCATCAAAAAGACTGCTCCTCCTTCTTCAGCTCATCTTGCTTTTTCTACAGATTCAATTCACAAGACTGTGCACAGCCTGAAGAATAAGGGGATATTCCCGGCGGATGGTCCCTATACCTTAGACAATGGCTGGAAAACCGTTTTTTATGAAGGTCCAGATGGTGAAACAATTGAGTTTATAGAGGAATAACATAAATCAAAAGAGGAGTAGTTCATATATCATATATTTTATAGCTGGATGGGATAAGCTTAGAGAGTGGCTTGGCAGTACGGCAACAATATGGGCGATGAAGGACAAAAGTAAGAAAGAAATCTTTGGAAAAGCCCTTCATAAGAGGGATGAAGGACTTTTATCTCAAATTATTCACACGGAACGGCCTTCATAACAACGATGAAGGCTATTTTCCACAAATTAATCACGCGTAATGTCCTTCATAATACCAATGAAGGACATTTATCTTAAAATATTCATACGGAACGGCCTTCATAACACCAATGAAGGACTTTCCTTATCCTTGAACTAAAGCTTACTTTTTGTTTCTTTTTTTACTTTAAACTACGCTAAACAACAAGCATTTCTCGATAAATTTTTATCAAAGCCAAAAATGTATAAAAATGATATAATAAAAATCCAGCTTCATTTTTAAGAGAAATTACATTATTAATAAACTGCTCATCCTACTCTCAATAATGAATAAAAATATTTACAGAAACTTAATGCAGTATTTATATATCCTTATAATTATTTCCATATACTATAAAACAAATGCACATACCAAATGAGTATTTCTTTTAACAATAGATAGTCCATTTCAATGCTTGGAGGTGGAAAACTTGGCAACCCTTCTTAACAGTTTAGTATTGCTGGGCGGAATTGTAGCATTTGGAATTATTAATTATCGTTCCTACTTTGGAGATAAAACGGACTAAGGATTATTTATTGATTGATTGTTTTTTTATACTTCTCCTTTTAACCTCAATCCCTTTGGACCTCTATTTGGACTTGCACTCCCGCTACTGTTATATGATAAATACAGACCATTTTTCTTACATATAAACAACCTCTGGTCTGAAAACTTTGTAGGTAAGTATTTTCTTAATGTAAACCGCCTTTTGCACTCACCAAATTTCCAAGCAAATATTCTCCCGAAAATGCGCATACTAAAAGAAAAAAAGAGTGATTCATTTATGCACATAATTCAAATGATAATGAAGTTTTTGGGGCAGATATGGCCGTTCGTCGGAATAGTGGGATATTCCTTAATTACAGGCTTATTCGCCCTTCTAAAAGGCACAGAAATTATTCAAAAGCTACTAGGAAAAAGCAGTCAATAGCTGCTTTTTCCTTTTGGTTTTTTTCAGAAAAAACAGACTTTATTCCAAGAGTGGTTAAAAAGCTATTGTCTAATTTTAAATAAAAATGTAAAATTTTCTTAATAACAGCCTGGATGTGATTTGATTGGAAATTACAATGCATTTCTTATTTAATCTTTCCTTACTCTTTATATTGCTATTTGTCTGTTTAATATGGTCAGATCGTCTTGGCATCCGGTCTATTTCCAAGCCGGTAGCGTTTGCTTCTTTTGTAATTGCTATTATCATTTGCTTCCTTGTATCCTATAAGCTATCTGATTCCATTTTTCTTGACCTTCGCGACATTCCAGTTATTCTAGGTGGATTATACCTGGAACTCGGCCCATTACTTGCCATTGCAACTATCTTTTTGCGCGCCTTTTATGGCATTAATTCTGGTTTTTGGTGTAATTTAATTCTTTATTTAATTATCGCTTTAGTCTTTGGATCTCTGCGTCCATGGTTTGGGAATCTCACCCACAGACGAAAAATTTTATTCACTATCTTTATATCTTTTATCGTCAGTTTTATCTCCATGATAGGATTAGAAATGATTGGTCCAACAGACAACCGTATTGACGTCTGGCTGGCCTATCTATGCATTCCCCCACTCGGAACCGGCTTAATTGCATATGCTATTGAATTTGTAAGTAAAAATCTTCTGTTAAAAAGACATTTAATCAAATCCAAGAAATTAGAAGCCGTCGAACAAATGGGCGCCGCCATATCCCATGAAATACGAAATCCACTTACCGCAGCCATTGGCTTTGTTCAGCTGCTGCAAGATGATAATATACAAAAGCACAAGAAAAAGGAGTATCTTGAAATCGTTAAAAACGAGCTGATATCAGCTGAAAAAGTCATACAGGACTATTTAACTTTTTCTAAGCCCTCCCTCAACTCTCTTGAAATATTAAATGTAAAAAAAGAGCTTCTTCACATTATAAAAATCCTTCAGCCTATTGCAAATCGTAATTCCGTCGAAATCATTACCCAATTTTCTGCAATTGGTTTTATAGAAGGCGACTTACATAAGTTTCATCAATGCTTCCTGAACGTAATGAAAAATGCTATTGAAGCAATGCCAAAAGGCGGTATACTTACGGTTGAAACAGAATTTAGCCGATATGAAGTCACAGTGATTATACGGGACACAGGAATGGGAATGAACAAGGAACAGCTTGAAAGACTGGGTGAGCCTTATTACTCGACAAAGGCCCAAAAAGGGACAGGCTTGGGAATGATGGTAGTATTCAGCATCGTACGGGCAATGAAGGGATCAATCCAGGTAAATAGTGAGGTGGGAAAGGGCTCTGCTTTCTTATTTACATTCCCCAAAGTCCTTCCCTCTTATAAAAATGAACGTTTTTGATACCAGTCTGAGGTTTTGGAGGTTAATGCATGAATATGGATATTTCTTTTATCCCCCCTGCTCCTGAAGAATACAACCAATTAAGAGTAAAAGCAGGGCTAAGTCCAAAGGATCTGGCAGCATCTGCTCTTGGGCTCCGAAATTCAATTTTCACTATAACGATACGGGAAAAAACAGCGCTAATAGGAATGGGCCGGATAATCGGAGATGGAGGATGTTTTTTTCAAATTGTAGACATTGCTGTCAGTCCTGATTATCAGGGAATGGGTATCGGAAAGTTAATAATGAAGGAAATTACAAATTACTTGGATAAGCATGCTCCAAAACATGCATATGTGAGTTTAATTGCAGATTTACCTGCAGATCAACTATATAAAAAATTCGGTTTTGATTATACATCTCCTGTCTCTGTAGGAATGTACAAAAAATATTAATTTTTGCAGCTGTCCACTTTACATACGAAGGGGATAGCTTTTTTAATGGATCGGTTCTGTTAAAACTCAATGTTAATGTTATCACCATATAATCGGAGCGGCAGGAGCGGGACTCCTGCAGAATAAAAGAACAGACGATACTTTGAGAGCCGCTATGGGAAATAAGCAATCAAGAAACAAAAAAAGAGCCATTGTCAGCTCCAAAAAGGATAACAATGACTCCATCTAAATCTCGCACTTTTATTATAACTTTTATAAAAAAACGCTCAACCTGTAAAAAATACCTCTGTTTCATAATGTTTCTTTACAAGTAAAAGTCTGGTTAATATTACATTCTTTAAGACTATACAAACTTATGAAAAGCGGTGTATTTAATCAAATTCTAATAAAAACCATACTTTACACCTATTTTTACCGCTTTAGTGAGGTAAATATATATCACCAATATATATTTTCACAGATATTAGCCTCAAAAACCACTTTTTTAATTCTTCAAATTACGACACATATCGACAAAAATCATAATATCCTTTTCTTAAAAAATTCTAGTTGTGTTCGTTGTTGTCGAATTCGCTGTTTTGCCTGTTTCCATATTTTTTACAATCTCCTTTATACATTACCCCTCCCTATTACCATATATAGAGTCAACGTGGCATCGGTCAGAATAAAATTTTGCAAATAACATGTGAAAAAACAAGCCTCTGAAGAGAAATCGCGATGAAAACGCAGCTACTAAAACAAATTCGATAGGTATATTGACCGATTTTGACCAACCTTATCAATCTGTCCCAGAAGATCAATGACAGTCATGGACACAGCTTTAAAAAAATTCTCCAATTTGCTGAAATAGCCAAAATAAGTAGGCTATTCTTCATCACAACTTTTTTCATCATTTGCTTAAAACATGAATTCAGCATATGTAATGCATAAATCAGACGAAAGAATTCACCGAAAAAACTTAATTAAACGTTTGATTAACTGGAAAACATTGATGTTTCTTACATATCTCCCATGTTTAGTGTAAAGATAAATGTATAATTATAATCCTTCTATTTGTTCAGAGGTTTAACATAACCACACAAATTTTCAGGTTGGTGCTAGAATGGATAATCGAAATAAAGTTTTAATAAACTATAATATAATACTCGTGCTGCTTTTACTTTTTTTATCCAGTTGTGTGGCGATTTATTTTGCACAGCAAACCCACCAGTATACCACTAACTTTGTTGTGAGGCAGATCCTCTGGTATATCGTTGGAGTTCCTATTATTATTGGAGTAATGCAGCCTGATGAAGAACAATGGCGCAACATCACCTGGATATTCTATGGTGTTTGTATTTTTTTATTAATTCTCTTGATTGTTGCTCCTGCCAGTATTGCGCCTGTCCGAAATGGAGCAAAGTGCTGGTTTGTTCTTCCAGCCATTGGTTCTATCCAGCCATCAGAATTTATGAAGGTAGGATTAATTCTGACATTAAGTAAACTGATTTATGATCATAATGCAAAGCATCTTCATAAAACATTAAAGACAGACATCCTCCTTATAGGAAAACTTTCCATTGCTACGTTTATCCCCATTGCTTTAATTATGAAGCAGCCGGACCTTGGAACAGCTCTTGTAATGATGTTTTTATATTTTGTCATGCTGCTGGTTTCCGGAATAAGCTGGAAGCTTCTAGTTCCTGTTATTACTGCAACAGCCGGTATTGGCACACTCGTTATTTATTTAGTTTTGGCAGATCCGCTTCTTTTGCAAAAATATTTGCATGTATCTACGTACCAATTTGACCGGATTAATTCATGGCTAAGGCCTCAGGAATATGCAAAGACACTGGCATATAACTACCTGCAGACAGTTAGGGCGATTGGTTCCGGAATGATGAGCGGGCATTTTCATTCTGGATCAAAAGTATATATTCCAGAAAAGCAATCCGATTTTATTTTTAGTGCAATAGGTGAGAATTTTGGATTCATTGGGAGCAGCTTTGTGATTTGTCTGTTTATGAGCTTGGTTTTCAATATTATTCTAGTCGGTTTAAAAACAAAAGACGCTTACTCGTCCTATATTTGTGCCGGTATCATTGGTGTCATTGTTTTTCACGTTTTTGAAAACGTAGGAATGGATATTGGAATTCTCCCGATCACCGGTATACCGCTTCCTTTCATAAGTTACGGAGGCAGCTCCTTGCTTAGCAATATGTTCGCCATTGGACTGGTACTAAATATAAGTTCCCGCAACCGGTCTTTCTTTTTTGATTAATGCTGGGTGAAGCATGCAAAAAGCATGGCGCACGCCATGCTTTTTTGTGCCAATATGTTTGATCAGCGCTGAAGTTGCACCTGATGAAGCCTTGCAAAAATACCACCCCGTTCCAATAATTCATCATGCCCTCCTTCTTCTGCAATTCCATCCTCTGTTACCACAACAATCCTGTCAGCATCACGAATGGTTGCGAGCCTGTGGGCAATAATTAATGTCGTACGATTTTTCGCAAGTTCATTCAGTGCCTTTTGAATGATCATTTCAGTCTCCGTATCAAGGGCCGATGTAGCTTCATCCAGTATAAGGATGGGTGGATTCTTAAGGAACATCCTTGCGATAGCCAGTCTTTGCTTTTGCCCTCCTGAGAGCTTTAATCCACGTTCCCCTATTTGTGTTTCCAAGCCGTCAGGAAGTGATTGGATCATCCCTTCCAAGTGAGCCCGTTTTGCTGCTTCTTCAATTTCTTCATTACTTGCCCCTAATTTTCCGTATGCAATATTTTCACGCAGCGTTCCTGTAAATAAAAAGACATCCTGCTGGACAATTCCAATTTGAGATCGAAGGGATTCAAGCGTCATATTACGAATATCCATTTCATCAATCATTATGCATCCCTCATTAACATCGTAAAAACGAGGAATTAACGAGCATATCGTTGTTTTTCCTGCTCCAGAAGGCCCTACGAATGCCACGGTTTCACCTGCTTGTATAGTTAAGTTAATGTCGTTAAGTACCTCTTTGCTATCGTCATACCTAAAACTTACATCACGGAATTCTATATCCCCAATAAACGAATCTACCTTGATGGCAGCCTCAGAATCTTCAATTTCAGGCTCTTGATCCAATATTTCTGTAAACCGCTTGAAACCGGCCATCCCTTTTGGATAGATTTCCATCAGTGCACTGATTTTGTCAACAGGCTTAAAGAGAACATTAACATACAAAACAAACCCGACCAGCTCACCATAGGAAAGCTGATGATGGTAGCTGAGCCATGCACCGAAAACTAGAACGGCAAGTGTCATGATCCTTGTCATCATATAAATGCCAGATAAACTGAAAGACATTACTTTATATCCTCCAAGCTTAGCGAGACGGTATTTTTGATTATTATCAGTAAAACGTAAAATCTCATAAGCTTGATTGGTAAAGGATTGAACAACACGGATTCCAGATACACTGTCCTCTACTCTTCCATTAATATCAGCAATTTCACCGTACATTTTATCCCATGCTGTATTCATTCTTAAATTACTAATAATAATTAGGAGAATTAAAAAAGGAATGATACAAATTGTTACCAATGCCAATTTAGCGTTCAGTGTAAACATGATCCAAAAGGCGCCTATAATCGTCATAAATGATATAAATAAATCCTCAGGACCATGATGAGCCAGCTCGCCAATATCAAACAAATCATTTGTAATTCTACTCATAATATGGCCAGTCTTGGTATTATCAAAAAATTGGTAGGACTGCTTCTGTACATGCTGAAACAACTGCTGGCGCATATCAGTCTCGATATTAATCCCCAGCATATGTCCCAAATAGTTAACAATAAACTGCAGAAAGGTACTGAATATGTAGAGCAGAAGCAGCCCTGCACTTACGGTGATAATGGTCCTCCAGTCCTGACCTGGTAAAAGTTTGTCAATAAACCATTGGACAGCAAGTGGAAAAGCAAGCTCAAGCAACGCAACTATAATGGCACTGGAAAAATCGATAATAAATAGCCTTCGATGCGGCCTATAATACGAAAAAAATTTGCGAATCATGAAGCGGTCTCCTATTCTTCTATTTTTATTGCTCAGTTAAAAGCCCAGTAGTGTTGGAGAGGAAGAAGCAGCATGACATCAGTGAAAAAGTGGCTAAGCCTGCATGCAGAAAACAAACGCATAAAAGCAAAGGACTGTCATCACCGATACCTTCCACTCAAGCATACTTCCTCCTATATTCGTACTATATACATCATTATCCTGCTGCCCTGTTTAAATAGCTGCTGAAAAGATACACCGCTTCTATTGCTGGGAATGAACAAAATTTCTTTGAAATATCATTTCTTAATGTGCCTCAGCAAATTAAAGTTAATTTTCAAACTTAGGGATGAAATAGTAAAATAGAAGCAATTATTATGGAATATTACAATTGTTAAATCTCGCCCTTTCCCCTATCTTTTTGGAAGGTTTCTGGTAGAGTTAAAGTATGCAAAACTTTTTCCAATGAATCATGTTCTAAGTATTCCCTTTTAAAGGGAAGGAGATGAAAAAATGAACTTAGTACAGATCATTAAAATGCTTGATGATTTAAAAATAGATCCATATGTCAATTCTCACGTCACTCATACATTACGGAATAACCATAAGGAAGTAGCCTTTAGTTACTCAAAGGAATCAGAAGTCTTCCACCTTCATGATATATGTAAAAATCGAACAACAGAATATTCCTATCTTGAGGATATCGCTAACGTCTTATACAACTTTATAAAAGATTAATATAAGAAAAGCTGCCTGTTCAAGGCAGCTTTTTGTGTGCGTTCATCTTATAAGCGGTTATAGGTTTATTTAAAGGTTGATAACTGTTTGTTTTTCAGCACATCTAAGAATCGACAGAGTTCTTCAACAACTCCTATTTATAGAATACTTTTTCTACATTATACTTAGATTTTTGGTTATTAATGATGTACGTTTCGTAGATTTCCCTTTCGGCAGGATCTTCTACATAAAATACACAAATCTTGTGGATTTCATCTCGATGTCCTTTGATTGGAGAAACATTGTCTTCAAAATGCTTCTGCACTCTTTGTCTTAGCTTTCTGGCTTTGCCTACAAATAAAAGTTCCCCTTTAACATTATAAAATAAGATGATTCCTCCTTTATCTCTTGGAATCAGCCTAAAATCAACAAAGTTATATGCACTGCTGATTTTGTGGTCTTTTTCGTCTCCTGCTTGCTTTTGTTTTGTTACAACAACATCCGGCTTCGGCATTTCTATCTTAATCATTAGATTGTCACTTCCTATTTTTATTAAGTCTATTTGTACAAAATGTAGGTTTTACATTTAATTCTTGATTTATAGCTTGTTTCTCATAACTCTTTTTGCTTAGAATTACAGAGCATTGCATTTGTCTTTTAGGAGCAAAAACATAAAAAGAGCTTTTTTAAATGGTAACACATGAATAGAGCAAAAATCCATTATAGCATGGTTATTTGCAATTGGGCGGATTTATCCTCATTATTTTTTGTTATTAACCTCATGTTCATTCAGAATGATGCTTTTTACGAAAAAAAGCACCTACTTAATCTAACCCTTTTGTACTTTTATGCATTACCGTAAGTAAGGGGTCAGACCCCTTTAATGGAGTAAAGCATTAAACAATCACCTTATTGAACAGGTTTTGCCATACCTGAAACAAAAATTCCTATTTAGTTAATCCCTCTCTCTGCAGTACCACCTTTTGTTTTCTTCCTTTATGACTAATGTAATTATTCTTCCACCAGGCCCATACGGAAGCAACTGAAGTTAATACCCATGTCAGAGTACTTTCCATTTCGGCATTACTATACGGGAGTGGCGGATGGCCATTCATGACTAGTATTTGATTAATTAAAGCTGCGGCCAAAAAAATTGTTCTGACCATTGATCCCATGTCCATTTTTCTTCACCTCATTACATCTTATTTAGAGGTATCATCATTTATGGCTTATTCTCTTTTTCTCCCGTCCATTTTTCAACTTCAACCTTAGTTGCAATCTTCTTTTAAAAAGAACCAACCGTTTCTCAAAAGGTGCGGCATAACATTTTTTAGTGTACAAACTGGCAGCAAGCATCACAAATGGGGATCTTTTTCTACTAAAACCAATAAGCATTCCTTTTAATTTTGACGGCGGACATACACCATTTTAAAACAATAGAGCAGCATGTCTTTTAAAAAACCTTAAACTTTGCAAGGTAAAATTGGGTAAAGTGACCAGTACAACTAAGGCATTACACCATATAATGATATCGTATCAAAGATAAATTCGAGGAGGAAAAAAATATGCATTATGATAATTTAGGCTATAGCAACGTAGGAATGGGTGGCTTTAGTAATGTGGGATTTGGTCATAGCAATGTGGGATTCGCTCCTAGTAATGTAGGATTTGGCGGGTATGGCCACATGGGAGTACCAGGATGCCATATGCCTGTTGAAGAGTGTCCGCCGACAGTTATGCCAACTCAATTTGACCCAGGATGTGTTTCTCCACCTAGAGAATATGTGAAAACAAATGTTATAAATAAAGTAGTTGCACACGTCCATCCAACTCATACTACTAATGTTAACAGACACGTTATTCATCACGAGCACTATTTCCCTCACACTGAATCTTGTGTAAATGAATGCTGCGAAACACACTCCATGTGTGGAGCACCAGTAAATCCTTGCTGCGGAGGACCAGTGCCATACGGACCAGGGTTTGGCCACGGACACGGCTTCGGCTGGGGACATGGTTGCTGCTAAATTTTAATAGAACAGCACAGGGGCTGTGAGCAATCACCCCTTGTGCTTTTTGATGTTGTTGAAGCTGCTCGTTTTCAGCTCATTCGTGTGAAACAGTGTTTAACACGAATGAGCTGAAAAACAACAGCGTTCTATAACAGAGCCTCAAAAAAAGACATCCAGTCAAGATGCCACAATCGTTTTAATGCAAAGTCGGAAGACAGGATTCGAACCTGCGACCCCTAGTCCCCCATACTAGTGCTCTACCAAGCTGAGCTATCCCTATATAACTTAGTATTCAAATTAATTTAATTATATACAATACTATCCAGGGTCACAAAACCTTATAAAAAAATGAACATAACAGTTGTATAAGAACATACTTTCGCATAAACTAAAGCTAAATAACTAACTAATTATCCAGGAGTGTTCAAATTGGAGCTAAACATTCGAGTACTGGTGGTTATTGAAGGCAGTCGATCTCTTCACTTTGGACGTTTTAAAGTGAATGACCTCACTTTCCCGCTGAATTCCCATGAGGAAGCTGCCCGCTATGGTTACCAGGTGTATCAAAGAATTAAATATGAAACCGGCTACCGGAAAACAGAGTTGCTAAATGCCACATACAATGGAGAACATGATATTACAGACCTCGTAAAAGAAGTGGAAAGACAATTATTGAAATGACTATAAGCGCCTTTTGTTTTTTGTTATACATTTCTGGACATGTTCTGGCCTCCATGTGGAGATGGCTTTACATAAGGGATACCCGCCTATACGCCTTGCAGCTTAGTTGAATACACTAACTCAAACAGGAATTTTATAAAGGATGGTTGATTATGCCGGCTTTTTTAGGAGGCGTTCAAATCTTGAATGTCAGCGGAACCGCTGGGGTCCATTTCGGAGACTCCGCCTACCTCTCCCCTAAATCATCAAGCTTAACTACAAATGGAGCAGGCGGCGGAAATGAAGGGGCTTTTGTTACAAGCAACAATTGCGTCAGCACAAATAATACTATTGATACAAGTATTGCGGAACAGCCAATTACAGCAAACAATTAGTGCAGTGTATGGAATGGCAAAAACTTTTTAGCCGAGAGCAGTTTTTGCCTTCTTCATCAAAATGCTGCCTCATTATTCTTTCGTAATAATTTCGCCTTTTTATTCGCTTCTCGTCTAATACATAAACATTAAGTTTACTTATTCGTTATACAATACACCTTATATTAAATTCATTAAAATAAATCCTAAAAATCATTCATTTAACGCTAATACTTTTTACTTTTTCTGCCGATATAATGTGTAAATCATTAACATTTCTTACAAATAGGAGCAGCGGCAATGCTAAAAATACTTTTACCAAAAGACCTAGTTGATGAAATTGAGCAATTAAGGCATTCCATGATGGTTTTAGGACTTCAGAAAGGGCTCAATGATCCTGAAACGATAAAAACCAGCCAAGAATTAGATAAACTAATAAATTTAACGTTGAGAAACGGTTTAGAAGCATCTTAATGTGCTTCTTTTTTTGTAATTTCTCTTAACTGACCAAGTCCGTTTTTAAAAAAACCAGCATTTTTTCCCCAATAAATATGATAAAGCCAACAATCACATGTTGGCTTTTAAACTAAATGTATTATTGGACAAGCATTTTCAATCTATTATTTGCTACCCTTGATTCCATTGATGACTCGGTTAAAATTTGAAGCATCATATTTTTATTGGCCATCTTCTTCAAGGTGAAAAAAACCGTTGGCTTATACTCTTTAATAATCGTCATAATTTCAACAATTGGCAGGGGATCTTTAATGCTGATCTTCAAAAAATCCCTGAGAAAACTTAAAAATTCAGCGGCATTTTTAGAACGATCCGGATACTTTTCTAATAAGTCGTAAAATCTCCTTATCCAGCTCTTTAGTTCTCCATGTTCTTCACCCATGTACATTACCTCCACATAAATTTAACCAAATGCGGACAGTACCGATTTGGCGGCCTGGCAATCATTGCTCATAATCGAGCTTTAGACCCATGGCTTTGCGTCCTAATCTTTCGATTAGTTTGCCTTTTTCAAATTAGGGCATTATTATTAACCCACTTTATTATCTAATTTTTATTACTAGATTTCAAGATTATTCAGTGTAAATAGTCACGGTTTTGCAAAATGTTAAGGTAAGATTAACAGAGCCTAAGGGGAAAAGCTTCGACTCAAGTGAATTTTTTGTGGTGACCGGAGAGTAATTAACTGGTAAATCGAACAGAATAAAGCATTTTTCAGAAAAACTTAAACAGTATAATATTATCTAAGTTGAAAATCAATGATTTTGACAACTTCGTGAACGTTCCCTTGAATTAATATTATCTTAATAAAGCTATGTAATAATAAAAGCCTAATAACATTTTGTGATTAGGAGTGTTTTAAATGACTATTTTATTTGAAACAGTCAAATTAAAAAACCAAATTATTCAATTACGAAAAAAACTAATAAATGTGACGAAAAAGAAGGGTTCAAACCATCCAGAAACCATAAAATATAGCAGAGATTTAAATAAGCTTATTGATCAATTTCAATCCTTAACCTTAAATTAAGCTAAAAACATATAAAGCCCGGGTTGTTTACGTTGTTCCTGATGCCATCGGGCTTTTTCTTTTGGACATCTTTCAAGACACCTTTCAAATGTGGATATTCCGACACTAAAAATAACTAGTTTAGATGGTATTGCAATCCTTCTGAACGTCTTTTTTTCATATGTACAAAATACATCGCATTACATCTAAAGCTATTACAAAGTTCCTACCTTAAACGATTGGTTAAGCAATTAAAGAGACGAAAGGTATAATCGGTCCAACATACGGTCTAAGGTGCCGTTATAATAGCCAGTTAGACTCCGTAAGTATTTACGGTTACTCGCCTGAAAAGTCGCTTTAATTGCCTGTAAACTGGCTTGTAGAAGGTCATTCATATCGAATGCACGTTTAAGGTAAGACTTATGAGCTAACCAAATGCCATAAATCCTGTTCGTTAGCTTAAAGTCCTCTACATGGCTATTTACAAGCAATTTAAAACGAGCATATGTCGAAGTAAAAGTTTGGATGTTAGCAGAATACGTATTATTTATAATTGTTTTTGAGTTTATGGGATTTTGTGAGCTTTTTGGTGTGACAGACTTTTGTTTTTCCGGTGTGGCAAGCCCATCATCCTCTAATTGAGCTGGCAGTATTTTGATAAGGTTGCTCGTTTGCCGACGATTTCCTGTTTCTCGCATACGTTCTGTCTGGCTGATGATTCCTAACGATTCAAGACGATTGCAAACACGAATCACTGTACGCCTCGGCTTTCCTATTGCCTCGGCAATCTTGCTTTAACGTAAAAATGACCGCCCTAAATTAACGCAGCTATACTGAGCTAGTACGTCCAACACTGCGAGCTCTGTTTTAGATAATGAATGAGCTTGGCGATGATGCCGTACTGCGTCGTTTAGTTTTTCTATTGTTTCAAACATTTCTCCGTCTCCTTTTAAAGAGCGCAGCCCTATTACCGAAAAAAGGCACAGTTAAAAAAACGTTGACGTTTACGCTTTTTTTCTATATAAAATATGAATTGAGAGTAACTTCGCCAGGGCGTTAACCTATATTTGATATTTTCCTCAATCAACTCCATTAGCATTTTAACAACCTCGTTAGATAAAGGCAGAATCCTTGGTATTCGGTTTTTATTTTTCTTAGCTGGTAATATAATCGATCGAATCTTAATATCAACCTCGCTTACTTCTAAAGTAAATACTTCATGAACTCGCATTCCCGTATCAAGCATTAAATACATAGCAACCTTATCTCGGAACTGTGAATATTCTCTTTCATCTGGCGCACTTAACAGCAGCCGAATCTCTTCGTCTGTTAAAGGCTGGAACGTGCCCTCGTCAACTTTCATAAGCTTTACGTTATTAACCGGATTCTGATTAACAACATTTTCACGATGCAAAGCGTTAAAGAATGACTTTTAAAATTGCATTCTAACGTTAACGGTATGCGGCGTTAGACCGTAACTACCCGTCTTAATATTGAATTTCTTTGCTTAAATACACAGCATACTCCCGCAAAATAGTCGTATCTATATCAGCGATTAAAGATATTTCCGGATAATTGTCTTTAAGCCAGTCGGTAAAATAGCGGAATAGAATGAAGTAATCGCTCATCGTCCTTTCACGGACACCCTCCGTTTTCTTTAACGTAATAAAATAATCAAACGCTTGATTAATCGTATGGCCGTAGATAGTTGGCTCTTTCGATTCAGTTCTCCGTCTAACAATTCGCTTTCCCTTCCGTTCAGACAAAATAAAAACGCCTCCCTCCGAATTTCTTGTAATAAGAAAAACGAAAGAAGGCTTTTGAAACCGTTAGCCTGCGCTTAGCCTAACGATTGCCTCAACGTCGTTTAAACGTTGATAGTATACGATTAGCGGCCCCGAGAGGACTCGAACCTCCGACGCACGGTTTAGGAAACCGACGCTCTATCCGCTGAGCTACGGAGCCATCTAGTAGAATAAATGCGCATATTTTATTATAGTACAAAATCTTCAGTTTGAAAAGAGGTATGTTATGCTTCACGTCTCTTTTCGTTCACTATTCTGCTATTCAAACTGAAGCAGTTATACATTGTGTCCGGATTCTCCATTAGAAAAAAGGACTCCTGCCTCATTGAGCCGAATACTAGAACAAAACACATAATCTCGGGAAGGAAGAATTTTAAATGGACGCATTATTACACTCTGAGATGATAAGCTTGACCTCAATTACAGAAGCTGACTTGCCTATTCTATTACAATGGTATCGGGATACTGAGTTCCTGCGGCTATTTGATGCCCTCCCTGCTTCTCCCAGAACAGAAAGCAGCTTGAAGGAGTGGATTAAACATACCACTGACTCTCATAATGGTTATTTATTTGGAATAAGAAGAAACACTGATCAGCAGCTGCTTGGTTTTGTAGAGCTGGACCGAATTTTATGGAACCACAGGGTATGCGGACTGGCTATTGCCATTGGCGATAAAGATCATCGCGGGAAAGGTCTTGGACAGCATGCACTTGAGCTGGTTCTTACATTTGTATTTGATGAGTTAAATTTACATAGAGTTCAACTAACCGTATTTGACTATAATACACGCGCCATTAAACTCTATGAAAAGCTTGGATTCAAGCATGAAGGCAGATACCGCGATTTCATCCAGCGTAATGGAGAACGTTATGATATGCACTTATATGGTCTCCTGCAGCATGAATGGGAGAAATCCATTTCCAATTAGAATATCATTAACTTTTCATCCTCCTTTTGAAGAGTTTCCTTTTTTTCATGCATATGCTAAAAATAAAGGAGTTTAAAGATGTTATTTTATACAGAAGTCATCGGATTTTTGGTAGTCATCATCGGATTTACAAGCTGGGTCTTTATAAAGGCGCTGCGCCAGGCATTAAATCCTAAAGATGCGTTTAAAGTAGATTCTATTCCACAAGTAGGATCTCTCGAGGAAAACGAAGAGGAAGAGCCTTGGGTTCATAAACCTTAAAAATGAAGCCTGTTTACCGGGCTTCACTTTATTTGCTATTCATTTCTTTTAAATCCAAGCGAATAGGAAACGGAGGCGGCTGTTTTTTGAGTGCTGTCTTTTATTTGCTTAAGCTGGACTCCTTCAAATCGGCTTGATGGACCACTGACAGCAAGTGCAGCAATAACCGTACCATGAAAATCATAAATCGGATACGATACCCCTGTGGTTCCTGCATCCTGTTCCCCAAAACTGACAGCATAGCCCTTGTCACGAATTATTTTCAACTGCTCAAGCAGACTTTCTCTCTCGGATGTACTCAGCTTCTTTAACAAATTCTCTTTAAAAATGTCCTGCCGTCTTTCGTCAGAAAGAAAGGCAAATAACAGTTTTGGCCCCGAGCCCAGATGAAGAGGAGAGGTTTTTCCAACTCTGGTATGAAGCCTTAATGCCCTGGTGCTTTCTACTTTTTCAATATAGATGGCCTCATGCTGGTTTAAAATGACCAAATGAACCACTTCATTTATTTCATCAGCAAGCTTTTTCATTTGAGGCAATGCCACTTTTCTTAGCTCCAGCTGTTCTGAGACAAGCTGTCCCAATTCCATTAGCTTTAGCCCCAGCTTATAACGGGTGTCATATTCTGTGTTTTTGCACCGGGTCAAGAAGCCGCAAAATTCCAAAGAAGAGAGCAGCCGGTACACGGTAGGCTTAGGCAGATTAGCTTTATCTGTAATTTCCTTTAAGCTCAGTTCAGGCTTTTCCTCCGAAAAAAATTCAAGAAGACCTAAGGCTTTAATAATACTCTGGTTCATAGCGCCTTCTCCCTTTTCGTAAACTCTGTGCTATGTATGATCAAAACATAGCCATAGCACTCGTCTCAGTAGAGAAACTTTTAAAAAATGTCATGCTGACCAATAGAAGCCGTTATTCGAATTTATAAAAATGATTGATCAAAAAATGATTATTTATAGAACGAACTCCCCCTTTATGAAGAGGGAGTTTGTTTAGATTAATTTTCCGTTTCATAAATATGGACACCGCGTTTAGCCATTTCCTCAATGTACTCTCTGCCTGGTACCACTTTTTCCGGACAATAGACTCCTTTTTGGGAAATAAGACCGCTGCCAATCATCTGGGCAACAACAGATATCGTGTAGGCCGTTGAACGGGCCATGGCTGTGACCTGATGCTCCCGATCCTTATAGGTCACCATTTCATATTCATAGCTAGCCGTTTTCCCAGCTTTCTTTCCTTCTGTTATGACTCTTAACAGGACCGCATCATCTTTTTCACCCAGCTCTACAATAGGATCTAAAGCCTTGAGCAGGACATCTCTCGGCTTGATTAACCTGCCTCCAACCTCCACCTCAAAATCATTTCGCGTTAAATTCAAATCAACCAGAAGCTTGAACTTTTCCGCATGACCTCGGTATCGTACGGTTTTATACTCCAAAGTTTCTAAATCTGGATAGGACAGAGATAAAGTCGATGTCCCACCGGCCGTATGAAAGGCTTCAAGCGGTCCAAACTTTTCAAAATGGATGGTTTCGATTTCAGATAGAGACGGCACTTCCTGCTTAATCCCATTTCGAATGATGAGGGATGGATCTGTATAATGGTCAAATACGCCTTCCATGGAAAAAACATGATTGTATTCCAATGGGGGTTCAGGACGAACAGGAATTCCTCCGACATATAGCTTGATTGCCGTAACATCATCCAGCTTGCCAGCGCCGTATCCTGAAAGAATATTGATCATTCCCGGCGCTACGCCAAGGTCTGGTATCAGGGTAACGTTGCCTGCCTTAGCATGATCATGCAGTTCAAGCACCTTTTCCGTCATATGCCCGATATGGCCACCTAGATCCACACTGCTAACACCCGCTTTAATGGCAGCTTTCGCAACTTTTTCATTAAAGGAATAAAAAAGAGCATTAATGACAACATCATAATCGCTTATAAATTGTGTTAATTCCTGGTGATTGGAAGCGTCTATAAATGAAGAGGATAGCTTCGGTGAACCCAGCTGCCTGCAAACCGCTTCCGCTCTTTTG
This sequence comes from Heyndrickxia acidicola, assembly GCF_001636425.1. Taxonomy (NCBI): domain Bacteria; kingdom Bacillati; phylum Bacillota; class Bacilli; order Caryophanales; family Bacillaceae; genus Heyndrickxia; species Heyndrickxia acidicola. The sequence goes on from NZ_KV440953.1 coordinate 2,903,485, forward strand.
GCATCAACATCTGCCAGTGTTACTTTTTTCACTCCAGGACTCCCTGCCAAATCCCGGGCAGCTTCTTTCCCCATTAATCCTGCACCTAGAACAGCTACCTTCATTTCGAATCCCCCTTATTTTATCTTAATATTTTTCCGATCAATTCGATTTTTCAACATCAATTTGGGCTCTCTGAAGCTTGCCGCTGAAATCGATATACACACTCTTCCACTCAGTAAAAACGTCTAACGCAGCTACACCTGAATCACGGTGCCCGTTACCTGTTCCCTTTGTTCCTCCGAACGGCAGGTGAATTTCAGCCCCGGTTGTTCCTGCATTTACATATACTATTCCGGTATCGAGATCCCGCTGAGCGGCAAAAACCCGATTGATATCTCTTGTAAAAATGGAGCTGGACAGACCATATGCCACACTATTGTTGACTTCAATCGCTTCTTCAAAGGTTTTTACCGGAATGACGGAAACCACCGGTCCAAAGATTTCCTCATATGCAATCCTCATATCCGGGCTTACATCAGTGAATAAAGTTGGGGCGTAATAATTGCCTTCAGCCAGCTCCCCTTCAGCCAAAACATAGCCGCCCGCTGCCAGCTTTGCTCCTTCTGCTTTTCCAATCTGCACATACTCATGAATTTTCTTTAATGCCTGCTGATTAATGACTGGACCTACTTTTACGTTTTCGTCCAATCCGTTTCCAAGTGTCAATTTTTCCATTTCTGCAACAAGTTTTTTCTCTAACTGTTCTTTCACCGCTTCATGGACAATGACACGGCTGCACGCGGTACAGCGCTGGCCGCTTGTGCCAAAGGCACTCCACAATATCCCCTCAACAGCAAGCGATAGGTCTGCGTCATCCATAACAATTACAGCATTTTTCCCTCCCATTTCAAGTGACACACGCTTTAACAGCCTGCCGCAGCGCTCTGCTATGGTCCTGCCGACATCATTGGAGCCGGTAAAGGAAATAACATCAATTTCCGGATGCTCGACCATGGAATTTCCGACAGTAGAGCCTGCACCGCAGACCAGATTGATGACTCCCTTTGGAAGTCCTGCTTCCTCAAATATTTTCACCAGTTCCATTGCCATGAGCGGTGTTTCGGTTGCAGGCTTCCATACAACAGCGTTCCCTGCGACAATTGCAGGAAAAGATTTCCACGTAGCAATCGCGATTGGAAAATTCCACGGTGTTATAATCCCAACAATCCCAACGGGGACCCGAACGCTCATGGCGAATTTATCCTTTAGTTCAGAAGGGGTTGTATCTCCAAAAAGCCTTCGTCCTTCTCCAGCCATATAAAACGCCATATCGATGCCTTCTTGAACCTCTCCTCTAGCTTCGTCCAGAACCTTTCCCATCTCCTGTGTTAATATTCTGGCAAGCTTTTCTTTTCGTTCTTTCAAAAGAGCTCCAACCCTGTACAGCACTTCTGCTCTTTGAGGAGCCGGGACCAATGCCCATTTCTTTTGAGCTTTTTTTGCTGCTGACACCGCCTTTTCTACATCCTCCTTAGAGGATAAAAGCACTTCACCAATGGATTTTCCTGTTGCAGGATTGATAATAGGAGCAAATTTTCCGCTATCAGATCCCACCCATTCACCGTTAATAAAATTCAATACCTTTGCACCTTGCACCACTGTATTTACCATTTTCGCATCTCCCTTCTTATTTCAAGCACCAAATAGTTTACCTGTTATGCCGCTCCCTGATTTGATTTATAGTTGTTCCTGTCGATATCTGCTCTCTGCTCATAGGGATTTCAATCACGGTGGGAAGCTCCCCAGTCATCGCTTCTCTTAAGGCATGCAGGAATTCTGTTTTCGTTGAAACGAATTTGCCTCTTGCACCAAGGGAAGCTGCCAGTTCTGCAAAACGAATACTTCCCAAATCAGTGCCTGCCACTTTTCCGGGATAGTGAATTTCCTGGTGCATTCGGATTGTTCCATACATTTGGTTATTAAACACAAGGCTGATGACTGGAACTTTATGCCTTACGGCTGTTTCAAGCTCCTGTACAGTCATCATCATTCCACCGTCTCCCGATAATGAAACTGTGACGCATTCGGGCCTTGCCATTTTTGCGCCGATTGCAGCAGGCAGCCCGTAGCCCATGGCTCCTGATGTCGGTCCAATGTATGTCCTTTTTTGTTTAAATTGATAATAGGAATGAAGCCAGCCCGCAAAATTCCCCGCATCATTTGTGATGATGCTGGTTTCCGGAAGCTCCTGTTGAAGAATTTTTATGATATCCTCATTATTTAAAGCTTCAGCATTTTCATTTGTCCGAAAGGCAGATCCCTTCAGCTGTCTTACCCTGCAGTTATTCGCCCATTCGCCCCAAGTCGGTTTGATCTCCAAATTTATGCAGGCTTCCAATGCTTTTTGTGCATCTGCCACTAATCCAATTTCAGGCGGATAAACCTTCCCCAAAATTTCCGGTTCAATATCGATATGAATCAGCGTTTGTTGTGCAGAAATTAAAGAGTAGTCCTGTGTTGTCACCTCCGAAAGCCTTGTGCCGATGGCCAGAATGACATCAGCCGCTTTTACCGCTTCCAAAACAGGCTTAGCTGTCCCCAGTCCAAGATGGCCGGAATATAACGGATGATGATTTGGAAAAACATCATGCCTCCGGAATGCAGAAAGTACCGGTAAGCAGTACTTCTCAGCAAATTGAAGGAGGGTTTCTTCAGCTCCGGCATGGATCACTCCTCCTCCCGCAAGAATGAGCGGGCGTTCTGCCTTTTGTAAAATAGCCCCGATTTCCGTGACGTCTGATTGATTTAGCGATGGCTTGGGGATTTTTACAGCTCCTGTAAAGAACATTTCTGCCTGATCCTTTAACATATCTTCCGGCAATGAAATGACCACTGGACCCGGCCGGCCTGTCTGCGCGATTCTAAATGCCCGCTGGACAAGCTCCGGCACTCTTTCTGCATCCTTTATCTCTACAGTCCACTTGGCAATCTGGTCAAAAAACTGATCAAGCTCTACTTCCTGAAATCCCTCACGGCCACGAAACTTGCTATGCACCTGCCCCAGGAACACGACCATGGGGGTGGAGTCCTGAAAAGCAGTATGAACACCAATAGCAAGATTCGCGCCTCCCACTCCTCTGGTAGCCATGACGACCCCCGGCCTCCTTGTAGCTTTGGCATAGCCTTCAGCCATAAATGAAGCACCGCCTTCATGGCGCGCGGAAATCAACTCAATGGATGGCTCTTCATGAATCGCATTTAAAACCGGCAAGTAGCTTTCTCCTGGAACGCAGAATACCTTACGGATTTGTTCTATTTTCAAGCATTCGATAATTGCCTGTGCACCAGTCATTACGGTGCAATTTTTTTCGCGGCTATGAACGAGGGACATGTCTGCCTACCTCCAGATCCAACTGTTTAATCCTGCTAACCGCTTCATTTAGTCTTTCGGTTGGAACAGATAGCGAAATCCGAAAGTAGCCTTCACCGGATGGACCAAAGGCATTTCCAGGAGTTATGATGACTCCTGCTTCCTCCAGCACTTTTTCAGAGAATTTCTGGGATGAGTAGCCCGCAGGAACCCTTGCCCAAATGTAAAAGGATCCTCTTGGTTTTTCTACTTGAATCCCAATGGCAGACAAGGCTTTAAGCATCGCTTCCATACGCTGATTATAGGCGAAGTTGTTGGCTGACACTGTAGCAAGATCGCTCCTCAGGGCTTCAGCGGCAGCTTTTTGAATCGGAAGAAACTGACTTGTGTCGGTATTGCTTTTTACAATGGATAGGGCTTGAATGATTTCCCTGTTTCCTGCCACATATCCGATGCGCCAGCCTGTCATATTAAAGCTTTTTGACAGTGAGCCAAACTCTACCGCGATATCCTTAGCTCCCGGAACCTGTAAAATACTCGGTGCCTTGTAGCCGTCGAACGTAACCAAATCATATGCCGCATCATGGACCACCGAAATATTATGCTGTTTTGCAAACTCAACAGCTTCCTCGAAAACATCAATTTCTATGGTGGCTGCCGTTGGATTGCCAGGATAATTCAAAAACATCAGCTTGGCCTTTTGGCATTCTTCTTCCGACAAGGATGCGAAGTCCGGCCGGTACCCCTGCCCAGCATTTAATGTTAGGTTAATCGATTCGCCTCCTGAAAGGTAAACAGCAGAACGATAAACGGGATATCCCGGATCCGGGATTAATACTCCGTCGCCTGGATCAATGAGGGCCGGCACAATATGAGCTATTCCTTCCTTAGAGCCAACCAGTGTCAATATTTCTTTATCGGGGTCAAGTTTAACCTGATATTGTTTTTTATAGTAATCGGCCACTGCCTCCCTGAACTCCTGACAGCCCGAATAACCGGAGTATTTAAAGTTTTCCGGATCCTTAAGCTCATCAATCAGCCGTTTAACGATGAAGTCTGGTGTCGGAAGATCAGGAGATCCAATCCCCAAATCAATGACATCGACCCCCTTTTTTTGAAGTTGTTTTTTCTTCTCATCGATAACGGAAAATAAATATGGCGGCAGGCCTGAGACCCGCGCGGAACCAAAAGCCATCTCTTCCCCTCCTTCTCTGATCACCCACTCCATTTCAATATATGAAACCGAATTTCAGTTATGACAAAAAATTACTGATTTAGCGCACTGCAGTACAAAAGGGGTCAGACCCCTTTTGCACATTAACGCAGAGAAGGGGTCTGACCCCTTCTTTGCGTTAGCACACAAAAGGACCCGGAAGAGGCTCTCTTTCCGTCTCTTCCGGGTCTTGCTTCAAGCCAAAATATGGCGAAAGGAATTCTTTCTGCAATCCGTCGATTCAAATTCTAAATCGTATATTCCTGCCTATCCTTAAGAAGGGTTAGGATCCCATCACAATGCACAAACCGACTAAAATGTATGATTGGCAGGCTTTCTTAGACCTAATGAAATCCCTATTTTTTTACAGATGGTCAGGTAGTGGAGCAGCAGTATTAACAGCGCACCGGTATTCATCCCAATAATAATTCCGCTCATCTGGAAGAAAGGGCTGGATCCCAATAGGTAACTCATCAGGAACGTCACGATGGTCGCCCACACAAAATGGAGAAATACATCCTTCACCATCCCAATCCCTATTAATATGGCCTGCATAGGGGAAATAAAAAAATGAAATAGGAAAAATGGCCACAAAAGCTCAAGATATTGAGCAGCGGAAGTCGTATGGAAAAACAGCCTGGTTAAGGGTTCTGAAAACACATTAAATATAATAACTGCCGGAACACCATAGCCGATTGTAATCAGCATAACCTGCTGTAAAAGCTTTTGAAGCTTGGGAAGCTCTCTTTGAGAATAAGCTTCTGATACTGTAGGAATTAACACAGTTGATAAAGAGTGGGCAATAAAGGCGGGAAAAAAGCCAATCGTAAATGCTACTCCTGCCAGCATCCCAAAATGCTCATTGGCCAAGTCTGCTGTAAAACCTGCTTTTACCAGAGCAGCTTTTATCAAAAACGGCTGGAAGGCTTCTGAAAAAGCATTGAACATCCTCATTCCTGTCGTCGTTAAGGAAACGGACATCAGGCTTTTCCTGACGGTTTTCCCACTTAGAAAGACACTGTCGCGCTTCCTTATATCTCTGGACTGCAATATAAAGGTATGAATCCAATACAAAAGCACAATAAAGTCACTGCCAACAATGGTACAGATCGCTATAAAGATACTGACTTCCAAATTAAAATGAAAATAATGATAGACAGCAATCAGCAATATTAACTGAATAGACTTTCTTAAAAAGTTTGCGGCAGCAATTTTCCCCATATGCTGAATTCCCATAAAGTACCCCCTGGCAATAGAGGAAAAAGAAATAATGGGAATTAACATGACAATCAATCCCCGTATGTATGGATTATAGTTACGAAAAACAGGTATCAAAGGCAAAATGATGACTGACAGGCCGATTAAAGATAATGTAAAGTAAACAGTAAAGCGGATGACATGTTTGAGCATGCTGCGATGGTACTTCTCATCCTTCTCAGCAACAAACTTCGAGATAGAAATGGGCAGCTCCATACTTGCTAATACAACGACTAAAAAGATGACCGGCAATATGGACATATACAATCCCAGCCCGCTCTCACCAAGCTGATTCGCGAGCACCATATTAATAAAAAATTCAATACACTCTCCCATAAAAGCAACGGCAACTAATAAGAAGGCTCCTTTAAAAAATGATGTCATGCTGTCTCTCCTATCCTATAAAAAACTTTGGCTCCTAATAAGGATATGAGACAAGTCCTCAGATTATTTTAGGAAGTCCTCCCTTTTTATTTTTGCCCAATGTGAATTGGCGAGGATGATGCGAGATTTCTGCAGGAAATGAGAATAAAAAGCTAAATCGGAGGAGAAAAGCGAGCGCCGAAACAGCAACTAACAGGCAGAACCAATAGTCAATCTCCTCCTGATGTATCCCCTTACAAAAAAACACTTTTTAACCTATTAACAGTTTTCTATAATGGGTGTTAAAGGAGGAGAAAAAATGAGCTTGCAAAATAGTACAAGAAAACCCAAAACAATGGCCACCAAAGAAACACTCATTGCAGATTTTACTCAATTAGGATTGAAGCGTAGAATGAATGTGATTGTCCATGCCTCCTTGAGCAAAATTGGATGGGTATGCGGCGGCGAAATTACCGTGATCCAGGCTTTAATGGAGACGATAACGAATGAAGGAACCATTATAATGCCTGCCCAAAATACAAATAATTCAGAGCCATCCTATTGGAAGAACCCGCCTGTCCCAAAAGAGTGGTGGGAGGATATCCGAGCACAAATGCCGGCATATGATCCGAAAACAACTCCTACTTTTGGTATGGGAAAAATCGCCGAAACCTTCCGCAGTTTTCCAGGTGTTCTAAGAAGCGCTCATCCCATGGTTTCCTTTACAGCATGGGGGCAGCATGCAGAATATATCACAGCCAGCCACTCCATTGACTATCCCTTCGGAGAGCACTCTCCTCTTGCCAGAATATACGATTTAAATGGTCATATATTGCTTTTGGGTGTGGACTATAACCGCAATACCTCCATGCACCTTGGAGAGTTTCGCTGTGAGAAAAAAAAGGAATTCCTTCAGGGCTCAGCCATAAATGAAAATGGAAAAAGAGTTTGGAAGGTTTTTAAGGATATAGAGGAATCGTCTGAAGACTTTACAACTATTGCTAAGAATTTTGAAAAGATACATCAAGTCCGCACCGGAACAATTGGTGCGGCGCCTTCTAAACTTATTGAGCAGCGGCTGCTCGTTGATTTTACCTCCGTTTATTTAAAACAAACATTGATATAATAAAAGCGCAAGCTCTTTGCCATCGGCGTACGGATTTCGGAGGCTTCGACTGAGATAAAGGAAACACAGTGAGGCCGTTCACGAGAGAGAAGACACTGAAAGCCACTTGGCGATAAGCATTGGAGGTAAGGGGAGAGTGCATTATACATATCCTTATAAAAAAGATGGGCATCGCGCCCATCTTTTTTATATTCGTTCACGGCTTAACATTATGAACTGACCATTGTTCCTCCATTTACATGAATGACTTGACCCGTTACATAGCTTGAATCCTTCGACGCCAGATAAACATACGCCGGTGCAAGTTCATATGGCTGCCCTGCTCTTTTCATCGGCACGTCTGAGCCAAACTTGGCAACCTGCTCACTCGAGAAGCTTGAAGGAATTAATGGAGTCCAAATCGGGCCAGGGGCTACAGCATTTACCCGAATTCCCTTTGTGGCTAAATTCTGCGAAAGGGCACGGGTAAAAGCCACTATGGCACCTTTGGTAGCGGTATAATCAATCAAGTCTTTTTTCCCTTCATATGCTACGACCGAGGCAGTATTTATGATAGCGCTCCCGCTCTTCATATATTGAAGTGCCGCTTTGGTCATATAAAAAAAACTGTATACATTGGTTTTAAAGGTTCTGTCCCATTGCTCACTGCTGATATTGAGCAAGCTGTCTTGAACATACTGGACACCATTATTATTCACAAGGATATCAATATGTCCAAATGCATTGATGGTTTGCCTTATAACATCCTTGCAGTGATTTTCTTCGGTCAGATCGCCTGCAATGAGAAGGCAATGGCGCCCGAGCTCTTCTATACGTTTTTTTGTCCGATGTGCATCTTCATCTTCATAATGATAATAGTATGCAATAACAACATCTGCGCCTTCTTTCGCAAAGGCAATCGCTGTAGCAGCCCCGATTCCGCTGTCGCCGCCCGTAATAATCGCCACCTTGCCTTTCAGCTTTGCGCTCCCCTTATAATGGGCAGATTCCACAAGAGGGCGCGGATTCATCAGCCCTTCTATACCTGGCTGCTGATTTTGATGCTGCGGAGGAAAGCTTTGTGGATTGCGATACGAAACTGGTTGAGACGGCGGCATGGGATAAGGCGGATATGGATAGGTCCAATACACTTTCATCACCTCAAAACTAGGCTTTTACCCCAGTATATTCATAATGGGTGAAACGGTGATGAGATATTCAGTGGCAATAAGCAGCGTTTAAAGGTTGTCTTTATAGCTTAATGTTTATCGACCCAATGATAATCGGATCGTATACTCACGATTCCTTTGAAAAAAGGGAGACACATCCAACGAAAATTTTCCGTCCCCCCTAAAAGTGAACACCTGGAGCGGAAATAACAGTCCGGGTGAACAAAACTTTTTTTACCATGCCGGCTGTTTAATTGCACAGTATGGACTGCCATTCCTCTTTAAAGCTGATGCTCTGCTTTTATTTTTGCTAACAATGCCTCGCACCCTGCTAAGACCATTTCATATACTTCTTGAAAATTTCCAGTGTAATAAGGATCCGGTACATCCGTACTGCCATTTGCATGGTACTTTTCAACAAGCTCAAGCAATCTAAACACCCTTTTGTCAGACTGCTTTTTACCTAATGATAGAATGTTTCGGATATTTTCCTGATCCATCCCGACAATATAATCGTACTCCTCCAGATCACGCGGAACAATCTGGCGGGCACGCAGCTGGCTTGAATCAATATTATTTTCTTTTAAAATGGCAGCAGTTCCATGATGCGGCGGCTTTCCAACATGCCATCTGCCCGTACCAGCCGAATCAATCTCAATTTGATGCTCGAGCCTTTCCTTTACCACCAAGTCCCTAAACACAGCCTCTGCCATTGGCGAGCGGCATATATTCCCTAAGCAAACAAAAAGTACTTTTACCATGAAAATCTTCTCCTTTGTAAAGCCAATTCCTTTCTATTATACCTTAAACGAATCGTTTATTTGTTAACCATAAAAATAAACTGGTTGACATATTTTTCTCCCTTCTATTATTCTTTTACTATAAAGAATTACATAACGAAGGGATGAAAAAAATGAAGAAAAGCAAGTTTCGTGCATTGGATATTACCTATGTAGGGATGTTTGCCGCTTTAATGATGATTGGAGCAAATATTACTTCTCTTGTTCCATTTATGACAGTAGGGGGCGTTCCTATCACACTTCAAACTTTCTTTGCTATTTTAGCAGGGGCAGCTATAGGAAGCCGTCTGGGCGCACTTTCTATGATTGTTTATACAATTGTCGGGATAATTGGAGCCCCTGTTTTTGCACAGTTCTATGGCGGTCCTGGTATTATCATTCAACCTACTTTCGGCTTTGTCCTATCGTATATTCTTACAGCCTATGCAGTGGGCAAAATAGTGGAAAGAAAACAGTCTCTTTCTGCCTATATAACTGCAGCATTGACAGGAATGGTCATTAACTACGTTTTTGGAACCAATTGGATGTACGCAGCCTATAAGCTTTGGTCCAGTGCCCCTCAAGGATTTACTTATAAAATGGCATGGGCCTGGATGGTTGTGCCTTTGCCAAAGGATATCATCTTATCCGTTTTTGCCGGTATTCTTGCACACAGGCTTCATAAAAGTGTCCGCATAAAGAAGAGCATTTTTCAGCATTAATGAGAAATCGAAAGGGGAATGGGGATGGATTGGAAGCATTTAGGGCGTCAAGTATTGGATGGGCATGAACTTACAGATAAAGAAGCTAAGGCCGTTTTGAATTGTCCCGATGAAGAATTGCTGGATCTTCTGTCAGGAGCCTACCAGGTTCGGAAGCATTATTATGGCAACAAAGTAAAACTCAACATGATTATCAATACCAAATCAGGCCTATGTCCGGAGAACTGCGGATATTGCGCACAGTCCATTGTTTCAACGGCACCCATTCAAAAATATTCAATGGTGAACAAACAGTCCATTCTCGAAGGGGCCAAGCGAGCCAATGAGCTTCATGCAGGAACCTACTGCATTGTGGCAAGCGGCAGAGGTCCAACGAATCGGGAGCTTGACCATATTGTTTCTGCAGTTAAAGACATTAAATCCGAATATCCGCTCACAATCTGTGCCTGTCTTGGAATTCTAAAGCCAGACCAGGCACAAAAGCTCAAGGAGGCGGGTATAGACCGTTACAATCACAACCTGAATACATCAGAATCTCATCATGACTGCATTACAACATCCCATACCTATCAGGATCGCGTCAATACAGTTCAAACAGTAAAGAGCGCTGGAATTTCCCCTTGCTCCGGCGTCATTATCGGAATGAAGGAATCCAGGGAAGATGTTATTGATATGGCAAGGAGCCTGCGGATTTTAGATGCAGATTCCATCCCAGTCAATTTTCTTCATGCTGTAGACGGGACACCGCTTGAAGGTGTTCATGAGCTGGATCCGCGATATTGTTTAAAGGTATTATGCCTTTTCCGTTTTATCAATCCTTCAAAGGAAATCCGTATTTCCGGCGGAAGGGAAGTTAATCTTCGAAGCCTGCAGCCCTTAGGACTGTATCCGGCTAATTCTATTTTTATAGGGGATTACCTTACAACGGATGGCCAGGAAACAACGGCTGACCATAAAATGCTTGAAGATCTTGGGTTTGAAATTGATACCTTACCATTATCAGAAGCACAGGTTTTATCCTGAGCAAGTATATTTATCATTAAAAAACAGAAATCACCGTGATTTCTGTTTTTTTACTTCCTATTAAGCCGCTAAGCTCCTACTGAACTTCTTTCAGGGCCTTTTGATAAAAAGCATCTATTCTCTTGACGTATTCAGCAGGTGTTTTTTGATAGGATTTTACATGACCGTCTCCCTTTGTGAGCCATAGGGTAAAATCATCCGGATGCGTTTTGGCCATTTTAACACTTTCCGTATATGGAATTGCCCCATCCTTTGTGCTATGGATAAATAATACAGGCCTCGGTACGATTTTATTTAAAACACTTATTGGACTGGCTTCCTTCGGGTTTAAATCTGTAATACGCGGAATAATGTTCATAATTAATGGTGTGAAAGGAAAGTTCGGCAGGTGAGTCCAAACAGGCAGGTTTTTCTTCAAATAGCTTTCTAGATCGCTGTATGGACTGTCTGCCACTACAGCAATGACATCCTTGGATTTTGCAGCTGCCAGAAGGGAAGCCGATGCCCCCATTGAAATTCCATAAAGGCCTATGGGTTGATGATAATGCTGCTTCGTATAGTTTATGGCTCCCAAAAGATCATATTGCTCCTTAGCCCCTACCGTCGTCATGCTTCCGCCGGAGTTTCCGCTATCACGAAAATCAAACATAACTATACGGTAGCCCTTTTGAAGCATCTGTTTAGCCAAGGGAAAGAAAGGTATATTTTGTTCGTAACGGTTGCCGCGGTACCCATGGGCAAAAATTAATGTCATGATTGCAGGCTTTTCCGGGTTAAGAACCCAGCCTGAAAGCTTTACGCCGTCTGCAGTGCTTTTAAACTGAATATTATTGTAAGCGATTCCATAATTACTGGGGGAAAGCAAAATAGGCTTCCTTGCAGGATGTGTTAAACTGTAGCCAACATAAACAGAAACCCCTACACAGGCAGAGATCACCACTAAGACAAAAACGCTCACTGTAATAGCCCAGACCTTCAGCCTGCTTCTCCTTTTCTTACGCTGCAAAGACAGACCGGAGTCAACTGGAAGATCCGTTCGTGCCACACCCATTCCTCCTCTTGTACACTCTATTCAATTTACTTTTATTCATTAAAGCACTAAGGGGGTCTGACCCCTCAATCGCTTTAATGTGTTAAAGTATGTGCTTATTCTTGCGCTGATAACGTCAAGATAATTGGTTTACCTTTTGTCACGACAACGGTATGCTCAACTTGTGCAACAAGGCTTCCATCTGGGGTTTTGAATGTCCATCCGTCTTCCATCTCGATGACTTCTTCAGCTCCCATGGAAATAAAGGGTTCGAAGGCAATAACCATTCCATCTTTCAAAAGGTCATTATCCCATGGCTCATGGTAATTTAGGATGTAATCAGGTTTTTCATGAAGAGCCCTGCCAACACCATGGCCTGTTAGATTCATAATGACTGTGTAACCGCTTCGCTCTGCTTCTTTCATGACCGCTTTGCCAATCTGATTTTGCTTCGTACCCGCTTTAATTTTCTCCAACCCTTTATAAAATGCTCTTTCTGCACATTCACAAAGCTCCGTTAGTTTAGGATCACCATTCCCTACTACAAAAGATATGCCTGTATCTGCGTAATATCCATCAAGAGAGCCGGAAACATCAACATTTACAAGGTCGCCTTCCTGCAAAACTCTTTCGCCTGGTATGCCATGTGCTACCTCATCATTTACACTGATACACGTATAGCCCGGAAAATCGTATTCTCCTTTAGGACCTGATATAGCTCCATTCTCTTTAAAGCGTTTCCCTGCTATTTCATCAAGCTGCTTTGTTGTCACACCCGGCTTTGCGTTTTCCTTTAATTCATCTCGAATGGCTGCTACTAACTGGCCAATTCGCTTTAAACCTTCTAAATCCTGCTCATTTTTGATAATCATTTTATCTTTCCTTTCCTTCCTAAAAACCTAATGCCTCTATTATATAAGAAAGCAGGCCATGTTACCAAAAAGACTAACCGTCATCCGTTTTTTACCATTTTAACACCCCAAATGTAATAGTAATGTAATAATTCTTAAAATAATTGTAACTAAAATTTCGACAATTTCATGCTAAAGTAATATTATAGTACATAAATCGACTGAGGTGACATTTGGTGAAGCGCTTTCTCCCTATATTTTTAGCACTTTTTGTAGGAATTGGTCTTTTTATTCCTACACAGGAATCACATGCAGCATATTCTCCTAATAATGTTATAAAGATTGCAAAGTCATACATAGGGACACCTTACAGATGGGGCGGCGTTTCACCAAGTGGATTTGATTGTTCAGGATTTGTCTATTACTCTCATAAAAAAGCAGGAATAAATTTGCCAAGATCAGCTTCTCAAATGTTTAGAACAGGCAAACCTGTATCCAAGTCAAGCTTAAAACCAGGAGATCTTATCTTCTTCCATACATATAATCAGGGTGCTTCCCATGTCGCCATATACATAGGAAATGGCCAATTTATTCATTCAGAGGATGACAAAGGCGTTTCCATCGCCAGTTTTGCTAATTGCTACTGGAACTCCAGATATTTAGGCGCAAGAAGGATTTAACATACAGTGCGTTCAGAATGATGATTTCAACAGCTTACTCATAAGCTGTTTTTTATTTCTATACTAAACTATTGCGAAAAAAACCTGCCTTCAATATAGTCATACCTTCAAGCACTTGCCTTTACGTTCTACCTTTTAAGTAACATTTACCTTCTCTCTCTTTTAAAATAACGTATCCGCCCAAATTCATTCATCCTAATTCCAAAAGAATTACTGCTTTTTATTAATCCGGGAAAAGAAAATACCATGTGTCCATAAGACCTGCCCAATGCCATCCAGAGCATAAAATAAAAGGAGAGCATAAAATGCCCCCCCATTTTCTTATGCTTATCTACGATTCAAAAGCTGTTCTAATACTTCCTGAATTTTCAGTCCCTCCTTAAAGGTTACAAGATTTGCTTTTTCACCTTTAACAGCCTTTACTAATTCACTGATTAAGAGGCTTGATTCATCATTTGGAATAATCTCAATCGGCAATCCTGTTTGTTCATAATTGGACTCTTCGAGAAAAGTCCAATTCTTAAAATGAAGGGTTTTTTTATCACCATAAAGCGTTAGCTCGAAGGTTTCTTTTACTGCAATTCCGCTTAAACCATTTACTAAAAAAGGGATGCCTCCTTCAAGCTCGGCCCTCGCTATGATAGCTGTCTCACAATCCGTCCCGTTTTCTGGATAATCAATCAACGATTCAACCCTATTCACATTCCCAAATGCGCGAAGGATGACTTCAATAAAATGAGGAGTAACTTCTCTTACAAATCCCCCTTGCTCTCTCCCGGCAATCCAGGGATTCTGCTGCCAGGTTCTCGGCCATAAAGGGAGCTGCAAGTTAAGCTCAACTCTTTTTATCCTGCCCAACTCATTATCTGCAGTCTGCCGAATGAGTTCATCTACTGCACTGCTGTATGCAAGAGGGAAATGGATGCCATGCACAACACCTGTTTTTTCAACTGCAGCTAGCATCTCCGCTGCTTCATCATATGTATTTGCCAATGGCTTTTCACAGAGAATATGCTTTCCTGCCGCAGCAGCAGACAACAGCACTTCATGATGAAATTTAGGCGGAACCGCTATATGGACAAGGTCCACATCAGCGCTTTTCAAAAGCGTATGATAATCTGTATAACCCTCGGCCGTTTGAAGCCTTTGTTTAAACATTTGCAAACGATCTTGATTCGTATCGCAAATAGCTGTAATCTGTGTTTCAGGATGCTGCTCGAATTTTTGTATGAGACGCTCACCAATAGCTCCCAGCCCTATAATTCCGACTTTCATTCTTTTATCGTTTCCCACGATGAATTCACTCCCTGCCTATAGAGACAACCTGTAAATTATTGTTTTTTATATAGGAATTTTCCCCTTTCATGACTAGCTGCCTTCAATTGCTTTGAAAAAAAGAGATAGCTTTATATCAGTAAAGGGATTATTTAATTCATTCAAATCTTATCTCTTGTCTTTCAATTATGCAATTGTTTTCTATTTTCAGAATTAAAATCACCTATTATATTTATTGATCAACCAAACATAGCTTCATGGAATAAGCAAATGAGAGACATTACCGCGAAGACGCAATTTACCTCTGCGAAGATGAGTTTTCACCGTTGATAAAGGGAGCTTTGTTCTCTTCGCGATATCCCCTAGCGTGCAGCCATAGAAATAATAAAGCATGACAGAGTCCCGATATTTTGCAGGTAATTCGTTGATTTTGATCAGCCATTCCTGCCTGTCTTGTTTTTGAATGACAATCCCTTCTGTTTCTTGAAAATTCCCTTCTCTATTTAACCATTCATTCTCAATTTTATATTGATACTGTTGCTTAATCTTTTCTTTCTTCCATTCATCCCGGCATTTATTTAATGCTATTTTGTAAATCCAATTTTTAAAGGAGCCCTTATGTTCAAAATGTTTAAAAGCCATATAAGCTGACAGCAAGGTATCCTGGTATAAATCCTCCGCCAGCTCCCTGTTTTTTACTATTGAATAAATATAATGAAGAAGTGCTTTTCTATGAAGTATAATATATTCTTCAAAATCATGAACTTGCATAGACTCAGCTTGTTCCATACTTTTCCTCCCGCATAGAAAACTGAGTCCATTATAGAGGATTAGTTTTAAATTACATGAAGTTCCATCTTAAATTTGCCTTAAATTTCTATTAAAATATCTTTAATCATACTGGTTACAGTAAGACATTTCCCCTTATCACTTCAAATAGAGTGTCTTTCCCGAAATATCCACTTCATTCCTTAGACTTTCTAATATATAATTTCAGTATATTGTTTTAGAAAACGGAAAGGTGAATGAATAAATGAGCATTCTATCTGTAAGCAATCTCAGCCACGGGTTCGGTGACCGGGCTATCTTTAATGACGTATCCTTTCGTCTTTTAAAAGGAGAGCATATCGGGCTAATTGGAGCAAACGGCGAGGGAAAA
Source organism: Heyndrickxia acidicola (assembly GCF_001636425.1). Taxonomy (NCBI): domain Bacteria; kingdom Bacillati; phylum Bacillota; class Bacilli; order Caryophanales; family Bacillaceae; genus Heyndrickxia; species Heyndrickxia acidicola. Next base: position 2,919,463 of record NZ_KV440953.1, read on the forward strand.
TCCACCTTCATGAATATCATTACAGGAAAGCTGCAGCCGGATGAAGGAAAGGTTGAATGGGCCAAAAAAGTGAGGGTCGGCTATCTCGATCAGCATGCGGTATTAAAGAAGGGCCTTAATATCAGGGATATTTTAAATAGTGCATTTCAATATCTTTTTGACATTGAAACCGAAATGAACGGGATTTATGAGAAAATGGGCTCCTCCACTCCTGAAGAGCTTGAAGCATTACTTGAAGAGGTTGGAACACTTCAGGAAATCCTTACAAACAACGATTTTTATGTCATTGATGCAAAGGTCGAAGAGGTTGCCCGCGGTCTGGGCTTAAATGACATTGGCTTGGAAAGGGATGTACAGGAGCTTAGCGGCGGGCAGCGGACTAAGGTCCTTTTAGCCAAGCTATTACTGGAAAAGCCGGACATTCTTCTTCTTGATGAGCCGACCAACTATCTCGATGAGCAGCACATTGAATGGTTAAAACGATATCTGCAGGAGTACGAGAATGCTTTCATTCTCATTTCCCACGATATTCCATTCTTAAACAGTGTCATTAATCTGATCTACCATATGGAAAACCAAAAGCTGGACCGTTATGTAGGCGATTATTACAACTTTGAAAATGTATATGAAATGAAAAAGCAACAGCTTGAATCCGCCTATAAACGCCAGCAAAAAGAAATTTCGGAGCTTAAGGACTTTGTTGCCCGAAATAAAGCACGTGTTTCTACTCGAAACATGGCTATGTCACGTCAAAAAAAGCTGGATAAAATGGACATCATTGAATTGGCTCAAGAAAAACCAAAACCTGAGTTTAACTTTAAAGAAGCTAGAACTTCCGGTAAAGTTATCTTTGAAACGAAGGATTTAGTCATTGGGTATGATGAGCCCCTTTCAAGTCCTTTAAGCCTTCGTATGGAGCGCGGACAGAAAATTGCTCTCGTCGGTGCTAACGGAATTGGAAAAACAACATTACTAAGAAGCATTCTTGGAGAGATTAAGCCTGTATCCGGAACTGTACAGCTTGGAGAGCATTTAGAAACAGGCTACTTTGAACAGGAAATTAAAAAAGCCAATTCCAATACATGTATCGAAGAAGTTTGGAGCGAGTTCCCGGCCTTTACTCAATATGAAGTACGTGCAGCACTTGCTAAATGCGGTTTAACGACGAAGCATATTGAAAGCAAAGTAGAGGTATTAAGCGGAGGGGAAAAAGCTAAAGTCCGTCTCTGCAAATTAATAAATGGGAATACAAATCTTCTGGTACTTGATGAGCCTACCAACCACTTGGACGTAGACGCCAAGGAAGAATTAAAACGTGCGTTAAAAGCATACAAGGGCAGTGTTCTTATCATTTGCCATGAGCCCGAATTCTATCAAGATGTCGTAACCGATGTCTGGAATTGCGAGTCATGGACAACAAAAGTATTTTAATATACATGGGTTTAATTGGGCTTATTCCTCAAAAGGGATAAGCCTTTTTTCTATTTAAGCTGCTATTGGACATGAGCAAAGAATAAGAAAACAAGCTTTGTATTAGTGAATTACTTACTAAAAGCTGCTCTGAAGACGAACCACATACCAATTTACCCCTTTTGCAAACTAAGCAGCCATCTATGTGAAAACACCCAATTTAAAAATGTATACCTTGTGGTTCTTTTAGTCTTTATAAGATCAAATATCTCCAGTAAATTACAATTTTTCTAATAATTTAGACATATCTTTATTGACCAAATTTTCCTTTACCTTCCTTACGCCCCATGCTATTATACACATTGAGCCTTGTAAATATTGTAAGGTTTATAAGAGGTCTAAGGGGGTTTTTTCATGAGAAAAATAGGGTTACTAGCACTATGTCTTTCATTAATCGTGGCGTTTACGGCCGCATGTTCCAATGGAAGCAAAAAGCAAAGCAGTTCTGACACTTCTGCAAAGTCTGGACAAAAAGCAGATGCAAAGTCAGAATTGATGTCATTTTATATGAATTTAGTTGACAAAATTAATGCGCAAGACAGCGACTTAAATGCATACGAGTCCGCAATCGGGCAAGATCCTGCACCTACAGGACAGGCTCTTAAGGATCTGCAGACAAAAGCAGAAACCTCAGCATCTAATGTTGTCCCTGCTTTAAAAGACGTAACCGTTCCAGCATCTTTAAGCGCATACAAATCTGACTTAGAAACTACTATCAAGGATTTGCAGGACGGCTATCAAATGAAAGCGGATGAATTAAAAAAAGCCAAACCTTCACTAGATGCAGCCAATGCAAAATTAGCAGCTGCTGATGCAGCTCTTGGAAACGCATTTCAAAAAGCGGGTCTTCAAAAAGCAAGCATCGTAACAGGTGTTAGCTAATTCTTTCATTTAGGGTTATTCTAAAGAAGCAATCTTTCTCCGGATTGCTTCTTTATTTATATTTGGGAACCTTTTACCCCCAGCTTTGAAAATTCCCCTGTACATTTCCTCTCCAACTTAACATTGTATTTTAACTGAGCCAAACAATAAGCCGACAGCATTGTCGCTGGCAGCTTATTGTTCAATGCTATGCAGGAATGCAGAGTCTATCTAGGATCCACGATTTCCCCTGAATACCATGTTTTCTTATGAAGAGGATGATTCATTTCACGGGCAAACTGCTTAAGCTCTCTTTCTTCTCTTTCATTAACGAGGGAAACAACTGTACCTGAGTCTGACCCCAATCTTCCGGTCCTTCCTGAACGATGGACATATTGAGTGATGGTTTCTGGGAAATTATAATGAATAACATGCGTAATATCCTTGAGGTCCAATCCCCTTGCTGCTACATCTGTTGCCAAAAGCAGCGGAAGCTCCCCTGCCTCAAAGGCTTTTATGGCTTTTTTCCGTTCTTCTTTCTTTGCTTCACTATGAAGCTCTCCAGCGGGAATATCATGATACCGGAGCTTTTCAGCCAAACCGGTCAGCTCCCATATATCCTTTACAAATACCAGCCCATGCATATTTTTAAGCCTGCTGAGCTTTTTAAGTACATCTATTTTGTTTCGGGCTTCTCCTGTAAAATAAATGTGCTCAACCTTTGCTGACGAAGCAGATTTTGTTACATGAAACACTTCTGGGTTCTTCATAAGCTCGGATGCCTTTTGAATTGTTGCTTCTTTTAACGTAGCAGAGAAAAGAATTAACTGACGATCGCTTAAGGTGGATTTTATGATGCTCGAAATGGTGCGTTGATATTCAGGCAAGAGGAGCTGGTCTCCTTCATCAAGAACAATCATTTTCACATCATGCATTTTCAATTTTTTCTGCTTTATTAGCTCCTCAATTCTCCCTGGAGAACCGACAATTACCTGTGGACGTTTCTTAAGCTTTTCAAGCTGTCGTTTTACATTAGCTCCGCCAATCAGCGAGGTGCCCTGAATACCGCTTCCCTCTGACCATTTTTGAAACTCTTCATAGATTTGCATGACCAGCTCTCGGGATGGTGCAAGTATTAGAGCTTGCAGAGCTTTTTTCTCAGGATCTATTCTTTGCAGTAAAGGAAGGAGATAGGCAAGTGTTTTTCCTGTTCCGGTAGGTGATTCAGCCAAAACATCCTTTCCGTTTAGAATAGCTGGAATAGATTGCTCCTGAATATCTGTCAGCTGATCAAAATTTGCTTTTTCCCAGGCTGATTTTATAAAAGAATTGAATTCATTTTGTAAGAGTTGAGGTGTATCTGTCATAACGGATCTCCTTATTTTAAAAAATCTAGAAAAGGCTATTTACTCCGGCACTGCTTTAACATTAGGGGCTTAGCCTTGGATTTGCTTGTAATATTTCAACACAGCTAGAAGGTGTACAGTAAATGCTGCAGATGGCGGTCCATCCGTCTCAGGAAACTCATCCATTTGCTTTATGCTTCCACTAAAAACCTCTTCTAAACCCTGCTTCAATCTATCATTTCATAATCATACACCAATCAACATTGAATTGACAGTTCTCCATTGAAACTGCTTTTCAGGCTGAAGGGGTTTGTACTATTTTTATCCTAGGCTGTTTTCGGGTTCTTTCCTGATCTTTACTTTGTTGATCTTCACCCTATTCTTATAATTCTGGAGCATGTCTATGCTTTGTTGCCTGCTCATAAGCATATGCCAGTTTAATTAATAGTGGTTCACTGAAGGCTGTTCCCGTAAAAGTGATGCCAATGGGCTCCCCGGCATGAGTATATCCCGCAGGCACTGTAATAGAAGGATAACCTGCTTTGGCTGCAATATCTGCTCCCAAATCATGAGGAAAAATAAGAGCATCTGCCTTAAGTTCTTTTAATACATAGTCAATACCTCTTTCCCTTGAAAAATACACATCTTCTTCAAGCGCTTCTATGTATTCTTTTTCAACTAAATTCCCGCTTGTCCGCTCTGCTTCTTGCAGCATTTTCTGTCCATACTTTAGCATGCGTTCAGGATTTTGAAGGTTAAACTGAATGACATCTGACAGTGAGCGAATGCCAACAGAAGGATCAATTCCCCGCAAGTAAGCATTCACATCGGTCTTAAATTCATAGGTTAAAACATCATAACGCCATTTTTCCTTTGCCGATGGGATAACTGCCTCCTCTATCTCCGCACCTAATTCTTTTAGCTTTTTAATGGCATTCTCCATTATAACGGTTTGTTCTTGTGTTAAATGCTCAAAATATCCTTCTCTTGCAATTCCAAGCTTTACTCCTTTTGCACTGTACTCCTCAAATCCCATAAGGATGTCCTCATGGCATATCGGGTTTGTAAGAGTAATGGGATCTTGCTCATCAGCTCCCATCATTGCTGCAAGCAGCAATGCCGCATCCTTAACTGTTCGCGCCATAGGACCTGCAGTATCCTGGGATTGGGCGATTGGAATGATCCCGCTTCTGCTGATGAGTCCAATAGTTGGTTTAATTCCAACAAGCGAATTCTGCACCGCAGGATTTAGGATAGAGCCTGATGTTTCTGTTCCCACTGCTGCCGCTGCTAGATTCGCCGCAGTCGATGCACCTGAACCTGCACTTGAACCGCCGACATCAAAGGAACCCGGCCCATATGGATTTAACACCTGTCCTCCTCTAGAACTATAGCCATTTTTCATGTCTTCTGCCATAAAGTTGGCCCACTCAGTCATGTTTGTTTTACCTAAAATAACGGCTCCGGCCCTTCTCAGCTGCTTTGCCACATAGGAATCCTTTAGAGCAACTGAATGAGCCAGTGCAAGAGAACCGGCACTCGTATGCATTTTATCGTGGGTATCAATGTTATCCTTTAGCAGGATAGGGATTCCGTGAAGCGGCCCTCTTGGCCCTTTGCTTTTACGTTCCCAATCCAAAGCCTCTGCAATGTGGACTGCATCTGGATTTATTTCTAAAACGGAGTTGAGTTTAGGTCCGCCGCTGTCAATCGATGCAATTCTGTACAGATACATCATCACAAGCTGTCTTGATGTAAGCTCGCCTGCATTCATTTTGTCCTGAAGCTCATCAATTGCAGCTTCCACCAGGTGTTCATTATAAAAAGTAAATAAAAAAGGATCTTTCATTTATTTATTCCCTCTTCCCTATTCGCTGGTTTATTACCTTATAAATTCGGGACGGTAAAAAAATCACCTCTAAACTTTCATAATTTTCTTGGTTTCAAAAGAATGAAAACCGAAAAAATGAAAATCTGCTTCCTTTTCTTAATTTCAACTCCGATTACAGTGTTTTTTCCTTTTTCAAATAGGGAATAGTAAAGACATGATGAATGGAAAAGGAGAGATAACATGAACAAGCAGGAGATTAAAGATCAAGTGTTGAAAATACTGAATGAAAACAAAGTCGGTACTCTCGCTACGGTACAAAATGACAAGCCACACTCCCGTTACATGACATTCTTCCATGAGGGTACAACCTTGTATTCTGCAACCAGCAAAGAAACCCACAAAGTAGAAGAACTCGAAAAAAACCCTCATGTCCATATATTGCTTGGCTATGTTGGAGAAGGACTAGGCGATTCCTATCTTGAAATCGAAGGGAAAGCTTCTTTAAACGACTCAGAGGACATTAAGAAAAAAGTTTGGAATGATTATCTGGCACCTTGGTTTGATGGACCCGAAGATCCCAATTATATCGTTCTTGAGATCAAGCCTTCACAGGTTCACCTTATGAATGTTAAGAACAAAGAGCCGCAAACACTTGAATTATAGCTTCGAACAGGCGCAAGAGCCCTGCTCAACGGCGTACGGATTTCGCTTTCTTCGACTGAAACACAGCGAGTTCCGAAAAGGATGTTCCGATTATTAAAGGGACATCCTTTTTGTTTTTCCTAAGGACACCTTTGGATCTTCAACGTCATACCCTGACAGGAGGGATGAAAATGAAAATAGTAAACCCAGAAAAGGTCCATGTGGAGTACCGTAATCGCATTACTCCGATATCGCCTATTCTTTCGCGGCGCTATACCCTTACTCATTCAGATACAACTGGAGATCTTTTTCTCACATTAGGTGAGGATTATGCCTTGGATAAGATTCCATCCAATCGCGACGAGGTATTAGGGGAATGGATCTATGATGGCAGCTATTCCTATTATGCGAAAGTTCATGTAGATGATCCTGTAAGTCCTGAAAACAACCAAAAACGGAATCAAATTTTTATAAAGGAGCTGCCACTTGCCTTACAGACTATCCGATATGGTGACAATTCTTTTTTCCGCTCGCACTCCTTCTTAGATTTAGTCCCTATTCGTATTTACTTTGAATCAGTTGATCCTTCATTAAATAGAATCGAGTATTGGGGAAATTTTTCAAACTATCGGAGTTGATTTTTTTATAGCACTCTTTTCGTAAAGTTTGATACTATTCACCATAATGAACGATTAAGATAACAGGTCATGTATTAAAACTGTTATTTGCTTATGAGAAAGATGTGACGAGGAAAAAAACATATATATCTAAAATACCGTAAAAAACAACAGAGTACTTTAACAAATTTTAAATAAAAGAGTTTTATTTTTTCTCAATAATGGTAAATCCCTAAAATCACATATCTATTTACCTATGTAAATATGGTTATTTTTACCTAAAACGTGACAGAAATATTTCTCATTTAATTATAATCTTTTCTTCATGAAACTCTCTTTTTTATCCGATAATATTATCAGTGTTACAGGGACAAGCTTACTACAAACCCCTTGCCAAACAATGGTCCCCTCCGTTGTTTGGCTAACCTCCTTTTTTATACCCAAGTCCGATCCGGCCATTGTGCCGGATTTTTTGTGTTATCCATTCTTATGGCTTTCAAACTTATCTGTATTTTCTATATCCACTACCAGTAAGATAAGTGCAAACACCTTGTTCATCATCTAAGGGCTTTTATAGTCTTTAACTAGGATATAGTACATAGGGCGAGGTCATTCACAAGCTGATACTGACTTATCGGAGACGTAGAATTCCGCCAGCATTTTTATACTCATCATTAAAAAGAGCCATTTGCTATAATGCTGCAAACGGCTCTTTTTATTATCGTATAGGCTCGTTCATTGTTTCTGTCACATCAAATAAATCAGGCTTTAAATAATCAAGCAAAAAGACAGAAGGGCTGTTTCCGAAAAAGGCCAGCCGGTGGAGAGGACGCGTCATCGCCACATACAAAAGCTTTATATCGATCTCCTCTGCCTCAAACTGTTCTGCTACTGATGAGATAATGACTGCATCAAATTCAAGTCCCTTGGACAAATGAGAGCTGACAATGACGACCTCATCCTTATTTATTTCTTCATTTTCTTTCAGACATTGTACCCTGAGATTTGAATATTGCTCAAAATACTTTGTTAGCTTTATACATTCTTCTTTCGTCTTCCCTATAACAGCAACGGTTTTCATTCCTTCTTCATACAATTGATTTATATAATTGGTAATAGACGCGATCATGTTTTCATTGGATCCCGCAAAATAGAATATTGGTTTTTTTCCATGCCTCACAACAGGCTCCACCACCGGAAGCTCCAGCTTTAAAAGCTTCAGCAGGTCGTTTGCTGTATTCATAATTTCAACCGTAGTACGATAGCTTTTCTGAAGCGTTTTATAGCTGGCTCTTGGAAAAATCTCATCCAGAACAATCCCCCAGTCCTTAATGCCCCGGTAGGAGTGGATTCCCTGTGCCAAATCTCCGACAATGGTAAACATATCCGTGTCAAGCGCACTCTTAAGGGCATAAAGCTGAAAATAGCTGTAATCCTGCGCCTCATCAATCACTATGTTTTTCACATGAAGCTCCTGGGAAATTCCATATATTTTCGCTTGCAGATAAAGGAGGGCTGCTAAATCCTCCATTTCATATAAGCGACTTTGGCTAAGGGAAATCTGGTGGCTGCAGAAAAACTCAATTTGCTCTTCATCCAACAAATCTGCAGCATACTTCCCAAAGATTTCACGATTTGTCACCAGCTCTTTGTAATAATAAAACAAGTCATGCTTTGGAAAATGCTTCATGTAGTCATTAACGGATGACCTTATGGCTTTTTTTAATTCCTGCAGCTCCTCCACTTTCTTATCGAGAGCTTTCGATACAAAAAGTTTCCGTTTTTCGGCATCTCCCTTGCTGTAAAGCGCCCTGTCGAGCTTAGCATCATAAAAGTTTGTCATCTTCTCAATCATTTGCTTTTTATCTGTTCGTACATGATTTTGCAAAACCCTTTTCACTTTATCAAGTCTCCGGTAATAAGGCAGATATTGATATTCATACTGAATGAGTTTGCGCAGTTTTTTGGCACTGTACACCCGAAACTTCGATACATAGAAGTCTTCTTTAGGAAGCATTGTTCCTAAAATATCCAAAAGATAGCGATCCACAATGTCCCTGAAGCGAAGGGAGCTTTTAAAGTCTGTCAGCCATTTCATTTTCTCTGGTTCTTTTAAATCTCTGTTAATAAAAGCAAGCAGCTTTTCTTCCGGATGCTTTAATTTTATATTTTTTCCGATACACGCTTTTACATAATCAATAAAGGTTGTTTGTAGAATATTCTCTACACCTAGCTCCGGCAGGACTTCGGATATGTAATCAATAAATAAACGGTTTGGTGCAAGGATCATTAGATCATGGGGATTGAAACGCTCAGCATACGTATAAATGAAATATGATAAACGATGCAGGGCAATCGTCGTCTTTCCGCTTCCCGCAGCTCCTTGAACAATGATCGGTTTATTCAGGTCAGCTCGTATAATATTATTCTGCTCTTCTTGAATGGTAGACACGATTTCCGTCAGGCGGTTGCTTGCGCTCTCCGAGAGGGACATTTGCAGAAGCTCGTCAGTGGTCGTTAAATCTATATCTCTTATTTCTTCCAGTTGACCGTCTTCAATAATATACTGTCTTTTTAAAGAGAGATATCCGTTATATTCCTCACCTTCTGCTTCATATGATACGTCACCCAGACGGCCATCATAATACAAATTGGCTACGGGTGACCTCCAGTCTACTATGATCGGCTGCTGTGTCTCCTTATCAAAAAGTGAAACCTTCCCAATATAAAGTATTTCCTTTTGATGGGTTTCAGCCCGTTCATAATCAATCCGTGCAAAGTAAGGCTTTCCATAAAATTTCTTTAGCTTTTTTACTTCCTCGGACGTTCTTCTAAGCAAGTTGGAATTGGTCAGCATACTCATATAGCTCATACTGCTTTCAGCCAGCTCAATTCCTTCTAATGCTTCTTTTAGCTGATCGCGAAAGGTTGCTTCATCAGACTCGGAAGCCTTAATGACGATTTCCATGTACTTCCGGGTGAAATCCAGTCTTTCTGCTTCTTCCTCGTAGTCCTGATGCTTCAGCTTTTCCTCCATTAAGTTTTTCCCCCTTTTCATTGGGCTTGAACGACAGAAAAAGCCATGAATACAGCTTGGAATTCATGACTTTCATATTAAATGAACCTTTTAAAGAGCATTTATCAAATTATGTAAAAACAAAAGACGTATTTGTGATTATAATCGATTTTGAGGAAAAAGTCTAATTATTTTGGGATTTTATTTAGAAAAGCGGAAGCGCCTTGCTTATCGGCGTATGGATTCCGTAGTCTTTGACTGAGATAAAGGAAACACTGCGAGGGACGAGCTGATGTTGACTTATCGCAGGGAGAAGACGGAGAAATCCACTAGCCGATAGGCGCGGGAGCTGGACAGAGAAAAGCGGAAGCGCCTTATTCATCGGCGCACGGATTCCGTAGTCTGCGACTGAGATAAAGGAAACACTGCGAGGGATGAGCTGATGTTGACTTATCGCAGGGAGAACACCGAGCAATCCACTAGCCGATCGGCGCTGGAGCTGGACCGAGAAAAGCGGAAGCGCCTTGTTCATCGGCGTATGGATTCCGTAGTCTTTGACTGAGATAAAGGAAACACTGCGAGGGACGAGCTGATGTTGACTTATCGCAGGGAGAAGTCCTGCTGGTTGATTTCCGCTTCAGGCACTCGCTTTCCGCGGGCAGTCGGGGAGCCTCCTCGTCGCAAGCTCCTGCGGGGTCTCCCCTAACTTGCTTTTCCCGCAGGAGTCTCGCACTTTCGCTTCAATCAACTTTGGGTTTTATTCTGTTCGTGGATTTTACTCATATTTGAGTAGCGCTCCGTTCTTCCTGCCGGTTGATTTCCTCTGCCGACATTCTCTTTCCACGGACAGTACGGGTGTCTCCTCGTCGCACTCTCCTGCAGAGTCTCCCATTAACCCTCTTTTCCCGCAGGAGTCTCGTGCCTTTCGCTTCAATCAACTTTGGGTTTTATTCTGCTCGAGGCTTTTACTCATATTTGAGTAGCGCTCTGTTCGTTCTGACGGTTCAATTCCACTGCCGGCATTCTCTTTCTAAGCACAGTTCGGAAGTCTTCTCGTCGCAAGCTCCTACGGGGTCTCCCATAACTTGCTTATCCCGCAAGCGTCTCGTGCCTTCCGTTCCAACCAACTTTGGATTTAATTCTACCCGGGGATATTACTCATATTTGAGTAGCGCTCCGTTCTTCCTGCCGGCATTCTCTTTCCACGGACGGTGCGGGAGTCTCCTCTTCTCTGCTCTCCTGTGGGGTACCCTTAACTCGCTTTCCCCGCAAGAATCTCGCGTATTTGTTCAACTCAATACTGAGCTTTAGCAGAGTCTTTTTTAGAAATCCATTCGCAAAACGATTTTGCCTTTGTTGAGATTGTTCTGCATTTTATCATGTGCTTCGTTTACTTCATGTATGTCCCAAACGGAATCAATAATCGGCTTTAACCGGCCTTCTTCAAAGAGTGCCAAGGAGAAATCAGTGAATTTCTTTGTAAGTTCAATCTTTTGGTCCTGGGATTGCGACCGGAGAGTACTCCCGATGAGGCTTATGCGCTTCATCATCAGCTGCATAATATTAAACCCTTCTATTTTGCCGCCTCCCATGGTGCCAATAAAAATAATTTTCCCATCCTTTGAAACCGACTCGAGATTTCTCTCATAATAAGAGGCGCCTACAAAATCCAATATCAAATTGACGCCATTCCCATTAGTATACTCTTTTACCTTGTCAGAAAAAGAGTCCGTACGGTAATTAATACCGTAGTCCGCTCCAAGCTTTGCACAAAAATCAAGCTTATCCTGGCTTCCTGCAGTAACAATTGATTTAGCCCCAGCTTCTCTTACAAGCTGGATAGCAGCAGTCCCAACACCACTTGCACCTGCATGAATGAGGACATTTTGTCCTTGCTTCAGCCCGCCCAAAACAAATAAATTTAAATAAGCTGTGAGAAAGACTTCTGGAATAGCAGCGGCTTCCTCATATGAAAACCTCTCGGGAATTCGTATAGCCATTTCTGCTGGAATAACTACTTCCTCGGCATAGCCTCCGCCTGGAAGCAGGGCACATATCCGATCTCCTGGCTCCCAGCCTTTCACAGAAGGTCCCACCTCTTTTATCATTCCTGCCATTTCAAGACCCAGTATGGGCGAGGCGCCCTCAGGAGGAGGATACTGGCCTAGCTTTTGGAGCAAATCAGCACGATTAATAGCAGTGGCTTTTACACTGACTCTCAGTTCTCCCTCTCCTAATACAGTGTTTTCGTATTCACCAATTGACAGCTTCTTCGTCTGTTCATCTACAAGTACGGCTTTCATGACGAAACCTCCTTAATTTTTCCTTGGATTATATTAAAAAGTAGAAAATATCGCTATAATAAGTAATACAATAGTTGAATCAAGGGTGGCCGGCTTGCTCTCTTTTTAATCGAGAAGGGGTGATGCCGATTGTCAGTATATGAAGCATTGATGTTTTCAGTTGCTTTTGCGTCACTGATTGTGGCAATACTGTCATTTAATAAAAAATAATCCACCCTTGAGTTAGCGGCTCTTCCGGGTGGATTCTGTCTCCTGTATTGCCGGCCCCCAGAGGGAAACGACTATTGTACAACCGTTGATGTTCAAAGCATCAGCGGTTTTTACTATTATATGATATTATCGTATGTCTATCCATACCATACCACAAAAGTTCAACATTATTCCAATTGAACGATTCAATAAGACAGAAAGAGGGTGAACACAGTGGCTCTTACCCTGTTATTATTCATTATTGCCGGATTAGCTGAAATTGGCGGCGGTTACCTGGTTTGGCTGTGGCTCAGAGAATCAAAACCTTTTTGGTTCGGCCTATCAGGAAGCGGCATCTTAATTTTATACGGCATTATCCCTACACTTCAGAGCTATCCGAATTTCGGGAGAGTGTATGCTGCATACGGCGGAATTTTTATTCTTCTGGCTGTTCTGTGGGGCTGGCTGGTGGATCGGAAAACCCCCGACCTTTTTGATTGGCTTGGTGCAGCGATTTGTTTAATCGGAGTAGCTGTTATGCTTTGGGCCCCGCGTTCTTGAAAAGGAAAGCGGGAAGCGGCTTATTATGCCTCCCCCCACTTATCTTAGCTTAATTATAGGTTACTATAACCGTATATGACTGAATGGTCGCATTACCAAATACATCTCTTACTTTAAAATAGTATTTACCTTTCGTTAAATGAATCGGCATCATTTTAGCTCTTCTATTATAAAGTAAATTACCATAAATAGGATATGTTTGTTTATTATTTATTCCAATAATTGTTTTCTATCTGGCATCTAGAAGAACGTAAGAGGTGAGAAAATCAACAAGGGAGCCCTTCATTTATTAGGGTATTTTCGCATAGATTGCAGCTTTTCGTACATTGATTAAATACGTAATTCTGTTAGTCGCCTGAGTATCTTTTCGCAAAGCATTTAAAAGTGTGTTTTTTAAACATTTTGTTTCATTTTTAGCACTTATAGCTATAAAGTTTACGAAAATAGCCTTTGATTATTTATCCTTTCCCTTTGAGTCTGGATGCTTCTTTTGTGCCTTTGGCTTTAACGTATAAATTCCCCAGCGCCCTGTGTCATCTGATTTTGTTTTCTTGAATGTAATCCGGGACTTCTTTTTGAGCATTTTTTTGCCCTTTAATGCTGATTTAAAGACAACCTGTATGTTTTCATTCAGCGGCTGGATTCTCCAATTTCCATCTGCTTTCGGCTCCACTCTTCCTTCTCCCTTTACGTACGCACTGATGGCCTTCCTGACCTCCATATTCGTGTTAATCAAAATAGGGGGCTTAGATTGTTTAAATCCTGGAAAATTCCCTCCGCCATTCGTCCGATAGCTGTTGGTGATTACAAGGAAACGCTGATTCTGCTTAAATGGCCTGCCATCTGCTCTCCTGAGATGACTAATTCTATTTGCCTGTTTATTGATGAGTGTACCGTCCCACTTATATTTAGGCGGCTTGAGTATGTCGATTTCATATTTCAGCCCTTCGATTACATCAAAGTTATACGACTGAAACTGCTGGTTGATTAATTCCTGAGCTTTTTTGGATTTCAAATCCATTTGATTAAATTGAGAAGCCGACATTTCCAGCCATTCCTTTATCTGGTCACCCGTCATTTGTACTACCTTTATCGTATTGTTAGCAGGATATAGATCGCCGGCAGAGTTGAGAGTCATTTCTCCCTTTGGTATATAAGTAAAATCATTAGAACCGTGTACACCTGATTTTATCGGGGCTACAGCAGACAGCAAGGGAACATTTTCATAGACGGGTTGAAGAGCTTGAATGTAATTTTTAATGTACCAGGTTTGGGCATCTGACACGAGCTGCAATGAAGGAGTATCCTCTATTCTTGAAAAAAAACTGCTTAAAGGCACTCTTGTATGGCCAATTTTATTACGGGAAAAACGGATGGCCTTTATATGGTCCTTTTCCGCTGCTTTTAAGACAGAACGATCCGGCTTGGCAAGCGGCTCGCGTTGTTGATAGTCATAAATCTTTCGAACAAAAGAATGGGAGGATACAATATTCCATCTTCCATTTACCCGGGCTAAATTCATGTCGATAATGCCAAGACTGTTCCCCCAGTACCCTGCTTCTACTGCAGCAACGTTATTAATCCTTCCATTTTTATTATCCACTCCCTTTATTCCCTTAAATCCTGGTGAACCCGGAAAAAAACGATGGATATGGCCAAATAGAATAGCATCAATCCCTCTTACCTTGCTTAATTGGTAAACAGAATACTCAGGGTTATTTTTTTCCCTTTGCGGGGTATCCAGTCCCGTATGGGCAAGCGCGACAATAATATCCGCTCCGGCTTTTTTCAATTCGGGCACTATTTCATTAGCCGTTTCCGCTATGCCTTTCGCTTTAATCATCCCAGTTAGTATCCTCCTATCCCACCGCATGATAATTGGGGTCGTAAATCCAATAACTCCTACCTTTAGGACAGCAGTCCTTCCATCCTCTGTCTTTACTTTTTTGGGAATGATCATATAGGGACGAAACAAATGAACATCATTATGGGGATCACTGTCATGGTCGTCCAAATATATATTGGCATTTACATAAGGAAAGTCAGCTGTATCCAGTGCCTTTTTTAAAAATTTCAGCCCGTAATTAAACTCATGATTGCCAACAGTAGCTGCATCATAATGCATTTTGTTCATCGCGCGGAACACAGGATGAGTATAGCCGCCCCACAACCCCTTCACCTTTGCCATATAATCTGCAAGAGGGTTTCCTTGTATCAGATCACCGCTGTCAAAAAGCATGGTGTTACTGGCTTCCCGCCTTGCTTTTTTAATCAGGGTAGCCGTCTTGGCAAACCCAAATTCGTTGGTGGTAACATTTTTATAATAATCGTAATTGACAATTTGATCATGAAGATCGGTTGTTTCTAATATTCTCAAGTTTACCTGTTCTGGAGTATCATTGGATATCTTTGCGTTCGTTGAGGAGGTATAGGGAGGCAGAACCATTGCAATTAGTATGGCAGCAGCGGGCAGCAAGGTTTTTTTTCCAAAAAAGAGCTTCACCTGATGATCACCTTCCAATACCTTTATTGTAAAAGCCCTGGTTTAAACAGCTGGTTCCAAACAGAATTAATGGTGATAGATTGCCCTTACTCGCTAAAAATATCCTTCAGCTCTGGAAAGCATGAGGAGTGAAAGAAAAAATTGCCAGAAAAACAGAGTTTGTTTTGATTGAAGATGGTTTAATAAGGATTCTCACGTATTCGCATGAACCGAGGTTTGCAGAAAAATATCATATTTTATTTTTCACTTGAGTTTATTACTTTGATTACAGGGAATTTTTTTGTAACATAATAAATTGGTAGCTTTTTTAACCATTGGAGGAATGATCTATGGCAATAAGTAAAATTACATTTTTAGAAGAAGATGCTTACCAGCTCGAAAACGACCGTTTTAAGGCCACCCTTATACCAGGTCAGGGAAGCAATTTAATTTCTTTATTTGATAAAGAGAATCAGCAGGAATTATTAAGAACCCCGAAAACACGGCAGGAATACATGGAAAGAAGAATGCTTTACGGCACACCCGTCCTCTTCCCGCCAAACCGCATTGAAGATGCCCGCTTTGAATTCGAAGGCAGGGAATATCACCTGGAGATGAATCGCACAAAAGAAAATGTGCACATCCACGGCTTTGTCCACGATAAGCAATGGAAGGTTACAGAACAGAACAATGAGGAAAATTATATCATTACAGAAATCAACTCTGCTGATTATAAGGAGATTCTACAGCAATTCCCACACGAATTTGTGCTGCGCATGAAAATCAGTCTAACGGAAACAGGGCTGAAACAGCAGCTTTTCATTAAAAATTTGAGCGAATTGGATATGCCTGCCGGACTTGGATATCATACTACCTTCTTTTTTCCCATCGCACAATCACAGCTTTCCATTAATATTCATGAAAAATGGGAACTAAATCAGCGACATCTTCCTACAGGCAAAATGCTTAAGGTTGAGAACACGGATGAATTTAAAAACGGCATCCTTCTTAAAGGAAAACAGCTGGATGATGTGTATCCAATGCTTGACCGTAGCGCTACTATTCTACATCCTGAATTCGGGCTCAAACTGAATTATACTGTAAGTGATAACTTTAAGCATTGGGTGCTTTTTACATCATCCGGAACCGAAGACTTCCTTGCAATTGAGCCATATTCCTGGGTAACAAACGCTCCCAACCTGGACCTGCCGGCTGAAAAAACAGGAATGCTGAGCATAAAATCAAATCAAGAAGTCGAATTCCATACGGAAATCAAAGTGAACAAGCTTTAACCAGCAAGCTTTGTCCCACTTTAAATCGCAATCATAGTACTTTACTAAAAACGAAAAAAGCAAGAAGATGGACCCTTGGATAGAACGGACCTTCTCCTTGCTTTTTTATAAAATGCACTTCATCGGGCTGGGCTCATGAAGACTTTTCTCTTTGGCGTTTATCAAGTTTTGGCCTTCATCACCCTTATGAAGGCCTTTTCCCTTTCTCTTTTTCCAAGTTTTGGCCTTCATCACCCTTATGAAGGACTTTCCTCTTTCTCTTTTTCAAGTTTTGGACTTCATCTCGCTTATGAAGGACTTTTTTCTCTCTCTTTTTTCCTGTTTTGGCCTTCATCACCTTTATAAAGGACGATTCCCTTTTTCTTTTTCCAAGTTTTGGCCTTCATCACCCTTATGAAGGACTTTTCCCTTTCTCTTTTTCCAAGTTTCAGCCTTCATCACCCTTATGAAGGACTTTTTTCTATCTGTTTTTCTGCGTTAAGTTCCTTATTCTTTTAAAGAACCTTCTTCTAAGCTTTCATTCAGATGCAAACAGACCAAAAAAGGCAAGCTTTCACTTGTTTTTTGGTCTCAGCTCAGCAAATTTGCTTATTGGCTCTTTACGCATACATTGTTGCTTTTCATACGCTAAACAATTCCTTCTTTAGACAGTCATCGGGACTTCTTTTTTATAGCAACAAAGTTTCCCAGAAGGGTCTAGCTATTTTGAATTTCTGTAATGCTTCTACCACTATAATAAGCATGCTTCATTTTTAGATTTCCTGCATTTTCGAATCCATATCTTTGATAAACCTTTGCTACACGGTCATTAATAGGGTGTACCCACAGCTTCTCATATCCGCTGTTTTTCACTTCTTTTTGAATAAAGCTGATCAGTTCCCCTATCAGACCTTTTCCGCGAAAAGCCTTTAAGGTAGCCACTGTTTCAAGCCGGGCAATATGATTAGAAGCAAAAATACAGGCCGTTGCACAGGCTGTCCCTTTATAGCGCAAAAGGTAGTGAGTAAAGGCGGGATGGCTGTATTCTTCCGGAAATGATTTTTCTCTGACTGCGCGTCCTCCCAGCTCATCAATACTGCATTCTATTTCCAGCGCCTCGTGAAAATTATGATCGCCTACCCGTTCAATTACAACATCTTCTCTGCATTGCTGCTTCAGCTGCAGCCCATTCCATAATTGGACGGGACTTTCCAGCTCCTCTACTTTAAATCCCTTTTCCTCCAGGGCAGAAAAAAGATTCTGCTGTTCTTCAAGGTTATAAATATAAAAGCGGGGCACGAGATTTTTAGACGTATAAAAATCAAGCACTTCATCAATCATTTCTCCCGGGTTTTCATTTATCTTATCTACATGGGCATGATTGGCATCAAAATAAACCGGCTGTTCCACATTATAGAAAAGAGTGCCCCATGGCCTTTCTAAACGGTTTGTAAAACTGGCAAGATACTCAAAATCAAGCTCTAATATGTCTTGTAGATTTATTTGTGCCTCTCCTATTCCTGGCAATGGCTGTGTTTGCATTCTTTAGACAGCAATGCCAGATTTAATCATTTTCCTCCCAGCGAAGAAAAATCCAATAATCCAAAGCTTCAATACGAAATGAAGAGGGAATAAAAATATATTCCTCTTTTATATGCTGAATAGAAGGAAATTCCGCCATAATCCGGTTTAAAGCTAAACTTAAAAGGGTCTTTTCCTTTTCTGTAGGCTGATCGTCAAAATAAGCCCTCCAAACAAGAGTATTGTATTCTTCACCTACAGTCAGGCCGCGAAGCTTTTTAGGAATTGCACCTAAAAGAGCCTGATGAGAACTGAAAATAAACTGTTTTCGATCTATGGACATGCCATTCACCTATCAATTAGATTTTTAGTTTGGCTGTTTTCGCATGGATAGTTGCTTTTCGTATAATGAGTATGTTCTTATTTAGTCAGTCATTCTAGGTACCTTTTGTTTGCAAAATGAAGCTAGTATACTATCGCAACAATGCTTACGAAATGAGCCTTATTCTTTTATTAGTTCTTTCCCATGCAGATAAAATCCTCTATTCACTTACTATTTAATCAAGGCTGTTTTCGCATCTATAGTTGCTTTTTTACAATGTAAGACAACTATTTATTTCGTTAGCAAGTTTTGGGTTTATTGTTTTAATACATATAGCAACTGATAGTAATGCTAGATAGCCCTTCCTATCGATGAGGGAGAAAGGATCCCGTCAGGAAGGACTCTTCTTTATTTTTTATTCCTGGCTTTCCCTATCAATTACCAGCCCCTCAACATGTTTCTTTTCCATCAGGGCTTTCGTTTTTCGATTTTCCTTTGTTTCAAAAATAATATCAAAGTCATAATCTGCCGGATATAATTCTGCTGCTGTAATATAAAGCTTTAATCGCTTATGGTTGTATGTTCTTTTTTCTCCCTGTACTTGAACAATGTAATTTCCTGCTTCATCAGGGCCTTTATAAATAATGCCAAATTCACCGGTTGAAGGGATGGCTACATTATCTCCCTGACTAAAACTGTTCGCTTTAGGACGATGATTCTTCTTATTCCTCCTGGCATAGCGGTTAATCGCGATTTGCTGTTCCAATTCTCGTATTTTTCCAGGGTCTGTTTCACCAAACGTAAAAATCTTCTCCTCTTTGTACGTAATGCGATAAGCCTCCTGAATAATACTCGGATGGATCCCCAGCTTTAGAGCGATGGCAAATGCCTGGCTTTCCCCGCCTTTTCCAATGATTAGCCGATATGTCGGTTTAAGCGTTTCAAGGTCAAATTCCATAGAGCCATTCATAAATCCTTCGGTCTGCTCAGCAAATTCTTTAATTTCACTATAATGAGTGGTTGCGAGGATTGTTGCCCCTTTTCGGTAAAATTGCTGAAGGAGCGCTGTTGCGAGCCCCATACCTTCAGCCGGATCTGTACCGGATCCGAGTTCATCCAGGATGACTAGGCTATGGTCATTCGCATCTTTTAGAATAGAAATGATGTTTCTAATATGAGAACTGAAGGTACTCAAGCTTTGTTCAATGCTTTGCCCATCTCCAATGTCCACTAAAATATGCTGGAACACACAGATATGGCTTCCGTCAGCTACCGGAATATGAAGGCCGGATTGAACCATTAGGGTTAACAAGCCAACTGTTTTAATTCCTACAGTTTTCCCTCCTGTATTAGGACCCGTTATGACAAGGGCATAATAATCTTTGCCCAATTCAAGATTAAGCGGAACAGCATTGGATCCCAGTAAAGGGTGCTTTGCCTGTTTTAAACAAATATAATGGTCTTCGTTGATTTCCACACCTCTCCCATCAATTGATAGGCTGTATTTTGCTTTTGCAAAAAGAATATCGTAATGAATCATAGTCTCAATGGAAAGACGTATTGATTCTTGTTTTTCTTCCACTAACCCTGTTAAATAGATCAGAATTTTTTCAACTTCCAATTCTTCCGCTGACTTTAATAACTGGAGCTGTTCCTGATAAGGAATGACTTCTTCCGGTTCAACATAAATGGTAGAACCGGATGCTGAAGTATCCAGGACCGTCCCTTTAATTTTTCCTTTATATTCTTTTTTCACTGGAATCACGTAGCGGCCACTTCTTTCACTGACAATTGCATCCTGCAAATAGGGTTTATATTTTGCCGATTTTAGAAATTGGTACACCTTCTCCTTCAAGCGATCATCCAGAATGGAGATCTGTTTACGGATTTTGCTCAGCTCCTTACTTGCATAGTCATCCACCCCTCCATTACGGATACATCTTTCAATTTCCTCAAGCAGTGACGGCAGCTCCTCTATTACGTATACATAGGCCGCGACGCGTGGAGCTATGGACTCTTTGTCTTTCATAAATCTCTTAATCTTCGTGCAGGTATGCAGAAAATCCGCCAGTTTACGAAAATGCTCGGGACGTAAGGCGGCGCCTTTATTCAGCATAGAGAGAATAATTTCGATTCCATTTAACGCTGAAATGGGTACACTTGAACTTTTTTTCATAATGGCAGCTGCTTCCGTCACTTCATCCAGCCATGAACGAATTTGCCCTAGGTTTTGAGAAGGTGTTAGATTTAGTATGCTGTTTTTTCCTGAATCTGTTAAAGCAAACTGCGATGCCTCTTCTTTAATTCGATTAAATTCTAGAACTGTCATTGTTTTTTGATTCAATGTTTTTTCCTCCAATTGTAAATTTTAAAAGGTTTTATAAGCTAAGGCTTGATCCACTGTGATTGGTGCAAGTATGCGAGGCTCCTTTTAATAATGTGGTTAAGGGCGACACCGCACGCTTCTGAAGGCTCCTGAAGTGTGAAATAAACAGGCAGGATTTTCAAAGCCTTTGAATAAAAAAAGCTGCGATGAACAAAATCCATCGCAGCCAAAATAGATCACCGATTCTTATGTATCCATATTGGAAACAGAACAACGGATCAAATGTGTACCACATTTGTGTGACCAATGTTTTTAGCCTGTTTTCTTTTATGGACATAAAAAAGCTGTGCCTACGAGACACAGCTTTTTAGATTCGGATCATCTATGTGCTATGAAATCGTCCTTAACTATCATTCCTCTCATTTTGGCATAGCCAAATAAACATTTACTCCTGCGTTTTTTTGCAGAGAACGTCCGAAAGAATGACCGTATAAAATTACGAATTAGTTAAGAACGACACCTAACATACAACATACTCCTTTACAAGGAAAGATAAATAACTGATTTATTTGATTTATGGAACTATAACATTACTGTATTTCATTAAGCAAGATATTGTCAATAGCATTTCACTTTAGTCCTCTAAAGGGGTCTGACCCCTTTAGAGCTTTAACGCAAAAAAGTACAGTTTCACTCTACTTTTAAGCCCTTCTTTCTTTGTTCATTTGCCTCATCATGAAACGGCGTTTGAACAGCCATTTCATGACCGGGGGAACAGCAAACAAGATAAAGAAGATCCTGAACATTTGATAGCCCGTAATCATGGATAAATCAGCATGGAGCTCATGGGCAACAATCCCCATTTGATCCATTCCGCCAGGAGCCGTACTAAGAAAGCTTGAAACGGATGAAGCATGATAGAATGCTATAAGAATAAAGCTTAGAACCCATGACATGGCAATCAGCACCAGCCCGCTAAGCAGGGCAAACAATACAGCCCGCGTCTTATTGTGGAGCTGTTCAGGCTTCATCATCAATCCGATATACCCTCCCATTAAAAACTGGGATACATCCAGAAGCAGCGAGGGTATCTGCGGACCGTGAACACCCGCTATACTAAGGATTGCAGTTGCAATAATAGGTCCCAGCAAAAAGGGTGTAGGAAGCTTTATATTTTTGCCGATATTTGCAAGGAGAATGGCTGCCACTGCAAAAATAAGGATATTGGGAAACAGATCCCCCCAGCTGGCTGCTGTTATATGAATAATACTTCCACTCCCATCCTTCACACCATTTCCAAAAAGTGAGCTAAAAACTAAAAGCGGAACAAAAAAGATAATCATAATCAGCCTGGTAACCTGAAAAAAAGTCACTACTGTCAGTTCGACTCCTGGTGTCTCTTCTGCAAGGATGATCATTTGTGACAAGCCTCCCGGTGTGCTTCCAAGCAAGAGTGTAGGATAATCAATCCCAGTCATTTTAGAAACAACCCATGCAAATAAAGCGCTCAGCACTAGTGTGAGCACTGTCATCAAAAGCATGGAAGGCAGCTGCCGCCCCATTTGGATCAGTGCATTAACCGTAAGCGATAGTCCAATCGTATACCCTACAACAATTAATCCGCTATTCCTAAGATACGCTGGCCAATACAGCTTAACTTTTACCAAACGTGATCCAATCAGAACCGCTGTCATAGGTCCTAATAGCCAGGGAAGAGGAATATGGAGAAGTAAAAACACCAGTCCGCCAATAAGAGCAATGATGGCTGTCAACATCCAGCGAATCAGCAACTGATCTTGTTGTATCGAAACTTTTCTCATAATAAAACCTTCTTTTTAATAAATAAATGACTTATAAAATAATGGTAGGTCAACTTCTGTAAAAAAACAATACATACACATCATTTTATTTCGATTTACGAAATCTTCTCTTTCTATACTAGTATAATTCAAGATACTTGGGTAAGGCACCGCTCTATACGCAAAAAAAGCAGGATCAAATAGATCCCGCTGCGATCTTTATACGTGTTTTGTACTTTTTAGAGCCTGAGCTCCAGATGTTCCTATTCCGTAAATTTCCATGAGCCGTGCAAATGCAGGCAGTGTCATGCCTGGTGAAATCCGTACACGGTGAAGAGTCAGCATTCCCTCATCGGAAGCTGCCGAACCTGGCTCGGTTGTCACGGCCATCTTATAACCAGCTGCTTTTGCAATAGCTAAAGTTTCATTATTGTAGCGTCCCGATGGATAAGCAAGCATAATGGTGTTTTGCTTGAACATCTTATCAAACAGGACCTTAGAATGGTCTAGTTCAAATTCCTGCTGTTTGGCAGGCAAAGAGTTTAAATCCAGATGGCTGATCGTGTGGCTCTCGATTGATATATCGTGCTGAGACATGTCCAGCATTTGCTTTTCTGATAAATGAGTTTTATATCCGATAGCCTTACCAATCATAAAGATTGTTGCTTTCATCCCATACTTTTTTAAAATTGGATAAGCAACAGTATAATTGTCTTTATAACCATCATCAAAAGTAATTAGTACAATTTTTTTACTTGGCTCTTTATTTTCAGTTAGAACAGTCAAAGCTTCTTCCGGTGACAGTGTATAATATCCATTGTCCTTCAGCCATTTCATTTCCTGTTGGAACTGTTCTTTTGGAACGCGTAAACTATTTCCGGAAGAAATACTGTGAAACATTAAAATAGGAATATGCACAGGCGTATTTGTTTTGCTCCATCCTGTCGTATCCACCGATTCTTTCGCAGTATTCATATAATGTATCTGGTCTGTATTTATATTTGTACGCATTTTTGACGGTTTTGGCAATTGGCTTGATGCATCTGTCTGCTTAACACTTGCATCCTTCATGCAGCCTGATAAAACCGTGCCGGCCAAAAGCACTGTCAAAAGTGCTCTCCCACGTTTCTTCATCGGGTTTCCCTCTCTTTCAGTCCCTATTATAGCTGAAAAGCAACTATGAAATATACTTATATTTTGTCTAAATTCGTTCTATTTAGGTGAGAAATTTGTTCTATGTTGACATGTATATTATGGAAGGGAATTCCCGTTAGATCAGTAAAAGGCTTTCTTACGAATACCGTTAGAGGATTTAACATAATGTGACTAACTTAATGATAAAAATTCATTAAATAGTCATTGCGGTTCGCTCCATGCTGTTTTTTACTGCTGTAATCTTGTTTCTTATTAAAGGGTTTTTAGTACATCCTCTTCATCCATTCCTCTTTCAAAGCGGTGGCAAACCTCGGGAAGAAGCCTTGCAAAATCATGGGCAGCGAGGGTTTGGGCACCATGTTTTTCTATCCATACATCGGAGCATAAACCATGTATAAACACTGCATTTGCCAAAGCAGCTTTTCCGTCTGCATGATTGCCAAGGCTGGACAGAAGAATCCCCGTCAGAGTATCACCCGTTCCTCCCTTTGCTAAACTGGCATTCCCTGTTGTATTAACATAGCCGCTGCCATCTGGGTAAGCGATAACGGTATATTCACCTTTTAACACAACATGGACCTTGTGATGCTGTGCAAATTTGCTGGCAAGTTCTATTCGATTCGATTGAATCTCTTTTGAAGGTTTTTCAAGCAAACGTGAAAATTCACCTGGATGCGGTGTTAAAATAACAGGCTCAGAACGTTCTGGGTATTCCCTTTTCATCAAAGCCCCTGCATCAAGAATAAGAGGCACATCCTTTTCTAAAAGTGTCGATATACACTGTTCCAGCTTTTCATTGGGATGAAGGCCCGGTCCCATAGCAACCGCAGAATACATTTTTTCCAAGTCATCCTGAACAAGCTCATCCCTTTCCAGAAAAGTAAAGGTAGCTTCCGGTACAAATGAACTAATCACAGCTGATGCATGTCGGGTAGTAGAAACCATCAACTTCCCAATGCCAAATCGGATTGCACCTATCGAGCATAACGCCGCACTACCTGGCATATCGTCGCTTCCAGCAATCAACAGGCCAGTGCCAAATGTTCCTTTATGTGCATTTGCTCCCCTTTTCAGCCAATTCTTTTTCACATCCGCCTCTGTCCAAATTCTCCAATTAGTTGTGTGCGAAAGCCCAATCTCGACCACTTCTGCTATTCCGTAATACTCAGAAGATGGAAAAAGAAAACAGGACGGCTTAAATCCATGAATAGCAAATGTATAATCAGCCTTTATCACGCTCTCATCTGCATCGCCTGTATCAGAAGCGACTCCTGTTGGAAGATCGACGGAAATCACTTTGCTCTCTTGCGTCCGGATCCATCCAAGCGTATCCTTTAAATCGCCTCTTACCGGTAGCTGGCTTCCTGCACCCAACAGGCAATCAATAATCCAGTCATATTTTTTATTTTTATCGAAAGGGGCTATCTCAAATCCGCAGGCTTTAAAATGCGTCAAATGCTGTAATGATTCCTTTGTTTTTGGCTCACCTATAGGAAAAATAAGCTCGGCTGAGTAGCCGTTTTGTTTCAAATACCGGGTCAGTACGATTCCATCCCCTCCGTTATTTCCTTTTCCAGCAAGTACAGCAATGGCTTCACCTTTCTTGCAAATAGCGGATATTTTCCTGAAGAGTCCACTCCCAGCATTCTCCATTAATGCAAAAGGCAGCATTCCCTGTTGCTCTGCAATGGCATCTACTTCCTTTATTTGTTTACTGGTGTAAATATGCATGATTAGCCCCTCTCTTTTTAATAGATCTCATTAATATTCTTGTTTATCCTACCTTCTTTTCATTCCCATATTAAAGGCGGAATAGGCATGATTCTAATAGAAAGGTGCTCAAAAGCGTAGGAATTCCAGAGTCTCCGACTGAGATAATGGAAATTCTACGAGAATGTTCATGGGATAAAACGGAGAAATCCGCTAGCCGATAAGTGCTGGAAATACATTGGATAACTTCATTATTTAAGGCTCTTTTCGTAAACTTTGTTGCTATTTTACACAAAAAAATAATGAAATTCACAGGCTTTCTAGTAAATCTGTAAATTGCTTACGATTAGATGCCGCAAAGAAGAACAAAATACGGATCTATTTTTTGGATATAAAACAACAATCCCTGCGAGAACAGCCTTATTTAATCAAAATTTTTTAGTTATCCTATAAAAAAAACAGCGGAAGTGATCCGCTGTTTTATAAGAATTAAATTTTGTTTAAAAAAGGATCTATCCTTTTGCGATTTGGAAGCTCATTTCGAAGGATCAAGCAACGACCAGCTGCTCAAGGGCGTAGGCTACGCCATCTTCATTATTACACTTTGTTATCATGTCTGATTGCTCTTTAATGGACGGATGCGCGTTTTCCATCGCAATCCTAAGTCCTGTTGATTGAAACATAGAATAATCATTCATGCTGTCTCCAATAGCAACGGTATCAGGAAGGGCAATTCCAAGAAGGTCATATAGATAATAAATGGCCTTGCCTTTACTTACGCCCATGTTCGTAAATTCCACATTGTATGGACAGGATGATGTAATGGTCATATTTTTGTTTGAAAACTGGCTGTGAAGTTCTGAAAGCATCCCTCCATTAAAAGAAAATACGAGCACCTTTAAAGGAGGCAGGTCCTGATTCATTAAAAATTGCGAGATATTTTCCATTTCAAGAATATGGCGCTGATTAAGCTGGCGTTCCGCATATTCCTGCCTTTTCGGATCATTTCCTTTAGTATGATACTGCCTCAATTCTTTCACCAGTCTTGAGGATGCGTCTTTAGGAGTGAGAATGCAGCCTTCAATGTATACCTCAAAGTATAAGTGCCTTTCTTCGGCAAATTCTATAATCGCTCTTGACTGTTCAAGCTTTAAAGGCCTGCTATATATTTTGTCTCCATCTGCTGTATTAATTTGTGCACCGTTCGAACTGATAATGGGAAGTTTAAGTCCATACTCATTTATTAAATGCTTGGCATCCTGATAGGATCTTCCTGTTGAGATAAAGATATTAAAGCCATTTCTTTTTGATTCCTTAAGGACGTTTATTGTGCAGGCTGATATTTCGCCTTCATTGTTCAATAATGTTCCATCCAAATCAATAAAGACATGTTTCATCTTACACTTCTCCTTTATCATAAGTTTTTTCTCATCTTACTCCCTATATCACGCGAAGTCAATTAAAAACAAGAAAAAACAATTACAAACAAATAATTAATTATGCATCAAATAAACAAATAAACGTCTTTGTTTATTCACTTTGCAAGTCTTATATATCCTATTACTCAATCAACATCGGGTCAAAGTCAATGTTTCGCTTAAAAAATACCTTTGCATAAATTAAATCGTGCAAAAACAATTAAAAATAAGAACACAAGGTTTATAATAAGATTAAGAATACAGAAAAGGTGTGAAGTAACATGCTGCGAGAGGACAGGCAGGACCAAATCCTCCATCTTTTAAATACAAAGGGAAAAGTCATCGCCTCTGAGCTTTGCGAGGAATTAAATGTCTCAGAGGATACGATACGCAGAGACCTGAGGGAATTAAGCGCCCGCGGTCTCATCAGAAGAGTGCATGGCGGTGCACTTCCTATTGCTCCGTCACATACTAAATACGAAGAACGTGAACATGTATTAGTCGAGGAAAAAAAGTTGGTGGCAAAAAAAGCCGCTTCCTTAATAAAGAACGGGCAGCTTATCCTTCTGGATGGAAGCACAACCGCCAGCCATATGGTTCAATATTTCCCCGCTGATTTGCAGTGCACCGTTATTACCAACAGCCCGCGTATTGCTTTATCGCTCAGCTCCTTTGAAAAGGTTGATACTATTATGATTGGGGGAGCCATCTTTAAAAACTCAGAGGTATGCACCGGCTCATTAGCTATCGAGGCATTATCCCGTTTTAGACCTGATATCTGTTTCCTGGGGATTTACTGTATCCACCCTGACGAAGGAATTACCGATCTCGACCTGGAGGAAGCCTATATGAAGCAGAAGATGATTGAAATATCCTCACAGGTTGCTGGGCTTGTTACCACAAATAAGCTGGACCGATTATCAGAATATATGGTTACTAAAACCGACTCGCTTACCCACTTAATCACAGAGCTGGATCCTTCATGCCAAAGGCTCAGCAAATATAAAACCGGAAGCATCACCGTCCTGTAGCTGTCAGGCCGGTGATGTTCGCTTTAGTGGGTTAAAGTCTATCTAATCTTAACGGTTTCTTTACATAATCTTAATATTAAAAGGCTTAAATGGAGATATAAGATTAGGCAAAAAGAACCACTAACTCCATGATTTACCACATAAAAACAGACTGGCTTTTTGCTCCCTACCAAAACGTTAAAGCGAGGAAAAACAACTTGATCAAATTAACCAGGCTGCCGTCACACATGTTTAACAAACTTAGTCTTCAAAGCATTTTGGTGTACCCATTTATTTTAATGATTATCATTTCTTCATCTCTCATTGCCTTTTACAGCTATGAAACGAATAAACAGTCTATAATCCAATCGGTTGAACAACAGATGGTTTCTTCAGCTGATGTCATCAACCAAAAAGTTACCATGCTGAAGGCCACAGTCCCAAAAGAAGAATTCGACCGAAATCTCGGTTATGCACTAACGTTAAACCGCAATAATTTTAATCAAGCCAGCCTTCATCCAGCACAGTTTATGATTACCAAGGATGGAGCAGTAAAAGAATTTTCCGGCTTCCATACTATATTACCCAAGCTTCCAGCGGAAATTATTCAGCAAGCATTGAAGCAAAAAGAGGGCTTGATTCATTATAACGGAATCACTTTATGCATTTCTCAACAAATGGAACTCGATGACTCCTTGTATGTCTTATCCCTTAATGCTAACGAATATTTAAAGCCGGCAATCCATAACCGTAATATCATGCTTGGCATCACTCTGGCCACCATTATTTTTGCAAGCTTCATTGGTTTTCTAACAGTCAGAAGAGTTTCAAGACCCATCTCCAGTTTAAAAGCTGCAATGGAAAAAGTAGCTGCAGGCAATCTCAAAGCAAGAATGCCTATGACCACCTCCTGCCGTGAAATTGAAACCTTATCTATTTGTTTTAATCAAATGGCAGAAAAATTGGACAGCCTGATCAGCCATTTAGAAAAAAGTACAAAAATGGTTACACTCTCCTCTGAAAAATTGCGTCATACCTCTGAGGAGTCCAAGCAGGCATCAGACCAAATAGCCATTGTTATCAGCGAAGTAGCAAGCGGCACTGAACGCCAGCTTCATACAGCTATGGATTCATCAAATATGGTTTCATCCATATCAAATGGCATGGCAAAGGCCGCTACATCCATGCTTAATGCGGAAGCAGCTACACAGCGGGCAACCGTTAAATCTGCAGCGGGCAATACACTGGTAAACCAAACCGTTGCTCAAATGAACCTTGTCCAGCAAACCGTAGGTGAAACGTCAGAAATGGTTCACTCTCTGAATGAAAAATCAAAGCATATCCAGCACATTATCAGTCTGATCAGCGACATCGCCATTCAAACGAATCTGCTCTCCTTAAATGCTGCAATTGAAGCTGCACGTGCTGGTGAACATGGCAAGGGCTTTGCAGTGGTGGCTGATGAAGTGCGCAAGCTGGCGGATCAATCTGGACAAGCAGCTGCCCAAATCAAAGGCTTGATCGAAGAAATTGGTATCGAAACAAAAAGAGTTGTTTCTTCTATCACGCATGGTTCGTCGGTTTTACAGGATGGAATTGAGCTTGTGCAAAAAACAGAACAGGCATTTGAGGAGATTGCCCATTCCATTCAAAAAATAACTACAGAGGCAGATGAAGTATCACAGATTGTAAAGGGCGTAAATAGCCAAACAAGCAGAATGGTAGATGGAATAGAAAGTATTAAAATGATCTCAAGAGACTTTTCAACCAGCATGGACCATGTTGCCGCTGCATCCGAAGAACAAAATGCCTATGTCGATGAAGTTTCCAATGAGGCAGTGAATCTAAATCAGCTCGCTCTGGAACTCGAGGATGTTTTAATATCCCTCAAGGCCAAATCGTAAGAACTCAGCAAATGCTCAATGTTAATATTTACTTTAGTAATTGGAACAGATACTCTCGAAAATCGCATTAAAGGAACCCGGTAAACAGCCTCATGTGCCTGAAGCAGCAAACAATTGGCAGGTCAACAGATTCAAAAGTAAAAATGCGCATCCCTAATGAATGCGCATTTTTTTATTTGTTAATATAAGGAGCCAGATTTTCAAGAATGATAGCTTTATCTTTCTTCAATTCATCTGACATCATCTGATCCATTGTGCGAGGTCTTGGTAAGGAAACAGCCACTTCCTTTATGATTGAAGAAGGCTGCTGTGACATGACAAAAACCCGGTCAGAAAGTAAAATGGCCTCTTCTAAATCATGCGTTACCATGACAATGGTTTGCCTGCCTTTTTCCCATGAATCCAAAAGCCAGCGGTGAACCTCCATTTTCGTAAAAGCATCCAGCTTTCCGAATGGCTCATCTAAAAGCATAATCGGTTTTCTGCAAAGATAGGCTCTTAAAAAACTGATTCTCTGGCGCATGCCGCCTGAAAGCTTATCAGGATAGTGTTGGGCATAATCTGCAAGACTAAATTGCTTTAATACCTCCATCCCCGCTTTCAGCCGTTCGTTTTTTTGAACACCCTCCAATTCAAGCGGAAGAATGATATTCTGAAGGGCAGTTCTCCACGGAAGCAGCAAATCCTGCTGAGGCATATAGCTAATAGCATTCTGATTAACAATAGGTTCATTTTCATATAACACGTTGCCGCTGTCTGCCTGTTCAATATTGGCAATGATATTCAACAACGTGCTTTTTCCACAACCGCTTGGACCTACAAAGGAGACAAAATCCCCTTCTTTAATCGAAACCATAATATTATTTAAGACTTCCCTGCCATTAAACCGCTTGGTAACATCCTTTATTTCTATTCCTGTCATTTCTGTCCATCCGGAAGAAATTCATTTGTATAGGCTGATTTAACATCAATTTTCTTCTTAATAACCTTGTTATCATATAAGAAATTCATGTAATTTTCCCAAACGGACTGCTTTTGAATTCCCCATTCCTTTGCGTCATCCTGATATTTTGTGCTAAGCCATTTTTGGCTGTCCTCTATAAGCCCTTTGTTGGAGCCTGGAACATCCTTAACCAGAATATCAGCCGCCTGTTTTGGATGAGCAATCGCATATTGATAGCCTTGAGAGGTAGCCTTCATAAATCTCTTCACAAGGTCTTTGTCCTGCTGCACATGCCTCTCACTCGTAATGATGACAGGACTATAATAATCAAGGGCAGGATTTATATCTTTAAGATAAATCGTGTTGATTTTAACGCCATTGCGCTTAGCCTGAATTCCATCCCAGCCGTAGTAAATCCATTCAAAGTCAGCGTCGCGGCCAATTGATTTGAAGAAATCTGTTTCGCCAAGCGTGATATTCTTCACTTTATTATAATTCGCATGGTATTTTTCCATAATTGTTTTAATCGTTGCTTCTTCTGCAGGGCCCCCCCAGCCTCCATAACGCTTTCCTTCAAAATCCTTCGGTGAAGTGATATGATCCTTTGCAAGAGAAGCAAACGCAGAGGTATTGTGCTGAATAATGGCTCCTATCGATACAATGGGAATATCATTTTCTCTTGCCATAGTGACGTTCTCCTGGTAGCTCACCCCAAAATCAGCTTTTCCAGAGGCAACAAGCTGTTCAGCAGTAACATTTTCACCTGGCTGAATAATCTTGACGTCAAGTCCCTGTTTCTTAAAATAATTCTTCGTTTGGGCTACATATAAGCCAGTATGGTTAGTATTAGGAAACCAATCCAGCACTACTGTAACCTTTCTGTTTTTCGCCTGCTGTCCTTGGTTTGAGGAACAGCCGGCAATCCCGACTATCAATAATGCTGTAAGCAGCAACAGTATACTCTTTTTCATGAACGATCATCATCCTTTCTATAAATCCAAGGCGCCAACATTCTGGCTAATGCTTCAACAAGCGCATACATAATCAGTGTCACAATTACGATGACTGCTGCAACACCAAATAATTGTGCAGTCATAAATGATTTGGTAGCCCGTGTTAGCAGGACACCCAGACCATCGCTTGCTCCCAGCCACTCTCCAATGATGGCCCCCATCACACTATACGTAACTGCAATTTTTAATCCTGAAAAAAAATAAGGCAAAATGGCTGGAAACTTTACTTTTCTGTAAACCTGCCATTTCGTAGCATTCATCGTTTTTAAAAGGTTCAACATCGCTTGGTCCACCGTTTGAAATCCTTCCAAAATGCTTAATGAAATAGGAAAAAAACAAACAAGCACAACCACTAAAACCTTCGGCAGCATGCCAAAGCCAAACCAAATAATAAATAACGGGGCAATCGCCACTATTGGTATCGTTTGGGATACCACAAGAAGCGGGTTTACCAGTATTTTCAAAAAAGGTACAGCATCAAGAATGGTTGCCAGGGCCATTCCAACTGCCACTGCCACCACCAGGCCGATCAATACTTCTTCAAGGGTTTGAATTGTATTTGATATCAGCAGTACCTGATTGTCCATCAAACTGCTGACAATGTCTGAGGGCTTCGGTAGAATCCAGCCTTCCACATGAAAAAAAGTTACCGCAGCCTGCCAGGCAATCAACAGGAGAATAAACCATATTATTGTAATAAATGTATTAGAATATTTCCGTTTTCTCATTATTCCATACGGTACTTGCCGACTTTTTCATCGATGGTAACACCCTGATTCGGCCGATAATGAATTTTTATGGAAGTGATCACATCACTTGCCCCCGCCAGAACACATGCATGCTGTGCTTCTTTAATAATATCCAGGAGATGATCCAATTCCCCTTCCATCGTGGTTTCCATTGCTCCAACTTCATAGCGGACACCCGAGTTTTGGACAACCTCTATGGCTTTATCTACAACAGCGTATAGATCCTTTGTTTGGACATGCGGTACTACTGAAAAAGAAACTGTTACTTGATTAGACATAAACATCCTCCTCTATTAAAATGACCTTCTGATTAAACCTGACTCGATTTTGCCAACACCATTTGCTCTTCTTTTTTTTAATTGCCATTTATAAAAGAATGTCTTCATTATGATTCCTTTCATGAATAAAGGTAAACATGACAAATGAAAAAGGCCCCTCTGAATGACGCAGAGAAGCCTTCTATGTAAAAAGTCATAGAATATCTTAGATTATGGATCCTAAGAAACTCCCTACGCTGGCATTACCCAGATCAGGTTAAGGGTCGATGCAGGAAAAGCATCCTCTCAGCCTCATGGCTCCCCTGTTTTTAATGTATCTTCATTTTAGCACGAGTCTTTTTTTTAAAACAACTAAAAATGTTTGCAGAACTATATGGGTTTGGTTATAGTGGGTAGAAAGACTTGCATCGTGTAGTTAGAAAGGAAGTGTTCTGCCATGGAGCTAAGAGGAGAGCACATGCTGCAAAAAAAATATCAAACGGAAAAAAGAGCGGCCGCTTTTTATGATAATCAACTAATCAATTATCTGAATCCTGCCATGCAGGAATTCATCTCCCAGCAAGAGATGGTATTTATCTCTACTGCCGATCAAAACGGCAATTGTGATTCTTCCTTTAAAGCAGGATTGCCTGGCTTTGTCAGAGTAAAGGATGAAAAAACAATCTTTTATCCTGAATACCGGGGAAACGGTGTAATGGCGAGCTTGGGAAATATAGTGGAAAATCCTCATATTGGTTTATTATTTATTGATTTTCTCCATAACCAGATTGGATTACATATAAATGGACGTGCGAGAATAATAGAGAATGATGCCTTAACAGACCTGCACCTCCCTGATTCTGTGATGAACATAATAAAGGAAGAAGAAGGAGAGAAGCCCGAAAGATGGGTCGTCATCGATATTGATGAAGCCTATATTCATTGTTCCAAGCATATCCCTGCCTTTAAAAAGGTCAACAAAGAGATTTTTTGGAATACGGATGATGCCAAAAAGAAGGGCGGAGACTTTTTTAAAGTAAAAAAATTAAAGAAAAAAGCGGAGAGCGTCCGCTAATTTAAATATTCAGCAGTCATGGCAGCTGAAAAAAGGAGTGGATCCAAAACCGTCCACTCCTTTTTCATTGATAAACTAAATTAATCGCCCATTATTCTTGAGAATCTAAGCTTTCCTTTTTTTCCTTCCAAAACACATCCATAAGAACCGCTACGATAAATCCAAGCAGCAAACCATTTCCAAGAATGGACTGGGCAAGAGTAGGCAGTTTGACAAGAGCGGAGGAAGGAATAAACATGCTTCCAGCACCAATTGCAATCGTGAGGCCAAAGATTGTGGCACGCCGTTGGTCTACCCTTTGCAGCAAGACTGTATTAAAGCCGATAATCGCCATGTGGCAAAAAGAAGACAGGATTGCTGCATATGCTACTGGGCTTGGAATCAATGTGAAAACCATTGATACGGCAGGGAACAAGGATATAATAACGAGAAGGATGCTTCCACAAATAAATGGAAGCCTTTCTGCCCTGCCTGTCATTTTTAAAAATCCTGCAGTGGTCGATAAAGGAACGTTCCCTACAACGGAAAAAACAGCAGAAAGAAGGGTATTAATACCTGCAATGATTCCGCTCCGTTTCAAGACAGGGCTTTCCAGTTCCGATGAATCATGTACGGCCATATTTACTGCGGTGATTGTGGCAATTAGGTTGGAAATCAGGACAAGCCCAATAATTATTCCTGTCACCGCCATACTAATGTTCAAATGCGGATTACCCCAGGAAAAGAAGCCCGGAATTGAAAATACCCGGTTCTTCCCCTCCATACCTGATCCCCAGCCCATCAAATGAAATAGAATGGTCCCAACAAGAATTCCAATTAAAACGGCATATGTTCGAAAAAAGCCCTTGCCAAAAAGGGACAAAAATAAAACAGCTAAAAACAATGGAACCGTTACAAGTAAAAGCGATGGCTTAACTACATCGCCGCTGGACGCAATCCCCAGCATCCCTTTCAAAAAGGTGCCGCTAAGCTGAATGGAAATCAAGATGAGGAAGGTTCCTGTCACGATAGGAGTAAACAGTTTTTGAAGCTTGATAATAAGGCCTGTTGCTCCTGCTATACCTAGTGTAATCCCACCAATCAGCATGGTTCCTTCGAGAGTACCAAGCCCGCTTTGGTACTGTGCAGCACTAGCCAGTGAGCTCCCTGTAATAATAAACACGCCCAGCCAAATGCCTGCAGGACCATCCGCAATGGATAAACGGTGGCCCATTATGCTTTGAAGTAAGGAACTGATTCCTACGACCAGGAAAGTCCTCTGCATCATTTCAATTACCTGTCCAGAAGAAAAATGATAAACATGGCCAATGACGATGGGAATCGTAATGCAGTTGGCGATTAAAAAGATGACCCACTGGAAGGTGGTCAGTACATCTCTAAACGCTACGTTCTTCATGATGATTGTTTTCCCCTTCCTCATATAGATGAATTTATTTCGATTGGCTTTGTAAAGGATCCTGTTGCTTTTTAGCTCATTCAAGTAAAATGGCCGTTTCACTGGAATAAGCTAAAAACCAGCAGTTTTTATTTATAAGAGCCTTTCGCCTAAATATAATAAAATGACAATGCCAATCAATCGTTAATTATATGTGAAACTGAATAGCAAGAAAAGAAAACCGCTTAAAAGGGACTATGATAACTGGGTTTTAATTTGAAAGGTAAGCCTTACGGTAGTCCCTTCACCTTTTAAGCTGGAAAATTGAATGGATCCTCCATATTTTTCAATGATGTTATAACAAATCATGAGCCCCAGCCCGGTGCCTTTTGATTTTAAAGAATAAAATGGGCTTCCAAGCATTTTAAGCTCGCTGCTCTCCATTCCCATCCCAGTGTCCCTGATACTTACCACAAGCTCTCGATCCTCCCTTTCTGTGGTGATGAAAATCATACCTCCATGGTCCATTGCTTCTATTGCATTTTTTATTAGATTCACAAGAATCTGGTTAAACTCCACCTTACTGCAATAAATATTCACATGTTCATGGATAGATATAGAGAAGGCTGTATTATTCATAGAGGCATAGGATTGAAGCAAATCTACCACACTATTAATTCCTTCCCCTACATTGCATAAAACAGAGCTTTCAACAGCAGGCTTCGCAAGTGAGAGAAAATCATTTATAACTTTTTCAGCCGTCTGCAATTCCTCCAGCATGAGATGGAAATGCCGGTGCGAGCCCTCATTCAAAGTCCTGTCCTCCTTATACAGCTGCAAAAAACCTTTTACAACCGTAATCGGATTTCGAATTTCATGGGCTACTGCTGCAGCCAGCTGTCCTGTCGTTTTAAATCTTTCCGTCTTTTGAATTTGCTCATAGTAGATTGCCAGTCTTTCCATTCGTGCATTTGTCATTACAAAAATAAAAAAAATAATGACCTGGCTGCTGTAGAAATCAAGTAGATTTCCTGAAAAGTCATTGAGTAAATAATGATATTCCTGTTTTTTATCAAAAGAATAGGCATAGATAAATAACCCTGCAGAAAGCAGAAGATTGAATGTGAGAATCGTATAAAAGATCCGTTTATGAAAAAAGACAATAGCAATGCCAGGAAGGATGGCAATGAAAATAAAATTTAATATTGTTTCAGGATAGATAAAAAAGAGGGTATAAAAATAAGCCGCAATCAAAAAAACAATGAGACCTTTAATCGAATTAGATTCTCTCTTAGGGTAAATAATCAGGCATGCAGAAACAACTATAACAAAAAACAGATGTAACATGATTGCAGCATGCAGATTTCTTTCGGGAGAAGATAAAATCCCTATTGCCATGAAAATGATTACAATAACAACAACAGTTCTGTATATCTTTGAATCCGGAAGACTACTGATTTCTTTCATTTTTCTCTCCAATAAGATGTAATTTCTAGGCTTCAACACTCAATTTTAACATTCTTTTCCACTCTCTCTGTTATATTACTTTTTAAAACTTGTAAGGTCAATAAATTGCAAAAGTGTTTTTGGAAACTTTGTCCATCATTGCGCTAACAGAGGAAAAATGGTGAATACTTTTAGATTACAAAGATACCAGTGGGACGGACAAGTTCCATTGTGAGTTGGGATTGGATTCACGGGAAAAGGACTTAATAAAGGTCATGAAGGACAAAAACTAGCTAGGTGCAACAAGAGCCGTTCTTCATCGTGGTCGTGAATGACTTTTCACGTTAGAACCAACCTCGATAAGGGCTTCATCGACGCCATGAAGGACTTTTTGCCATGGAACCAACCCCGATAAGGGCTTCATCGACGCCATGAAGGACTTTTCGCCATGGAACTAACCTCGATAAGGGCTTCATCAGCTCCATGAAGGACTTTTTGCCATGGAACCAACCCCGATAAGGGCTTCATCGACGCCATGAAGGACTTTTCGCCATGGAACCAATCTCGATAAGGGCTTCATCGACGTCATGAAGGACTTTTCGCGTTTGAACTAAACTCGATAAGGGCTTCATCGACGTCATAAAGGACTTTTCGCCATGGAACCAACCTCGATAAGGGCTTCATCAGCTCCATGAAGGACTTTTCGCCATGGAACCAACCTCGATAAGGGCTTCATCGACGCCATGAAGGACTTTTCGCGTTTGAACTAAACTCGATAAGGGCTTCATCAGCTCCATGAAGGACTTTTTGCCATGGAACCAACCTCGATAAGGGCTTCATCGACGCCATGAAGGATTTTTCGCCATGGAACTAACCTCGATAAGGGCTTCATCAGCTCCATGAAGGACTTGTCGCCATGGAACCAACCCCGATAAGGGCTTCATCGACGCCATGAAGGACTTTTCGCCATGGAACTAACCTCGATAAGGCCTTCATCAGCTCCATGAAGGACTTGTCGCGTTAGAATCAACTCCAAAAAGGGCTTCACCGCAGTCACGAAAGGATAAAATTCAGAAAAAACAATAGAGAAATATGCTTCATAAAGCCTGTGAACGATTAACACTCTAACGGAACCATTCAAAGAAATTGCCCATTGAAATAAACAAGCTAAAAAGAGCTTGTTTCCTTCACTCCTCGAGGAAGCAACCCATAAAAGAACTGAAATTTTTAAACATTCACAAAAATATTTTACTGGGCAAATAGAAACAGCTAAAATAGAGATAGCAAGTATAAAAATAAAAGGCTGGGAAGAAAATGGACGATCAATTGGGTATGAAATTAAGCCGAAAAACGTTCTTTCAATCCACCGCTATTTTAATGCTTTTGATATTGCTTTCTGGATTGTTAACCAGAATCATCCCTGCTGGAAGCTATGAGCGAACGGTTAAAAACGGGCATACTTTTATTAAACCTGGAACCTTTCATTTTTTGACGGATACACCGCCCTTTCCGATTTACCGTTGGTTTACAGCTCCTTTTGAATTATTTTTGTCACAGGATGCAGTAACAGTTATAACCATTATAGCTTTCATTTTAATAATCGGCGGCTCATTTGCCATTTTTGATGGTACAAAAGTATTTGAAAGAGTCATTGATTTATTGGTTCACCGATTTTCTCAGAAAGAAAAATGGATTATTATCATCTTCTCGTTGTTTTTCATGCTGTTAGGAGCGATTTTCGGAATTTTGGAAGAGGTCATTCCACTAATCCCGATAATGGTTTTAGTGGCAAAAAGATTGGGCTGGGATGAACTGATGGGGCTGGGTTTGAGTTTATTGTCTGTAGGGTTTGGGTTTTCCTCCGCGCTTTTTAATCCTTTTACAATTGGCATTGCTCAATCAATGGCTGGTGTGCCTGTGTTCTCGGGTCTTCTTTATAGAATGGTCATTTTCACTGTAACGTACGGCGTTTTATTGCTCTTTTTATTTCGCCATCACAAAAAACTAAAACAGAGCGCCATTTACAAAGTGGAAGCAAGCTCTGAGCTGGCTGCAGCCTTAGAGTATGAGACCAGCAAACTTACTATCCGGCCAACCATTATCGGTTTCGTCCTTTTACTTATTGTCATTATGCTCCTTCCCGTACTTCAATTGGATGATTACTCTATGCCCATTATCGCATTAGGTGTTTTTTTCACTGCGCTGGCCACTGGAATCAGCAGCAAAGTCCCTTTCTCAAAGATGATGCACTATTTTACCAAAGGACTTCTTAATCTGGCTCCCAGTTCATTGCTGATTATCCTCGCTTTAAGCGTAAAGCATATTGTTGAAAGCGCCAATATGATGGACACACTTTTATATTATTTGTCTGTACATGTTAAAGGATTATCTCCTATTGCAGGCGGAATTACCATGTACCTAATAGTCTTTGCCCTTCAATTTTTCATTCCATCCGCAACAGCAAAAGCCATGCTCGTTATGCCTATTTTAACACCTATTGGAGACATCCTGGGTGTAACAAGACAAAGCGTTGTTCTTGCCTTTAACTTTGGAGATGGGTTCAGCCATTTGTTATATCCTACCAACCCTGCTCTTTTGATTGCCCTAAGCCTAACGACTGTAAGCTTTACTAGATGGCTGAAGTGGACAATTGGCATACAGATTATTTTGTTTATGATGACACTGTTCTTTTTAATCCTTGCCATTATATTTAAATACGGACCTATTTAACAGGAATGTAAGGTGCTAAAAAAAATGAATCCATTATTTCTATTTGATTATGACCAATGTAAAAATCGATTTTTACAATACCAAACTGCAATAGAAAAATTTTGGCCAGATGTAGACCTCAGAACGTTTTCTTTAAAAGACGGTACAGCGATGGACTTTATCCATGCCGCACCGCATCAGGCTGACCAGCTGCTGATCATTTCAACCGGTTTACATGGAATAGAAGGCTATGTAGGTGCTGCGATGCTGGAATTTTTTATGAAGGAATTTGTTCATAAACTCAACCACGAAAAGACGGCTCTCGGGCTTATACACGGAATCAACAGCTGGGGAATGAAACACTTCCGGAAAGCAAATGAAAACAACGTGGACTTAAATCGAAATTTTGTTTGGGATTGGTCGGACGCCACTACCTTACAAAATAATGAGTACGAAGAATTAAACAGTTTGTTTCATCCAAAAGCTCACTTTTCCAACCGTGCACGTCAATCTCTTTCATTTGCCTGGAAGCTTGGTCAGACTCTTTATAAAAAAAATCAAAAGTTTATTACAAGGGCTGTTACGCTTGGCCAGTACAAAGACCCCAAGGGAGCATATTACGGAGGGAAGGACTATGAGAAAATCACCAAACACTTAATGGAGATGTATGAAGCCCTCTTCTCTGTTTATACTTCCATCATTTTGCTAGATATTCATACAGGCTACGGACCAAAGGATGACATGTACCTTGTTAATTCGCGTTATGAATACAGAACACAAGCTGATTTCACAAAGCAGCTTGGCTATCCCTTCATTATCTCTACTACTCCTGAAAAATTTTACGAAATTAACGGAGATATGATTGATTACATTTATCGTCTTCAGCAAACAACGTTTCCTGACAGGCATTTATTTGCTACAACCTTTGAGTTTGGTACATTGGGGGATTCTCTTTATGGCCAATTCAAAAGCCTGCAAGCCACTATTGAAGAAACTGATCATTATGTTACGAAAAGAGGAAGCCGCACATCCATCCGCCGTTTATTCCAAAAGCTCTATGCCCCATCTGATGAAAAATGGCAAAACAAAGCAGTTGAAAACGCAAAACAAGCATTTCAAGGAGTAATTAACGGGTTTTTATTATAGAGCAAAAATGGTTCCTGCCTCACTGGAGCCTTTCTTCATGCTGCTTTCATCAGAGCACAAACTTTAAGCTTCCAATAAAAGATAATATTATTTCAACTTTTTGAAAACAATAAGGATTGACGGCAAAGAAAAAGTAAGGTACAGTATAAATATACGAACAATTTTTATTGATTTACGATTAATATTCGTTTTTAGGGGTGCTAATCATGGAAAATGTATTTGATTATGAAGATATTCAGCTGATTCCAGCAAAATGTGTTGTAAATAGCAGATCTGAATGTGATACATCCATCACTTTTGGCGGACGTACATTTAAATTGCCGGTTGTACCTGCAAATATGCAGACCATTATAGATGAAAAAATTGCCGTATACTTAGCTGAGAACGGTTATTTTTATGTCATGCATCGTTTTGAACCTGAGAAGCGTTTGTCTTTTATTCAGGATATGAAGTCACGCGGTTTATTTTCTTCTATCAGCGTTGGAGTTAAAGAAGAAGAGTATCGTTTCATCCAGCAATTATCTGAGGAGCAGCTAACTCCTGAATATATCACTATTGATATTGCCCACGGCCATTCCAATGCGGTCATTGAGATGATCCAGCATATTAAAAAGTATCTGCCTGAAAGCTTTGTCATTGCAGGAAATGTTGGTACTCCAGAAGCAGTAAGGGAATTGGAAAATGCAGGAGCTGATGCTACAAAAGTAGGCATCGGGCCAGGAAAAGTATGTATTACGAAAATCAAAACCGGATTCGGCACAGGAGGCTGGCAATTAGCTGCACTTCGCTGGTGTGCAAAAGCGGCCAGCAAGCCGATCATTGCTGATGGCGGAATCCGCACACATGGCGATATTGCTAAATCCATCCGCTTCGGAGCCTCTATGGTCATGATTGGCTCATTATTCGCAGGACATGAGGAATCGCCTGGACAAACAATCGAAGTAAACGGAAAGCTGTATAAAGAATACTTTGGATCAGCATCTGAGTTCCAAAAAGGTGAAAAGAAAAACGTTGAAGGCAAAAAGATGCATGTAGAACACAAAGGGGCCTTACAAGATACACTTATTGAAATGGAACAGGATCTTCAGTCCTCCATTTCATACGCGGGCGGCACAAAGCTTGATGCCATTCGCAATGTGGATTACGTCGTTGTGAAAAATTCCATTTTCAATGGTGATAAGGTTTATTAATCAAAATCTAGGCCCAGTTACGTTTCTATGCTGATAATTCACTCATTATTTAGCTCATTTTATAGGAAACTGCTGTTTCACACGAATGAGCTAAAAACAACTGAGTCCACTCATAAATACCAATATAAAAAGCAGCAGGTTTCCTTTTGGAGCCTGCTGCTTTGCTAATAAAAATGCCTCAATGCTATTTAAAAAACTCCCAGAATGCTGACCAATCAGCTGTTAAAATCAATTCTATACAAATCTCTCCTACGGTCGCGCAGCTGGCGTACCGAGCCGCTATTGCGGGAACGTCTCAGCTTCTCAAGGTCTACATCCCCTACTACCACCGTTTCCACGTTCGCATCGCATTCTCCTACAATTCCGTCGCGGGCAAATTCGAAATCAGAAGGTGAAAAAATTCCGGACTGTGCATACTGGATATCCATATTTTCAACATGCGTTAAATTGCCAACGGTTCCTGCAATGCAGGTATACACTTGATTCTCGATCGCTCTTGCCTGAGCACAGTAGCGTACTCGCAAATAACCCTGCCTGTCATCGGTACAAAACGGCACGAAAATAATGTTTGCCCCTCTATCAACCGCAATTCTGGACAGTTCAGGAAATTCAACATCATAGCAAATTTGAATCGCAATCCTGCCACAATCCGTATCGAACACTTTTATTTCGTTTCCTTCTGCAATCCCCCACCACTTTCTTTCGTTTGGTGTTGCGTGGATTTTGGACTGGGTTTCAATCGTTCCATCGCGGCGGAATAAGTACGCCACGTTAAAGATTTCACCATCCTCCTCCACAAAGTGAGAGCCTCCGATAATATTGACATTGTATCTTACAGCCAGTTCAGTAAAGACCTTAATATATTGATCGGTATAGGTTGCCAGCCTGCGGACTGCCTGATCCGGACGTTTCTCCTCCAGAAAGGACATTAATTGTGTAGTGAAAATTTCTGGAAAGACAGCAAAGTCAGATTCAAAATCAGCTGCAATATCTACATAATATTCGATTTGCTTTTTAAAATCCTCGAAAGTATCAATCTTTTTCATCATGTATTGGATGGCACAAATCCTTACCGGAAATGATGCACGATACACACGCCGCGATTTAGGCAGGTAGTCAATATTGTTCCATTCCATTAAAGTCGCAAAGGAGTCTGATGCCTTATCGTCAGGAAGATATCGGGTGTTGATTCGTTTAATGCTGAATCCTTCGAGAAGCTGGAACGACAACACCGGATCATAAATACTGTGCTTCTCCACTTCGGCAACATACTCCCTCGGCGTCATCTCCGCTTTGTATTTATAATAGTTTGGAATCCTCCCGCCAATAATAATACTCTGAAGATTTAAATGCCGCGTCAGCTCCTTGCGCGCTTCATACAGACGATGCCCTATTTTCATTCGCCTGTACTCCGGATCAACCATGACTTCTATTCCATATAAATTAAATCCGTTGGGATCATGATTTGTAATATAACCATTATCGGTAATGGTGTTCCATGTATGCTGGTCTGAATACTCATCAAAATTCACGATGAGACTGGAACAGGACCCTACAATTTTATCATCATATTCCACACAGAATTGTCCCTCGGGAAAAATACGGATATGGCTTTGCAGCTGCTCCTTTTTCCAAGGCTCCATGCCGGAAAAACAGCGTTTCCAAAGCTTCATAATATCGTCAATGTCTTCCATTCGGGTATTCCGTACAGTAATCTTTTTCTCGTACTTTGACATGTCTTGCTCTGTCACACGCTCACATCCTTCTCTCATTTCTATCCCTTACTGTGTTATGTCGTGCCTTAATGGAATAATGGCAGCCTTACATTTCTCACAGTTATATTACCCTCTTCTTCCCTATTTCATCTTCTACCAATCCATTTTTCGCGTTTTTTAAAATTTATTGTGAATGAATTACCTTTCATCGATGAAACATAACCTAATACATTTGCAAAAAGCGCCTATATCGTCAATCGAAAAGCTTTCACAATTACTCCATCATCGCTCGGCTCGAAGTCAAACTGCGGATAGCGCTCAAAGCCCATTTTTTCATACAGTTTAATGGCATTCACCATAAAGTCGGCAGTATGCAGACCAATGAAACGGGACCCCTTTTCTTTCGTTCTGCGGATACACTCGCTAACCAAAGAGGCTGCTGTTCCTTTTCCTCGGGCTTCCGGGTGTACGGCAAGCATCCGAATTTCGTAATAATCCAGTTCGTCTATATAGCCGTCATAAGCATCTGTATTTGGAGGGAACAAAGCCACACTGCCATGAATTTTCCCATCTAACTCTGCCACAATCCATTCTACTCCTGGCAAACTGGCTTCAACTGATATCGCTTGTTTTAAAGCCAGCCAATGTGCTGTCGATACTGCCTTTGAGTACTCTGAGTATGCGTGGATTCTCTGCTCACGAATTTCATTTAATTCTTCC
Organism: Heyndrickxia acidicola; assembly: GCF_001636425.1. Classification (NCBI taxonomy): domain Bacteria; kingdom Bacillati; phylum Bacillota; class Bacilli; order Caryophanales; family Bacillaceae; genus Heyndrickxia; species Heyndrickxia acidicola. Next base: position 2,963,555 of record NZ_KV440953.1, read on the forward strand.
TGCATTGCATCGCGTATAATCATTCGCTATCCTCCTCTTCCCGCTCTTTCTTATTTATTCATCGTGTATAAAAATTTTTCATCGTGCTGGTTTAAAGCATTGCGGTCATGCTCTGTATCCCACAAGGATTCATCCGGCCCTTTAGGCAATATCTGCTCCTCTTTCCTGTCAGGAGAAATGGTAATCGACAAATGATAATGCCGTTTAATGGCATTAAAGTCCGTTGTTTCCCCAAATCCTTCTGTTTGAAATAAGTCTCTGGCATATCCCCATAGGTGCTGAAATTCACGAATAAGATTGCGATTGGTCTTAAAAACAGGGTAATAGGCTGCATCAAAGCGGACAAGTGTGGTAAATAACCTGACATCTGAATCTGTTATGTAATCTCCAAATAAGAAACGCCTGCTGGCTAATCGGTTCTCCAGCTCATCCAGCCTTTTGAACAGGGCTTCATACGCCTCATCATAGGCTGCCTGTGATTTTGCAAATCCACACTTATAGACTCCATTGTTAATATCCTGAAAAATGACGGCATTTAACTCATCAATTTCTTCCCGCAGATGCACAGGATATAAATCCGGGGCATGTTCTTTGTGGAATGGGGCCCACACCGTTTCAAAGTAGTTTGTCAGATTGGAATAATCATTATTTACAACCTGCTGTGTCTTGACATCTACGATCACTGGAACGGTTGGCCTTCCAGCGTATTCTGGATCCGTTTTTTTATAAATTTCACTCATATATTGAATCCCCAGCACTGCATCCTTTTCATTTTCATCCAAGGAAAACTCCCAGTCGATGCGGGGCAGCCTTGGGCGAATGGGACTCGCAGTGCCTAAACTAATGGCTGCTTCCAACCCCAGAATTTTTCTGACGATAACCGAACGGTGCGCCCAAGGACAGGCAGCCGACCATAAAAGGCGATAGCGCCCGCCTTCAACCGGAAGCTGGCCTGGTTCGTATCCAAAAGGAGTAGAGAACTGATTTTTTTGCCGTTTAAAAGATCCGTCTTCATTAAATTCATTTGTTTTTTCTGGAACGCTTTTTAGTTCATGGTTTTCTTGGGAAACCTCCATTATCCTTCACTCCCTATATTTTTTAGATAGTCTCTGTTAAAGCTCCATGTTCATTTAGGATGGGACCTCTTCCTTATAAAAGCGGATTAAGGCGCGCCGCGGGGCTTGAGAATGGCCTCTATAAATTGCGGCCTGTATCATTAACGTAAATTTCTCTTTTTATTTATATTTTCAGTTTATACTAAAATATTTAAAAATTCGTTTTGAAAGGATTAATTCTAAAAATATTTTTCAATTCCTTTCACTTGACCTGCTGAGCCGACTATTAAATTTTTAGGCTTTGTTAAACGACACTTGTTTTTTAGAGCATTCGTGTGAAACGGCGTTTCACACGAACGCTCTAAAAAATGAGCAGTTATCAATATTAAAATTTAAAACAGTCTTTTTAAAAAAATATTGAACTGAGAGTGATTGCCTGGAACGTACGAGAAGATTTACGTTTGAAGAAAATATTACTAGTTATCATGACTTCCTATCGGGTATCAGAATAGCGACCCTCGATATACTAGAGAAATTCAGAAGACAGCGAGGTTTGAAGGAGGATGTTTCATGTTTGGCACGATCGATGTTTTCAAATTTCTTATTTCGTTTTTTCTCATTTTCCCCATAGCCACCATCATTCATTTAAGCGGTCATATTTTTTTCGTAACGCTATTCGGAGGATCGGAAAAGAAAATGATTATTGGATGTGGAAATAAGCTTTTTGCTTTCTGGAAAATCGAAATAAGGAAGTTTTACTTTTGGAATGGTGCATGTGAATTTAAAATGTTAAAGTACGATAATCGTTTCACCAATATGCTGATTTATATTGGCGGTGCATTGTTTAATCTAATTAGTATGATCGTTGTCAACAGACTCACTCAAATAGGCATATTTAAAGAATCCGTGTTTACCTCACAATTTATTTACTTTTCCTTTTATGTCTTATTTTTCTCCTTATTCCCCATGTCTTTTCAAAATGGTTCTCCGAGCGATGGCAAAGCAGCGGTGCTAGCATTTAAAAAACAACATGATGATAAGATAACAGATGATATCCAAATTAAAATAAAGGATGGTGAAGCATCTGACTAAATTAAAAATTTAATTTTACGAGGGTATGTTTAAACGCCCCGGAATAGGAAATGAAAGAGATAACGATTCTTATTAAAGGAGGGATGACATGCCATACCGCTCATTGGACGATCTTCCGGAAGCGGTCAAAGACCACTTGCCCCATCATGCCCAAGAGATTTTTAAAGAAGCTTTTAACTCTGCCAGCAAAGAATATAAAGAGGAAGAAACTGCCTTTAAGGTAGCATGGAGTGCGGTCGAAAAAAAGTATAAAAAAGAAAATGGAAAATGGGTAAAAATATAAGAAAAGTGCAAGCGCCTTGCTCATCGGCGTACGAATTTAAGAGTCTTTGACTGAGATAAAGGAAACTAGATGTTGACTTATCGCAGGGAGAAGACGTAGAAATCCGCTAGCCGATAGGTGCCGGAGTTAGACAGAGACAACGGGACTTTTTATTAGAAAACATCTGCTTTTACTTCAGCAGATGTTTTTGCATTCCTGCTTGTTTTTATTCTGGGCTGTTTTCGCATAAATTGTTGCTTTACGTACAAAGGACTTTTCCGTATGTTGTCTGTTTTCGCGGCATCTTTTTTCGTGTGCTATTGACAATTATTACTGAATATATATTTAAATGGTATTTTTGTATCCAATAGCAACAAAGTTCACAAAAAGATCCTTATTCTAAAAGCTTTAAGATCCTTACTTATTTGGTCTAGTAACAATATGTGCTCCACCGTACTTCCGATTTAACCTTATTGACCAAGACAGCAATTAAAAACAGCATGAGGACCTTTAATGCCACACGCTGCTCTTTTATCCTATACCTTTTCTATGCTTTCAAGTAAAGCATTATTCCCTTCATAGGAATAATTAAGAATGTGAAGATAATCCTCCTTCGTTATATCCCTCACATTACTGGGTGTTGAATTATTTTCAGCGGCCAGCTCTGCAATTCTTGGAAAATCCTCTTTACGGACTCCAGGTAAATCCTTCAGCCTTGGTATTCCAAGTCCTTTTGTAAATTCGAGAATCCCCGAGACTAGCTTTTCAACGGCCTCTTGATCCGAATCGTTCTCCCTTGCAAACCCCATTTGCCTTGCTAAATCCACATGTACTGTTTTCTCTGTTTCCGCATTAAATTTTAGAACGTGTGGTAAAAATACGGCATTTGCTACTCCATGCGGTGTATCATACAGGCCGCCAAGGGCTTCTGCCAGGCAATGGACAGCAGCTACATCACTGGAGCCAAAACACATTCCGGCCAGAAGGCTCGCTTCCAGCATATCACAGCGTGCCTTTTCTTTTCTTCCATTTCCAACAGCTTTAGGCAAGGTTGAAACAATGATTTTCATCGCCCTTGCTCCCAGGGCCTGGGATATCGGGTTGGTTATTTTGCAGGTAGAACCTTCGATTGCATGGACCAAGGCATCCACACCCGTCGCAGCAGTCACACTCTGGGGGACGGAGAATGTCAGTTGTGGATCCAGCACAGCAAGTGCCGGACGTAATGCGGCATCTTTGAGTGTCAGTTTACGGTGCGTGGCAGCTTCTGTAATAACGGATGATCGTGTCACTTCAGATCCGGTTCCTGCGGTGGTAGGGACACAGATAATCGGAGCAATATTGGCATAAGGCCGTTTCCCTTCAATATATTCGATTGGTGTACCGCCATTCGGTCCCAGTAATGCGATCGCTTTACCCGTGTCCATGGCGCTTCCTCCTCCTATTGCCACTACTGCCTCCATTTTTTGTCCCCTATACAGCTTAGCCCCTTCCAGACATTCAGTATCCCTCGGATTTTGGGAGAGACGATCAAACAGAACAACACGGTATCCGGATTTCTCCAGCGATTCTTGGACCGGCTTTACTAATCCTGCCTTCACCACTCCCGGGTCACTCACTAATAAGAGGGATGATCCTGTAGAGATAGAGCGAAGAAAAATGGGCAACTCTAATGATTTCCCCATTCCCATTTCAATTCTCGTATTACAAAAATAGCTGTAGCTCATCATTTTGGTTACGCCCTTTCTGCTGTGTTTCTTTTTTTCATCAGGCAATTGAAACCTATCTACCCTATTATTCGAAGCTTCTGCCTCAAATCCTTCCGATACCAGTAATAGAATAAAAAAAAGCCCGATCCCATTAAGGTTCGGGCAAACTAGAGAAATAGAGATAAAACAACAGGTCCAGTATGTTTAAACAATGGGCTTATGATTATCTTTTAATTGTTTAATTGCTTTATTTCTATATAAATACAAGACAATTAACAGCACAAACCATATCGGTGTCAGCATCACCGCTAAGCGTGTAGCTTCAGCAAATAACATGATGATTAATATAAAAACAAATAACGCAAGAATAACATAATTAATAAAAGGAGTTAACGGTGCTTTAAAAATTGATTTTTTTCTTAAATCCGGCCGCAGCTTTGAATATCGGATATGCGAAATTAAGATAATCCCCCACACCCAGATAAAACATATTGCACTAATCGTAGTGACAATGCTGAAAGCCTGTCCTGGAATTAACTTGCTCAATAGAGCTCCGCCTGAGAGAACAATGGCCGATGTCAGCAATGCTCTGCCGGGCACATGGCTTTTATTCAATTTCGAAAGGCTTCGCGGTCCATCATTTTGTCTGCTTAGATTATATAAAATTCTGCTTGTCGAAAATAAACCGCTGTTAAAGGCAGATGCCGCAGATGTTAAGACTACAAAGTTAATGATTCCAGCTGCAACTGGAATCCCTACAAGGGTAAAAGTTTTGACAAAAGGACTGCTTGACTCAATTAATTGATTCCATGGATTAATACAGAGAATGATAAATAGAGCTCCTACATAGAAAAATAGAATTCTCAACGGAATTTTATTGATTGCAGATGGAATGTTCCTCTCTGGATTGGCTGTTTCTGCAGCTGATACCCCTATTAATTCCACTCCAACAAACGCAAAAACGACCATTTGAAAAGAGAACATAAAGCCGGATACCCCATGCGGGAAGAATCCGCCATGACCCCAAAGGTTTTTTACCGAAACCGTTCCTGTATCTGTATGAAACCCCATCACAAGCAAAATAACCCCAATGATGATTAACGCCAGAATGGTGACCACTTTAATAATTGCAAACCAAAATTCCAGTTCTCCAAAAAGCTTAACAGTCAACAAATTTACTAACAATAAAACCAGTAAACAGATTAATGCCGGAATCCATTGCGGGATATTGAACCAATAACGCACATATACACCCACCGCAATGATGTCAGCCATTGCCGTCATAATCCAGCAAAACCAATAGGTCCACCCTGTTACAAAACCTGCCCAGGGGCCAATATACTCTGCGGCAAAATCGGTAAAGGACTGATACCCCGCATTGGATAAAAGCAATTCTCCTAAAGCTCTCATCACAAAAAACAGCGCAATTCCGACAATTAAATAAGCGAACAAAATAGAAGGGCCGGCCAATTGTATCGCTTTGCCCGAGCCCAAAAATAACCCCGTACCAATGGTGCCTCCAATGGCGATCAATTGTATGTGTCTTGTTTTCAGCTCTCTTTTAAGTTCATCCTGTGCCATCCCAAATTACCCCCGTTTGTATATTTCTCTTTGTACTACAGGCTTTATTCATAGCAAAGCCAAAATAAAAAGAGATCGGAGCAGTTCTCCAATCTCTTTTAGATGTCCATATAACAAATACAATTCTATTACTCTTCAAAGAATAATAAATAACACTCATTATACTTCTGTCCTTCTGCCTGAGATTGTGAACCCTTCGGCGCCGCCACTATTGCGGTCTCTCCAGAAACTGCTCCTGCTGGAGTTTTATCCCCAGCAATCATAGCTATTCAATATTTGATTGTTCTGTATAAATGCAATCTTGCATTTATACTCTTCACTGATAGTTTCCTCATTATATCAATGGCAGATTTATAGGTCAAGGAAAGGAGATTGGGGTTAATAGAAGAAAATGGATCTATTATTACATTAAAAGATGCTTTTTTAACAGTGTATATCATCATTTCTTTCCTACAAAAAAAGCTCCCGACCGGAAGCTCTTTTTACGTATGATGATCTATCCTTCTGCTTAAGCATTATTACCTGATGAGTAAGTAGGGACAAAATTAGCATGAGTATGATTTAATTTTTTCGTTTCATATACAATACTGGACTGTAAATTGCTGATTTCATTATAAAACGGCGCTAAATATACTTTTTGGCCGGATTGCTTTGAAACTTGGTCCAGCTGATTTTTATAGCCTGTCAGCTGATGAGAATTAGCTTTAAGTTTTTTCAATGTGGACTTATAAAAACCCAATTCCTTTTTAGCAGAAGCAGTGTTTGAGTAAAATTCATCTATTTTTGGTACGATTTCCTGAAAATTGGTATCCGTATTATCGATATATTGATTAATATGGTTAAGGAATGCTGTACGACTACTTCCCTTAGGTGACAGGGCTTTTTTGCTGATATTTTTTACGTCCATGGCCGTGATGACTGCACTGCTGGCAGGGTGATGAACAGACATTTTTTCTTTTGGCTGGGCAGTTGAAGCATGTGCAGCAGGCGCTGCAATCAGTCCAAGTGCTAGTGCACATCCAGCTGCAGAGAAGATACTTTTTTTCATGGTAATCCTCCTTTAAGCTTTTTTCTATACTATCATGTTTGGACTATTTCAAAGCCTTTGAAACTTAAATAAATGAAATTGAGAAAATAGTCCCCTTTGGTGAATTGCTTTGTTTTACATCATAGCCACGGTAGTTAACGGAAATAGGCTGGACCCACTCAGGATGATATTGAGCTAAGTCGTCGGCAGATAAAAATCCTTTATACTGTTTGGAAAAGCTGACGATTTTTCTAGCTAATTCACCAAGGTAAAAACTCTCTGCAATGTTTCCCCCATCGAGCGGAGCGTGCTTGCATGATCTTTTGAGCTCCACATTTCACCACTGACAGGTGCCTTCCCTAGAGGGGCAATTGTATCAAACCAACCTTTATATTCGTCACCTATAAATTTCTTTTTAAAAACCTCATAGGCATGCCCCCAATATTTGGGGTAGGAGATAACCATTTTCAGAATATACAATTGCTGGCTTTTGCACTTCCAAAAGCGGTAGCCTGCCAAAAGTTTTGACAACGCAGCCCATGCGGAGGGAGCACCGGGAACTGTTACTGGTATAAGTCCATGCTTTGGCATTTCCTTGAAGCCTCTTTCTTTAACTGCTTCAATGGATATAGCCTTTGGAGAAGGACCGCTGGCATTTATACCGTGAAGCTCTCCTTTTATCCACACAAGAGCAAAGGCATCTCCTCCAATACCATTGGCAGTCGGCTCGACAACTGCTAAGCAAGCAGCTGCTAGATGGTTAAAATTTCCTCAAGAGCAGTTTTCAGACATAAAAAAGACCTCCAACAAAAAATGATTGAGAGCCATCTAATTACCCATAAATTAACGTTTTGAGGATTGTGCTGCATGACATGCTCTTTAAGACATACTTCTTACCTTTAGGTACCTATTTTTCAATAAGCTCTAAAAATTATAGGATGTTCTATGGTCCCAATTATTAAAAGGTATTTAATCAAGATCAATTGACATTGAGATTTAAATATCCTATTGTTGATGAATCAACGTTGTTTAATCAACTATTCTCCGGAGGGACCGACTTTGAACTTAAATGACAATATTGGGATCGAAATAAGAAAATTGCACTTAATCATTTCAAATTATGCAAAGAAACGGTTAGAACCCTTTAATCTTGCAACAGAGCAGAGTCTAATATTGCTAATGCTTTGGGGACAGGATGGTATATCACCTAATAAGTTTGTATCCCAACTCAATAAGGACAAAGCCAGTATTGCCAGAATGATTGCTAGCCTCGAAGGAAAAGGTTATATCAAAAAAGTCGATGACCCGACAGATAAACGCACCTTTAAGGTTCATCTAACTGATGAAGGCAAACAGCTTGAAAGTTTGGTTGTGCCAGCTCTTCAAAGAACACATAAAAATGTAACCGCAGGGATAACGGAAAACGAACTTATCGAACTTCGAAGGATTTTCGCAAAGATGACGAGCAATATTTTGGAGGAGTCGTACTTTAAAAACTCCTGATGCTGCCTAGAGATTACATTTCCAGACAAATAAAAACAGGGAGGAATGTCCGGTGACGTTACTCTAAACATCATAAATGATATTTTAATGGAAGGTAACAAAATCTTAGGAACAGTACAAGGTGACTGAGTCCCTCAATTACTTATTCCACAATAGTTAAGTATTATAAAGAAGGTGAATTTCCATTCGATAAACTTGTCAAGTTCTATTTGAGGATATTAATAAAGCCTTCGAGGATTCAAAAACTGGTGTAAACATTAAACACATTGTTAAAATTGTAAATTAAGAATGCACAAAATACAAATATAAACAAGAACGCACCAAAGATACGTTCTTGTTTGTTAATTGTTATATGTAATGCAAAAAAACAGAATTAACGATCTCCAATACTTAGATAAGTTTAAATTAGGATTTTAACTTAAGTATAATGTTGCATACTATATAGGACTTGCACTATGTCTTAAAGATGGGGATTTTTTATTAACAGAAAGGAGACTGAATTTGAAGTTACCTAAGTATTGGATTGTCATTTTAGCCATGATATTTTCTATTGGCCCAAATTTGTTGATTATGTCGGGGTTTATGCAAATACAAGCTATCATTCAAAATTCATTTGGTTCGAGCAGTTACTCGACAATGGATATCTCTATTATCTCGAATATTGCATTTGCGGTATTCATCCCGTTAGGTCCTGTCCTTAGTCGAAAATTCGGAATAAGACTTTCTTTTTATAGCTCGCAAGTTATTTCTGCTCTTACGTTTATCATATCTGCCATCTCTTCTAACACGTTTGTTTTGGCATTCAGCCGCTCAATTGAAGGGGCATTGACAGGAACCCAACTAATGGTCCTAGTACCGCTGTTATTTATTGAATACCCTGCGGAACGAAGAAATCGTGTATTGGGTATCCTTCTATCGATCTTATTTGGTTCAGTTTCGATTGGTGCCATCCTCGGGTCTCTTTCACAGGAGTACGATTCGTGGCGTTGGCTATTTATCGCATGTGCTTTATCTGCCATCATTGCGGTCATAGTTGGGAAAGGCTTGCCTAAACACGCCTTTCCAGTCCCCACCCAATCTAATAACAATACGCCTAAGATTGGTCACAGAGAAAGATTTGACGCTCTTGGATTAATTGTATTGTTTTTACTGGGGATTTTCACTGCGATTACACTTTCAAATATTCTACCTTATGGATTTCGTTCTCCGTCAGTAATAATGCCCGCCTGTCTTACCATAGTTTTATTTATTAATTTTTTGATTGTCGAACTAAATGTTTCAAAGCCCCTTGTAAACTTCCGACTTATTCGTTCATTCCGATCTATTCTAGGGGCAATTATAGCAATTGGATCTAACCTCCTAATGCTTGTGGCAATGTCTGGACTTGGATATTGGATGCGCGTCGTAAGCCAATTTGACGCCAATGCGATGCCTTCAGTTTATTTCGGTCTTGTAATTAGTGTTGCATTAGCAGCAATCTTAGCTGCATCTTTTTTTGACCGGATAGGTGGCGGTCCCCTTTTTGTACTGGGATGTATGTGTATGATTTTAGCTTCTTATCGTTTAACAATTTTAGGAGAAAACACAACCTTATATCAATTACAAATTTGGTTAATTATTTTTGCTTGCGGTGTGGGACTTAATTTCGTAGTCGGATTGGTGACTTGTGCGCTTGGAGGTCCACTTGGGCAAATACCCAGAACTATAACGGTTGTCCAGTTTCTTCGTGTCCTTTTTTACTCTGCAATAGCTCCTATCGCTCAGTGGTTCCTTAACTGGGACACTTCTGTTAATCAAAGCGTAGATTCTGCAAAAATAAGTTTATCCAATCCAATCGCAGTTGCAAGCTATAATCAAATCGTTCAACATTTCATTTCACAAGGTAGCCCAGCAACCATTGCAAATAAATTAACGATGAATTTAGTGGTTAACCAAGTCCATAGGGATGCCGCATTGTCCGCGACACATCATATATTTCTAATCTCTTTTGTAGGTAGCCTTGTTTTGTTAATACTTGCTTGGATAATTGTATTTATGGGTAAGGGTTTGCCCATTTCACAACAGCGCCACCACAATTAATTTTTGTGTTCTTACATTAAATTTAACTTACTAACAAACCTATAGATTAAAAGCGTAACGGTTACCGTAATAAGAACCGTTACGCTTTTTGCATCTTTACTGCAATTTCACCTTCAACAACGGTGCCATTCAGAAACGACAGATCAACCATTTCGAGAACTTTAAAATAGGTACAGTACAAATTGTCCTAAATCACTATCGGCATTTTGGGAACTGGAATGTATTACACGAAAACACGTTCCTACCACTCCAACGCTTATCAAAGAAGAAATCAACTCTCTTACTAAGACGGGAAAACTTTCAGGTAAACCCATGACTAAAACAATGTATTATGACCTGCAGCAGGATTTTGTATGCAGCTGTGCTATTAGAATAGCCCGGGATTTTTTTACATTTTTCCCTCTTTATACTGTTATAGTTCATGCTGCAGATAATCAATTGACACTGCAACCGGTTATCAAGGAGTTGAGAGGAGCCAATTATAATAAAACACTGAGACAAGGGGGCGGTTCTTGCGTTTCATTGAAGAAAAGGTGTGCTTTGAAATCGGTGCCCCCTTGATAAACAAAAACCGTACCTATGCTGGTGACTGTAAGTAAATACAAAGGTACTTAACTATTCTGCCCGCTAGTTTAACAAGTCCTTTTATAAAAATGGAGCTTTCCATAAAGGAAAGCTCCTACCTCACTGTTACATCTATTAATTATCTTCCCTAACAAGTAGTGAACAGCACTCCACGTGCGTCGTCTGTGGAAACATATCCACCGGCTGTACTTCCACTGTTTTATAGCCGCCGTCCTCCAGAATACGGAGATCTCGTGCTAAGGTCGCCGGGTTGCAGGATACGTAGACAACTTTTTTCGGCTTCATGCTGAGGATGGTTTCAAGCAAGGAGCTGTCACAGCCCTTTCTTGGCGGATCGACCACGAGTACATCGGCATGAACGCCACTTTTATACCACTTTGGAATGACTTGCTCTGCTTCACCAACTTCGAACTCCACGTTGGTGATTCCATTTAATGCTGCATTTCTTTTCGCATCCTCAATAGCTTCCGGAACAATTTCTACCCCATATACCTTTTTGGCTTTTTGAGCAAGGAAGAGAGAGATGGTTCCAATGCCGCAATACGCATCGATTACAGTTTCATTTCCGGTGAGGCCAGCATATTCAAGGGCTTTGTCATAAAGCACCTTTGTCTGGTCAGGATTTACCTGATAAAACGATCTTGCTGAGATCGCAAAGCGGATGCTGCCGATGGAGTCATAGATAACTTCTTCACCCCAAAGCACCTTTGTTTGATCTCCAAAAATGACATTGGTTCGTTTACTATTCACATTCTGAACGATCGATTTTACGCCGGGTATTTGCTGAATAATTTCCTGAATGATTTCGTTTTGATGCGGCAGCTCAGGTGTCCGCGTAATGAGAACAACCATTATTTCTCCGGAACGCTGGCCATAGCGTGCCATGATATGGCGCAAAGCTCCTTTATGGGAAGTTTCATCATAAGCCCTTACGCCATAGTTTCCGCAGATTTTTTTAACCGCTTGTATGACAGTATCATTTTGCTCCTGTTGGATGAGGCATGTCTCCATATCTATGATATCGTGGCTTCTATGTTTATAAAAGCCAGCCACTAGTCCGCCTTCCAGTTCACCGACCGGCACCTGCGCTTTATTACGGTAGCGCCATGGATTCTCCATTCCGAGAACCGGATGGACCAATACATCCTCTATCTTTCCAATACGGGCAAGGACATCCTGGACCTGTTTAAGTTTTGCCCTCATTTGTCCGCCATAGCTGAGGTGCTGAAGCTGGCACCCTCCGCATGCCTCATAAATCGGACAATCGGGAACCACACGATCCGGACTTTCTTCATAAAGCTCGATCAGCCTGCCAAATCCGTACCCTTTGTTTACTTTTATGACCTTGATCTTCGCCTTCTCGCCTGGCAGCGCTTTAGGGACAAAAAGCGGATAGCCTTCTACCTTCGCTACACCGTGGCCTTCATGTGTAAGATCCTCAAACACAACATCTATATAATCGTTCCTCTGTACAGGTACTTGTTTATTCATGTTATTCTTCCTTTTCTCCGTTTCTATACTGTAGATGATTGTACCATATTCGAGAAGATAATAAAAAATATCCTTAATCAATCGTTTAATTAAATAAGGGCAGGCACTTGATACCCCTCACTTTTCATCCATTTAATCAAACGTTTAATTATATTAAGAAAAGCGGAAGCGCCTTGTTCATCTGCGTATGGATTTCGTCGTCTTTGACTGAGATAAAGGAAACACTGCGAGGGACGAGCTGTTGTTGACTTATCGCAGGGAAAAGACATAGAAATCCACTTACAGATAGACGCTACCCCTTTCTCCTTTTCAGTATAAATCGTGAGTGATTCAACATTCATTCAAGCGTAAAATGTGAGGATATCTGCAAATTGCAACTAAACTCACCGAAAAAGTTCTACATGTGCCCCTTTACATGTTTTTCGCTCATTTTGGTTAGGATAAAAGTACTGATAATATTCAATTTTTTACTTTTTATATCAAAATATGGGCTGCTTCTGAATACAAAGTATAACTCGTTCATTTTTCATTTTTGAGCAATGTAGTATATACTGTAACCTATTCGGAAGACAGGAAAGCTTTTTTTTATTTCTTTTTAAAATGATCCTGCCTTCTTAGACAAATAAGAAAGAAGCTGATTAGGAGGAAGAAAATGCATCAAGGTAATTTTAAAAAATCAATGACATTATTGGATTTGATTCTAATAGGTCTAGGAGCTATTTTTGGATCAGCATGGCTGTTTGCTGTTAGCAATGTTGCTTCAAAAGCTGGTCCAAGCGGATTCATTTCCTGGATTATCGGAGGAGCCATTATTCTTTTAATTGGACTTGTGTATGCTGAATTGGGGGCTGCACTTCCGCGAACAGGAGGAATTCTTCGTTATCCCGTTTATTCCCACGGTCCTTTTGTAGGCTATTTGATTTCATTTATCACCATTGTAGCCTATTCCAGTCTTATCTCAATCGAAGTGACAGCCGTTCGGCAATATGTTGCCTATTGGCTGCCGGAATTGACAAAACCGCACTCTCAATCTCCCACTATATTGGGGTGGTTACTCCAATTTCTAATGCTCCTTGCCTTTTTCCTATTAAATTATAGGAGTGTCAATATATTTGCCAAAGCAAACCGGGTCATTTCGGTCTTTAAATACTTTGTGCCATTAACCATCATTGTGACGCTATCGTTTTATTTTAAATCTGCCAATTTTTCTATAGGGGGCTTTTCTCCCTTTGGTTTTCAGGGAATACAGACGGCAATTGCATCCGGAGGGGTCATGTTTGCTTATCTTGGACTGCATCCCATTGTATCGGTTGCAAGTGAAGTAAAAAACCCGAAACGAAATATTCCGATTGCTTTAATTATCTGTATTATCCTGGCAACCCTTATTTATACTGCTCTGCAGGTCTTGTTTGTCGGAGCCATTCCTTCCAGCAGCATTCATGGTGGCTGGGGACAGATACAGGACAAATTTTCATTGCCGTTTAAAGATATTGCGGTTGCATTGGGCCTTGGCTGGCTTGCCATCATTGTGGTGCTGGATGCCATCATATCACCAGGAGGAAACGGAAATATCTTTATGAATACTACAGCCCGTTTAATCTATGCCTGGTCACGTACAGGAACCTTCTTTCAACAATTCGCGAAGGTCGACGGAAAAACCGGCATTCCAAGAAGTTCGTTATGGCTGACATTTGGACTGGCTGTTTTTTGGACACTGCCTTTTCCATCGTGGAATGCACTCGTGAATGTCTGTTCGGTTGCTCTTATTCTTTCCTACGCGGTTGCGCCGATTTCTACTGCAGCCTTCAGCATAAACGCGAAGGATTTACACAAGCCCTTTACATTAAAAGGATCAGCGATTATTTCCCCGCTTTCATTTATTTTTGTCACTTTTATCGTCTATTGGGCCGGCTGGAAGACCATTTCTTGGCTTTTAGGATTTCAGCTTCTCATGGCTGTTTTGTATATCGTGTTTACAAAATTCCGTTCACAAAGTGAAGTAAGCTTTGCGCAGCAGCTAAAATCAGCTTGGTGGCTCATCGCTTATTATGTCATGATGCTTTTATTCTGCTATTTTGGCTCCTTTGGCGGTGGCCTGGGTGTACTGAAAGATCCTTTTGACTTAATTTTAATTGCAATCGGCGCTTTAGCTATCTATTACTGGGCAAAATATACCGGACTGCCAAAAGCCATCATTGACCATGATGAGCTCAGCCATAAACAATAAGCTTTTCTTTATTTTAAAAAGACTGTGTTAAATTTCAATGTTGGTAACTGTTCTTTAACAAAGACCACGCAAAAAGAGGGTGACTCAAAAGCCAGATACTATTGGACTTTTGAGTCACCCTCTTTTACTAATGTTCGTTTAGATTCAACGATGATTAGAGAGGATACACGAGACTCCTGCGGGGTAAGCTCCCAGCCGCCCGCGAAAAGCGAGCGTCTGCAGCGGAAAGTAACCCAGCAGGATCATCGGTGTACAACCGATGTTTCAGCTCAACCCAACGTTGATCTACATCCATTGTTATTTGAAGCAAAAAGCATGAGACTCTGCCGCCATCTGAATGCAGTGTCTACAGTGGAGATCAACAAGCAAGAAAAAGTTGCTGTCTCCATGGTCACTTGATAAGTATTGGAGCTTTTGGGACAGCCTCTTTTTTTACTGCTACCAAATATCATCATCCGTTTCATCCCGGTATCGATTTGTAAGCAGGCATTTAATCATAATAAATAACGTAAACCACCCGAAAAGAACACAGGCTGCATAGGCCATTTCTGACGTTATGGTAAATGGATAATGTCCTTCTTCATTGGTCAGCTTAACAGCCTGCTCAAAGGCTGACTTGAACAGGATAAGGGGAATTAATGACACTGCTCCTATTATTAAATGGGAGTATAAGAAAAGAGTCAAAACATGCACAGCAGCACCTACTATTTTTTTCTCCTAGTATTCCCCTCCATGCATTTTTCAAGACTGGCGGACGAAAAATTCTTTTACGAAGAGGCTTTACTCTCCCAAGGGAAGTGAGTGTCTGCAGCAGAAATCAACTAAGCAGGAAGTTCAAAGATCAGTCTCTAAATAGGAGAGAATCAAAATAAAAAGGAAGCGCATTTCATATGCTGCTTCCTTTTTATTGACGAAAAGGACCTTTCAATTCACCTGATCCTCCAGCCTGATTTTATCAATGGGCACAAAAACCTCTAAATGCCGATAAAGATTCTCAAAGTCTGCAGGGAGCAAACCGCCGAATTCTCCATCAATATTTAACTGCATCTTTTCCGAAGATCGAACTTTAATGTGATTGGCCTGAGTGTAAATAATATTTGGGTCATTTACATGCTCTCCCCTGACCGCGGCTGTAACCACACGAATAAATTCAGCGAGGTTCGTCTTCTTTAAAATGATAAGAGAAAACAAGCCGTCATTAATAGATGAATGAGGAGCCAGCTTTTCAAAGCCTCCAACAGAATTGGTTAGTCCAATAAGGAAAAGCATGGCTTCTCCTTCAAAAAGCTTTCCATCGTATTCAATGGAAACATCTGTGGCTCTTATAGAGGGAAGCATTTCTATTCCTTTCAGATAATAAGCCAGCTGGCCAAGCATCGTCTTCAATTTGCTTGGTACCTCATAGGTTAACTCCGTAATCCTTCCGCCTCCGGCAATATTGATGAAATAGCTGTCGTTCATTTTCCCAATATCTACAGGAAGGGTATCGCCCTGTACAATAATATCTGTTGCCGCTTCTATATCACGGGGGATTTGCAAAGCGCGGGCAAAGTCATTGGTTGTTCCAACAGGGATTACTCCCAGCTTTGGCCTATAATTCTTTTCCGCAATTCCATTGACCACTTCGTTAATGGTCCCGTCTCCGCCTGCAGCAATCACCAAATCATATTTACGCTCTACGGCAATACTAGCTGCTACGCTTGCGTCTCCTGCTGCTGTCGTTGCATGGCAGGAGGTCTCATAGCCGGCTGTTTCAAGCTTTTGAAGAACCGCAGCCAGGTGCCGCTTGAAAACCTCCCGTCCTGAAGTCGGATTATATATAATTCTTGCTCTTTTCATTTTCCATACTCCTAACTCATCATCTTTTACATCCATAGAGGTGTATATGAGCAGCCTGCTATGTCAATAAAAAACTGGTCTCAGCCAGAATGGAAGTATCATTATGATGGCTGTTTTCGCATAGATTATCTCTTTTCGTACAATAGGCCATTCCAGAATTTGTCCGTAATCCTGGCATCGTTTTCGTAAGCTGAACAAAAGATTTCATACTGAATTATGCTCCTTTAGCATGATATCAGCAGGAAAACTGCGGAAAGAGCCTTTATGGAAAATATCATAACTCTTTTTAATGGAAAAAGCCAGTTAGCAGGAATTCAGCCCCATCTTTAGCTTATCCTGCATGCCAACCTATTCGATAGAGGAATGAAAAGAGTAAGAGATTTCTTGATAGGCTGCTTTTATAAAATGGTTCACTCCAAGGGGTTTAGTCATTTCAAAAGTCCTTCAACAAATATTCACATTTAACGGCTTCTATACCAAAACAGCGCTTCTGCTTCAAGCCTCTTGACGAGCTCATCCTTCCCTGCAATATAGCCTTCAATGTCGCAGGGATACTTTGCTGCCAGCATTCTCTTCTGCCCACTGTACTCTTTGGCTTTTTCCGGATAACTTATTAAATAATCTCTAAAGGCCAGATGCCTTTCAATATTACGGTCTCCTGCCTGATAGATATGGACATGATGTGTTCGCCGGTCTCCGCCTTTTGAAAAAAACCGCCGGTTCAAAATACCATTCTCCCCATAGGCACTATAGCCCAATTCACCCAACTCCCCTTCTCGGCTGTCAACAGCTTCAAGAGTATATGCCTCTATTAAAATATCAATAATGGGCTTGGCACTCATGCCTGGTATAGCTGTACTGCCTATGTGGTGAATATGTGACACATTGTCTTTTAAGACTTCTTTTAACGCGAATGATTCACTCCAAAAAATGTCCTTCCAGCTGGCATCGTAGCAGACAACCCTAACCTCCCGCATTCCACTTTTCCCCTTTTTCAAAGATTCCATTCATGTTAAAACAGCTTACCCCCTAAACAGATGGACTCCTCGCTTCTCCAAAAATTCTACTGATTCCATAAGGGAGTCTGCATCAATCTGATAGATTTCCCGGACAAAGGATTTCCACTTTTCGAGATCCCTCAGCTGGATTTCACGGATATTTCGGTAATTCATTACTTTAATGGATTGGTCCCGAAGAAAATAACACTCATGCCCATTAAAACGCACCGCTGTCATTCTTCTCATGGTTTTATTCTGGTCTTCATCGGCGTAGGAAGCCAAAATATCGCCGGTAATATCCTCCTCTGTTAAAGGATGCCAATCAATTTCTTTTTTTACAAAAGTTTTCCCATTGGAGCGGCGGTCAATTTCATATCGATCCATGGTTTTTTGCGTAAAAATAATTTCCTCTCCGAATCCATGAAGGACATGCCGTCTTTTGGATTCCAGGTCAATCGGCTTCGTAATAGGCGATCCGTAGCCAACATCGACATAATATTTTTTTTCATTAAATACGACCATAATCGCCAGGTGTCCTGGACTCACACGCAGGAGAGAGCAGGAAAATCCCAGTTCTCCCAGCAAACGGGAGAAGTTGATATTAAGGGTAAAGCAGGTGCCTCCCCATCCCTTTTCCACTAGATTCTGAACAAATTCCTGCAATGAAGGGACAAAAGAAGAATCCTGGTTAAAATAATGAAACTTGCTGAAGGTCTCATAAGGGATAAAAGACAAGTGCCTTTGGATTAACCGTTGAAGATAATTAAGGGACGGCGGTTCTCTTGTTAGCTTCAAGTACTCAATATATTCTTCTACCGCATCTTTCATACACAAATCACTCTCTCATTTCATTTCCATTCCTTCAGGTTTTGTCATACTCTTCGCCAATTATATTCGAAATTCCTTTTTATGGCTGAAAATCTGAAAAATATAAATTGTAAAGGTATATATCTATTCTATAAGGAGATGGCAGGTTGTCAAAGCATTACATTTACATTACGAATGTCAGATAAGGCAGAAAAGCGCAAGCGCCTTGCTCATCGGCGTATGAATTTCGTCGTCTTTGACTGAGATAAAGAAAACACAGCGAAGTTTTTTAAAATAAAAAATCTCATACTTATCCTTTAAAAATAAACAGGCACTCAAAAATTTGAATGCCTGCTTCCTTTTTCTATCCTATGCATTTTTTAACGTCTCTTTTAAGCTTGAATACACTTCATTCCAAATTTGCTCGTCCTCTGTATAGATTTTCATCATGCGGCCGAACACTTCCTTTTGCTTTTCTTCAAAGCTTGCATCTTCTTTTGATGGAAGATCAGCTCTTAATTCATCTACAAGCTGCTGGACCTTCTGTGCTCTTGGACCCCAAACTGCTGCTTCATTCCCCTCGCGATCAATAAAAATAAAGATAGGGATTGAACGTGCTGTACCATTCGTCAGGTACTGATCCATCAGTTCAAGGTTGGAATCTCTAAGCACCATACGAGCTTCAATGCCTGTTTCTTTCGCCAGCTTTAATAGAATTGGAATATTGGCCATTGCATCACCGCACCAGTCCTCTGTTAAAACAATGACACGGAGACCCTTTTCTTTTAAGCCTTGAAAAAATTCTTTATCTGAAGGCAATGAAAAGCCATCGTATACCTTTTTAAGATTCTCCTTATGTACTTTCATGCTCTCAATATATGCTTGTGCGGTCATTCCTTTTTCAAACCATTGCTGTAATGCAGGCATTATATACACTCCTTTAGTTTTCTTCTATTCTTCTTGCATGTTGCAAAACATATTTATTATAAAAATAGCATAGCTCAATCATTATTTCACTTGAAAACACAAAAAGCCTGTTTAGTTTAAATATAGGCGGGTATTTAAATTTATGTAAGCGACAAACCACATTTAAAGGAGAGATTATAAATGGCTAATGATAACAATTCTAAGAAAATGTCTGTAGAGGAAGCAGGACGTAAAGGCGGAGAAGCAACTTCTAAGAGCCACGGGAAAGAATTCTATCAGGAAATCGGACGCAAAGGCGGAGAAGCGACTTCTGAAAGCCATGACAAAGAATTCTATCAAGAGATTGGAAAAAAAGGCGGAGAAGCAACGGCTGACAGCCATGGAAAGGATTTCTATCAGGAAATTGGCCAAAAAGGCGGAGAAGCAACTTCCAAAAACCATGACAAGGATTTCTATCAGGAAATTGGTCAAAAAGGCGGAGAAGCAACTTCCAAAAACCATGACCGTGAATTTTATGAGGAAATCGGAGAAAAAGGCGGCAAAGCAAGAAGAGATAATCAAGACTAATGATCAGATAGCCCTAATTACAGAGCAGACTTAGCGGACAGGCTGGGTCTGCTCTTTACTTCTTTTTTCTTTTTCTCCGATTTATTGATACCATTATACCATAAATGCTGAAATGTGATAACCATTTGCTTAATGAAAGCCCTTCTACTCATAATCATAACGTTATCTTAAGCATCAATGCCATCTTTACATATTTACAGAGACTTCATTGATTTAATAATTTTATACTTACCTTCAATAAAAACAGCGCTCCCATCCCATAAAAATACCGAAACCTTTTGCTCAAAGATTCCGGCATCAAACAAAGACTCTGTTCATCTTGCCTTTTAATTTCAGCTCCAATCACCTCGGCTGTAAATCTATTGATCTTGGCCAGAGTCAAAATAAAAGATGATTAATTTGCTTTTTCCTTTTCTTTTATGTAGCTTCGGCTTAGATTTTGAGATTTTACTTTCAAATAATCCTGCTTGCAAAAATAACCCAATAACTTGCCGCTATACCAGTCATATACAGGAAGAACGACTTCAATTTCCTCCCCTATTTTCTTCAAACAATATGCGCATGTCGAAGTTACATCAAATGAATTATTCTTACACATTTGTTTGCTTCACACCTCTGCTGTTATTTTACCCAATGAATTAATTACCCGGTTTTACATTCCAGAAACCCGGGTACAAGGTGTTTAAAGAAATATTTTTAAAAGGGTGATGTAAAATTCGGCCTTTAAATGACATAGAAAGGGGCAGCTCTACAGGAAGCTGCCCCTCATTCATTAACGCTTATTCATTTCTTCAATTAACAATTTATTAACCATAGGTGGATTTGCCTGTCCCTTTGTCGCTTTCATGATTTGTCCGACAAGGAAGCCTAAAGCCCGGTCTTTTCCATTTTTATAATCTTCAATTGATTGCTGGTTCGCATCAAGGATTTCAGTAACGATTTTGAGCAAGGCTCCTTCGTCTGAAATTTGTACAAGCCCTTTCGCTTTTACAATTTCCTCTGCATCCCCGCCGTTTTCCACTAGCTCTTTAAATACTTTTTTAGCCAGTTTTGAAGACAAGGTTCCATTCTCAATCAGTTTAATCATGCCAGCAAGACCCGCTGGAGTAAGGGCTGTTTCATCCAGCTCTTTTTGGGCTGAGTTCAGGTATGCCGATACCTCACCCATTAACCAGTTTGATGCTTGTTTAGCATCTGCACCCTCACGCAGTGTTGCTTCAAAGAAATCGGACATTTCCTTCGTAAGGGTTAAAACCATTGCATCGTATGCAGGAAGTCCAAGCTCCTCTACATAGCGTGCTTTCCTTTGGTCCGGAAGCTCCGGAATTTCAGCACGGACTCTGTTCTTCCAGTCCTCATCGATATGAAGAGAAACTAAATCCGGTTCAGGGAAATATCTGTAGTCATCAGAGCCTTCCTTCACACGCATAAGAATCGTTTTTCCAGTTGCTTCATCAAATCTGCGTGTCTCCTGAAGAATGACGCCGCCTGACAGCAATTCCTTTTCTTGGCGGATCTGCTCAAACTCAAGGCCTTTACGGACATAGTTAAAGGAGTTCAAGTTCTTCAGTTCCGCTTTCGTGCCAAATTTCTCTTGTCCATATGGACGAAGTGAGATGTTGGCATCGCAACGTAATGAACCCTCTTCCATTTTACAATCTGATACGCCTGTATACTGAATAATAGATTTCAGCTTTTCAAGATAGGCATAGGCTTCTTCCGGTGTACGGATATCAGGCTCTGAAACAATCTCAATCAGCGGTGTTCCCTGGCGGTTATAATCCACAAGTGAGTAGCCGTCACCAGTATGGGTTGATTTTCCTGCATCCTCTTCTAAATGAATACGGGTAATGCCGATTTTTTTCTTCTTCCCATTGACTTCAATCTCAATCCAGCCGTGTTCTCCAATTGGCTTGTCAAACTGTGAGATTTGGTAAGCCTTCGGGTTATCTGGATAAAAATAGTTTTTCCGGTCAAACTTTGTCTCTGTCGCAATTTGGCAGTTCAATGCCATAGCCGCCTTCATCCCGAATTCAACGGCCCGCTTGTTTAAAACAGGCAATACGCCAGGATAACCAAGGTCGATTACGTTTGTATTCGTATTAGGCTCTGCACCAAAATGGGCTGGCGCTGGAGAAAAGATTTTCGAGTCTGTTTTTAATTCAACATGGACCTCAAGTCCAATAATCGTTTCAAAATTCATAGGTTACTCACCCCTTTACAATTGTGGTCTTTTTTTATGAAAGTCTGTTGCTTGCTCATAGGCATGGGCAACACGGTAAATGGTTGATTCGTCAAAGTGCTTGCCGATAATTTGAAGTCCAAGAGGCAGACCGGCTTCCGAAAATCCGCAAGGAACAGAAATACCAGGTACGCCCGCCAGATTCACAGGAATTGTTAAAATGTCGTTTGCATACATTGTTAATGGATCATTGATTTTCTCTCCAATTTTAAAAGCAGGAGTTGGAGTCGTTGGTCCAATAATAACATCGTATTTTGCAAATACATCTTCAAAATCCTTTTTAATCAGCGTACGGACTTGCTGGGCTTTTTTATAATAAGCATCGTAATAACCTGAGCTTAATGCAAAGGTTCCAAGCATAATACGGCGCTTAACCTCATCTCCAAAGCCTTCGGAACGGGTTTTCTTATAAAGCTCCATAAGGTTTTCGGCATTCGGCGTGCGATATCCGTAACGGACACCGTCAAAGCGTGCAAGGTTGGAGGATGCTTCAGACGATGCAAGCAGGTAGTAAACCGCTACACCATATTTTGAGTGCGGAAGGGATACTTCTTCCCATGTAGCGCCAAGTCCTTCAAGTACTTTTAAAGCCTTTAAGACGGACTGTCTTGCGTCTTCTCCTACACCTTCTCCTAAATACTCCTTCGGCACACCAATTTTCAAGCCTTTTACATCCCCTGTGAGGGATTGCACATAATTCGGCACATCTACATCGGCAGAAGTGGAATCATGCGGATCAAGACCAGAAATGGCCTGTAGCAGATAAGCATTATCTTCAACATTGCGTGTAATCGGACCGATCTGGTCAAGAGAGGAAGCGAAAGCAATAAGACCAAAACGTGATACACGTCCATATGTTGGTTTTAGACCGACAACACCGCAGAATGCAGCTGGCTGGCGAATCGATCCGCCCGTATCCGATCCAAGTGAAAATGGCACCTCTCCTGCTGCAACTGAAGCTGCAGAGCCGCCTGATGAACCGCCAGGAACGGTTTCGAGATTCCATGGATTAAACGTTTTTTGGAAGCCGGAGTTCTCTGTAGATGAACCCATTGCAAACTCATCCATGTTTAATTTCCCAATTGTAATCGTATTGGCTTGATGAAGTTTTCCCATAACACTTGCATCATAGATAGGATTAAAATTTTCAAGAATCTTGCTTCCTGAAGTGGTTCTTAGGCTTTTCGTTACGATGTTATCCTTGATTCCGATAGGCATACCGAATAGGATATTCTTGGACTCTTCAGTGCCCAGCTTTTCGTCAAGTTCTTTTGCCTTTTGTCTCGCATTTTCATCATCCAATGTCAGGAAGGCCTGAACCTTTCCATCTACTTCTTGGATTTTCTTATAGGATTCTTCAACAAGATCCGATACCTTAATTTCTTTCTTATGTAAAAACTCGTGCAGCTCAGCAATTTTATGATCAAATAAAGTCATGATTTCCCCTCCTTATTCCAAAACAGATGGAACGCGAATTTGCCCATCCTTATGATCAGGCGCATTTTTCAGGACTTCCTCCTGAGGCAGGCCTTTCTCAGCTTTGTCTTCACGCATAACATTTTGAATAGCCAATACGTGTGTTGTTGGTTCTACATTTTCGGTATTTAATTCATTTAAGGATTCAGCCATGCTGATAATGTCATCTAATTGCTTTGTAAATCGTTCAATTTCTTCAGCTTTAAATTCAAGTCTTGCCAAATGAGCAACATGCTCAACCTGGTCTTTAGAAATTCTTGACATTCCATTCACCTCCAAGGTTATTCGAACACTCGCAATACTATTGATAATAGCAGAATTGACCACTAATAAGCAAGAGGACAGGCCATCCTTGCGGGCCTGTCCCTACATCTTTCCTTATAGGCGTGCTGACTGGTTTTCTGCAGTCTCCTCTTGATATTTTTCAATTTCCCATTTTACCGATTAAGTAAGAAAAATTTATCTGTTATACACAAAGCAACACTCTAAACCAAAGGCTGTTTTCGCATAGATTGTTGCTTTACGTATAAGGGATTATTCCGTATGTTGTCTGTCTTCGTGGCATCTTTTTGTGCGCTATTCCCAAGTCTTAATACTGAATATATATAATAAATGATATTACTGTGTCCAATAGCAACAAAGTTTATGAAAAGAGCCTAAACCAAAACAGCCTTTATTTTACTGTATTCCCCTCTGCTTCTGAAGGCAAGATTGGTAAAATGTTTAACATGGAATGCTCAATGCAATCTCTGTCTAGCTCCAAAGCCTATCTTAGTCTAAATAGACAGAAATTATGGTGTAATCTGGTTATCGAAGTCCTTTTCAAAAAAGCGAGGTATATCCTTATGGAATACCCCGCTCATATATCCATTATATGCTGGTAAATTGTTCTTCCTCCGTTGAACCTTTAAGGGCTGTTGTAGAAGAAGTTCCTCCGGTAATAACCATCGATACCTCATCAAAATAGCCTGTTCCTACTTCTCTTTGATGCCTTGTGGCTGTATAGCCAAGCGGTTCGTTTGCAAACTCAGCCTCCTGAAGCTCTGAATAAGCCGCCATTCCTCTTTCCTGATAGCCTTTTGCCAGCTCGAACATACTGTTATTTAGCGCATGGAAGCCTGCAAGTGTTACAAATTGGAATTTGTAACCCATCTTTCCAAGCTCCTGCTGAAAGCTTGCGATTGCCTTTCCATCCAGCTTCTTACGCCAGTTGAAGGACGGAGAACAATTATATGCAAGCAGTTTTCCTGGGAACTTTTCATGGATGGCTTTTGCAAACAGGCGCGCTTCTTCCATATTTGGTTCAGACGTTTCGCACCAGATCAGGTCTGCATATGGGGCGTAGGCCAATCCTCTTGAAATTGCTTGCTCAAGTCCAGGCTTTGTCCGGTAAAAGCCTTCGAGGGTGCGCTCACCTGTAATAAACGGTGCATCATATGGATCCGCATCACTGGTAATTAAATCGGCTGCATTGGCATCCGTTCTTGCAATTAAAACTGTTGGCACTCCCATCACATCTGCAGCCAGGCGCGCAGAAATTAAATTACGGACCGCTGTTTGTG
Source organism: Heyndrickxia acidicola (assembly GCF_001636425.1). Lineage (NCBI taxonomy): Bacteria > Bacillati > Bacillota > Bacilli > Caryophanales > Bacillaceae > Heyndrickxia > Heyndrickxia acidicola. The sequence continues at coordinate 2,988,584 of NZ_KV440953.1, forward strand.
TCGGCAGCAGGACTTTGCCTCCTAAGTGCCCGCATTTCTTTTCAGAGGAAAGCTGGTCTTCAAAATGAACGGCAGCAGCTCCTGCTTCAATCATGGATTTCATCAATTCAAAAACATTTAACTGACCACCAAAACCTGCTTCTGCATCTGCAATAATCGGTGCAAACCAGTCAATGCTTTTGTCTCCTTCTACGTGATGAATTTGGTCCGCTCTTTGAAGTGCCTGATTAATGCGCTTTACCACCTGGGGAACGCTATTTGCAGGATACAGGCTTTGGTCAGGATACATATGTCCAGAAAGATTGGCGTCAGCAGCGACTTGCCATCCGCTTAAATAAATCGCCTTTAATCCTGCCTTGACCTGCTGGACTGCCTGGTTTCCCGTTAACGCTCCCAGTGCTGGAACATACTCCTCTCGATGCAAAAGCTCCCAGAACTTCTCCGCCCCGTGCTGTGCAAGAGTATAAGCAATATCAAGCGATCCCCTCAGCCTCAAAACATCTTCAGCCGTATAAGTACGTGTCACTCCGCTCCAACGTGTATCCTGCTCCCAGCTTTCTTGCAATTTATCGGCTTTTCTATTCATTTCCTTCATCCCTTCTTTGATTTCAATATTTTTTCATTGGCTGTTTTCGCGTTGCTTTACGTACAAAGAATGATTCCGTGAGTTGTCTGTCTTCATGGCATCTTTTCGTAAGCTCTTCACAAGTTTTAATACCGAACATATATTTAAAATGATATTTTTGTGTCCAATAGCAACAAAGTTTACGAAAAGAGCCTTTTCGTTTAAAGCAATGCGTATCCTGGTATGGTTAAAAAATCCTGAAATTCATCTTCCGTGATTAGACTGGCAAACAATTCTCCCGCTTCTTGAACTTTTTCTCTGCCCATCTCTTGCTGAATCAATTGAATCTCTTCATTCTTGATTTCTTGGTACATGTCAAACGTAACCTTCCTTCCATCCTCCATCACTCCTTTTGGATGGCGGATCCATTGCCAGATCTGTGCTCGGGAAATTTCAGCTGTAGCAGCATCCTCCATTAAGTGGTGGATGGGTACTGCTCCCCTTCCCCTCAGCCAGGCGGTTATATACCTTAAACCCACACGAATGTTCTGCCTTACTCCTTCTTCTGTTATATTTCCTGCAGGTACAGCCAGCAGATCTTGTTCTGACACCTCGAAATCAATCTGTTTCTGTGAATCTATTTGATTTGAACTCTTCATTTCTTTATTAAAAACCTCCATGGCTACCTTCACGAGTGCAGGGTGTGCCACCCACGTGCCATCGTGTCCATCCTGCACCTCTCTTTCTTTATCCTGGCGTACCTTGTTAAAGGCCTCCTCATTTTTCTGCTCGTCTCCTTTTACAGGAATCTGTGCAGTCATTCCCCCAATTGCCGGCGCCATTCTGCGATGGCAGGTTTTAATGGTGAGTAGTGAATACGACCTCATAAATGGAGCTGTCATTGTAACCAGTGAACGATCCGGCAATATGACATTAGGCTGGTTTCTCAGCTTCTTTAAATAGCTGAAGATGTAATCCCATCTGCCGCAGTTCAGTCCTGCTGAATGCTCCTTTAACTCATAAAGAATTTCATCCATTTCAAAGGCTGCTGGAAGGGTCTCAATCAGTACTGTCGCTTTAATGGTTCCTTTAGGAATTCCAATGAATTTCTGGGCAAAGGTGAAAACATCATTCCAAAGTCTTGCTTCCAAATGACTCTCAAGCTTGGGTAAATAAAAGTAAGGGCCCGTGCCTTTCTCCACAAGATGGATCGCATTATGAAAAAAATACAAACCAAAATCATACAAGCTTGCGGAAATAGGTTTCCCATCCACCAATACATGCTTCTCTTCCAAATGCCATCCCCTTGGCCTGACAAACAAAACGGCGGTTTCCTTATTCAGCACATAGGTTTTTCCATTCTCCCCGTATACAGCAATGGTTCTATCTACCGCATCTCTCAGATTCCGCTGTCCATCCATCACATTTTCCCATGTAGGCGATGTCGCATCCTCCAAACATGCCATAAACACCTTTGCCCCCGAATTCATTGCGTTAATAATCATCTTTCGATCTGGCGGCCCTGTAATTTCCACCCGGCGATCTTGAAGATCGGCTGGAAGCGGCGAGATAGACCAATCTCCATTTCGAATGGGTTCCGTTTCAGAAAGAAAGTGAGGGAGTTTTCCTCCGTCCATTTCCTGTTGTTTGCACTCTCTGTTCTGTAACTGTTTCTTTCGTTCATTTCCAAAGTGCCTCTCAAGTTGTTCAATAAAATGTAAAGCACCTGGTGTTAAAAGATCTTCATACTTTGCTTTCAGCTCCTTAGCTACGGATATTCCAGCCGTTTGAGTATCCATCTTTTCACATCACTCCTTTAATATTGTTATAAAACAATTTACTAATTTATGTTTGTATTATATAACAGAAGATCAAAGACTGGAACTATTTTTTTGAAATTTTCTATAAATATTTTCGACATTTCTCGTATTGTTTTATGACGGCTTCCCTTAAACCGCTCCATCAAGCTAATAGACATGGAAAATCCTCAAATAAAAAAGCTGATAAAAGAAGAGGCTTTCTCTTTTTTATCAGCTTTTTCAGCTTATTGATATATATGGACAGATGTATCTGTTTGGCCAGGGCTCCTTGTTATAAGGGCTTTTATATCGCCGCCAGCCGTAATCTTTATTTGCAAGTCTATGGTATCCGGGAAAATAGATGGTACAATCCCCGCTATATATTGTGTAAAACCAATAACTTCAGCTTCTCCAAAAAATTGGAGAGGAATTTCTGCTTTTAATTGAGTAAGCTTATTTCCGTTATAGAATGCACGCCCAATTACTCCATTATAATTAGGAAAATAGTTCTCTACCCGCTTTTTAAACTTATCAAAAACACCTGCATCGTGCGGGTGATCTGAATCAGCCTGCGATGACGGGAAAAGATAATATTGATTTTGAATGGCATTCCAGCTCCCAATGGAGGAGCTTCCCGCCGGAACATTAGTATAGGCAAAATAATTTCCTGGAACAACTGAATCCTTATCCTTCTGCTCAAATAAGGCAATGGTGATCGGGACATTCTTCAATTCGCTCATAGCACGGAGTCGTTTTACCACTTCAGCAGCAATGCTTTTTCCCTCACTGTCTATTGCAGCCTGAGAGAGAGAAGATTGGGTGGTCGTCCCATTTTGGCTTTGATAAGAATTCGTTGAATTAAGTGCCAAACCTATGACGACGCCACCTAGCCTCACTGTATTTTTATCCGTCTTAACTAAATAGTCATGTTCCAGGATATTAGCAAGATAGATCGGGCTATTTTGATTTTGTGAATCGATTGAACCTTTCCCGCTTAAAGGAGGATTTAATCCAATATTTTGACTGGGTGGATTTACTTCCTTTTGTACAGCCTTCCACTGGCTTGGTGTAAACTTACGGTTAAGCCACATCTTCAAGGTATCCGCGTCCAGTATCTGCCCTTCCTGGAACAGATATTTCTCAGGCGAATACGTGGTTTTCGCTACACGAAGGAGCCCCGTTTCAAATTCCTGAATATCATAGCGGGTGTTTAAATTATTGACGGTCAAACCTCTGCTTTTACTCGGCTTATATGGCAATATCGTTCGATAATAATTATCGGATATTTGGTAATTTGGTATAATCGCTGTCTCTTTTTGATTGTTTTTTTCTTGCACAACCTTATCCTCTGACCCGAAATTCGAAGTACATCCTGCTGTTAGCAAGACTACTGTTACTAGTAATGGCAACCATTTTTTCATGCTGATTCTTCCACCTTTATTACATACTAAAGGAAAGCCTTCCCCAATGGTTTCCTTTTAAGAAGCTCACTCTTTTACTTCTTGTACAAAACGATTTTCATCCCAGACCTCTATTCCCAGCTGTTCCGCTTTTGTAAGCTTTGAACCGGCATCTGCCCCGGCAATAACTAAATCCGTCTTCTTGCTGACACTGCCCGTTACATTAGCCCCTAGTGCTTCCAAACGCTCCTTGGCCTCTTCACGGGTCATTTGCTCAAGTTTTCCTGTCAGTACTACGGTTTTTCCTGCTAATGGCGAGGAGGCGTTCACTGCTTCAACAGGCTTTGGTCCCTTGTAAATCATATTGACACTAAGGGACTGCAGCTCTTTTACTAACTCCCTGGCTTCTTCGTTTTCGAAATACGCCACAATGGAGTCCGCCATCTTTTCACCAATATCCTGAATGGCTGTCAGTTCTTCTCTTGTTGCTGCCTGCAGCTTCTCCATAGTTTCAAACGTTTGAGCAAGTGTTTTGGCAGCCTTGAAACCTACATGCCGAATGCCAAGACCAAACAAAAGCTTTTCCAAAGAATTTTGTTTGGACGCTTCTATGGCATCCAGTAAATTCCCTGCGGATTTTTCACCCATTCTTTCCAGGTTAAGAAGCTGCTCTCTTGTCAGTCTATAGATATCCGCTACATCATGGATTAACTGATGGCTAAATAGGAGGCTGATGACCTTTTCCCCCAGCCCTTCTATGTTCATTGCATTTCGTGACACAAAATGAATCAGGCCCTCGCGAATTTGGGCAGGGCACTTCGGATTGATGCAGCGGAGAGCCACTTCACCCTCCAAACGGATCAGTTCACTCTCGCAATCAGGGCAATGAGTCGGCATTTTAAACTCCTGCTCCTCACCTGTTCTTCTGTCCGTCAGAACATTCACTACTTCCGGGATAATGTCCCCTGCTTTTTTTACTACCACATAATCGCCAAGCATAATATCTTTTTCACGAATTAAGTCTTCATTATGAAGGGAGGCTCTTTTAACCGTTGTACCTGCAACCCGAACAGGTTCAAGAACCGCAGTGGGTGTTACAACGCCCGTCCTTCCTACATTTAGTTCGATACTGATCAATTTCGTAACGACTTCCTCTGCAGGAAACTTATAAGCAATGGACCAGCGCGGGGTTTTTACTGTTGAACCAAGCTCCTGCTGCTGGGCAAGAGAGTTCACCTTGATGACAATCCCATCAATTTCATACGGAAGGTCTGGCCGCTTTTCTGTCCAGTTTTTAATATAATCAAGCACTTCATCAATATTTTTACAAAGCTTGCGTTCTTTATTTACTTTAAATCCCAGGTCTTCAAGCAAATCCAGGCCGGCGCTGTGGGCGGTGACGCCTGTTTCACCGGGATCGCCGATGGCATAAAGAAAGATGCTTAAATTCCTTGAAGCTGCAATTCGCGGATCAAGCTGGCGCAATGAACCTGCAGCAGCATTTCGAGGATTCGCAAAAGGCTCTTCTCCGTTCTCTTCTTTCGCCCTGTTCAGCTGCTCAAATGATTTTTTCGGCATATAGGCCTCGCCGCGCACCTCGATAGAAAAAGGTTCTTTTATTCTGAGAGGAATAGATCGGATTGTCCTGAGATTGACAGTTATGTCCTCTCCAATGGTTCCGTCTCCGCGAGTGGCGCCTTGGACAAACAGTCCGTCTTCATAGCGAAGTGAGACCGCCAATCCATCAATTTTCAATTCGCAGACATACTCGTAATCTTCTCCTGCTGCCTGTCTTACTTTGCGGTCAAAATCACGTAAATCCTCTTCATTAAAGGCATTTGCCAAAGATAGCATCGGAGTCCTGTGTTCCACTTTTGTAAAGGCTGACTGTGGTTCACCTCCTACCCGCTGAGTAGGAGAATCCGATGTAATCAGCTCTGGGTATTCAGCTTCAATATCATTCAGCTCTTTCAGGAGCCTGTCATATTCCGAATCAGGTACAGTTGGATGATCCTTTACATGGTATTCATAGCTGTACTGGTTTAATAGAGTATGAAGCTCTTTCACCCTTTTTTCAGCGGTTTTTATTTCCATAACAACAGCCCTTTCTATTTATAGCCTCCATCCTTATGAACAGAATGAAGACTGAAATTCTCTTGGATAAAATGGGCACTTTCCCTAAAAACAACTGATGCATTATGCCTTTGTAATAGGTGCAAACTCTGCCAGCAGCCTTTTAATGCCCACAGGACTAGGAAAAGCAATGTCAAGCTCAACACTTTTGCCGTCACCCTTTACGCTGACCACTGTGCCAGTGCCCCATTTTTTGTGCGCAGCTTTGTCGCCCACCTTCCAATCCGCAGTGCTTCCAGCAGAAGCATTTTGTGCAGGACGGACAACCGCCGGTCGGCGCGCCGGCTGCACGGAACGCTGAGCACCAAAAGAAGATGAAGCTTTGGTTTCTTTATGGACAGACTCCAGCAGCTCCTCTGGTATCTCATTAATAAATCGGGAAACAGGATTCATATTAGTGCGTCCAAATAAAGTTCTCATTCCTGCATTCGTTAAATACAGCTCTTCTTCAGCACGTGTAATTCCCACATAAGCGAGGCGGCGTTCTTCTTCCATTTCTGCTTCTTCCATTAAAGATCGGCTGTGAGGAAATACGCCTTCCTCCATGCCGATTAAAAAGACGATTGGAAATTCAAGCCCTTTTGCAGAATGCAAGGTCATCAAGACAATCGAATCAGCCTTTTCATCCTGCTCATCCATCCTGTCAATATCTGCGACAAGGGCAAGATCCGTTAAAAACGCAACAAGGCTCTTATCTTCGCTGCTTTCCTCAAAGTTTTTGGTTACAGAAAGGAATTCATCAATATTTTCAAGACGGCTTTGGGATTCAATTGTCTTCTCTGCCTTCAGCATGTCCCTGTATCCTGACTTCTCCAGAACTTCCTCAACCAGCTCCGTTACAGATAGATACTCCTGCATTTGAGTGTAATTATGAATAAGATCATAAAATTCCCTTGCAGCATTGGCGATCTTTGGGCTTACTCCAATAAAATCAATTTCCTGGATGGCTGCAAAAACAGAAATATCCTGATCTGCTGCATAACGGGCAATCTTGTCCATAGAAGTAGAACCGATTCCCCGTTTTGGAACATTAATGACCCGCTGCAAACTGATATCATCATTAGGATTAGCAATTAAACGCAAATAAGCGAGGATATCCTTGATTTCCTTGCGGTCATAGAATTTAATGCCGCCGACGATGCTATACTCAATGTTTGATTTTAGGAGTACTTCCTCCATAACACGTGACTGGGCATTCGTACGATATAAAATAGCAATATCAGAAAGCTTTCGTTTTCCGGAGGCAACCGCTTCTTTTATCTTGCCGGCTACGAATTGCGCCTCTGTTTGTTCACTGTCGGCGCGATAATAGGAAATTTTAGGCCCGTCTTGATTTTCAGTCCATAGGTTTTTAGCTTTTCGATTTTGGTTATTTTTGATAACCTCATTTGCAGCTTGCAGAATTCTTTTTGTAGAACGGTAATTTTGTTCAAGCAATATAACTTTTGCACGAGGATAATCCTTCTCGAAGGATAAGATATTGGCAATATCCGCACCGCGCCAGCGATAAATGGACTGATCGGAATCGCCTACCACGCAAAGATTTTGAAATCTTGCAGCGAGCATCTTGACAAGCATGTACTGCGCACGGTTCGTATCCTGATACTCATCCACATGAATGTATTGAAACTTGCGCTGGTAATAGGTCAGAACCTCTGGGACTCTAGTGAATAACTGAATGGTCAGCATGATTAAATCATCAAAATCCAGTGCCTGATTCTTTCTGAGCCTTTTTTGATACTCTGTATACACATCACTGACAACCTGATCGTAGTATCCCCCTGCCAGCTTGGAATACTCTTCCGGATCCACCAATTCATTTTTCGCACTGCTAATAGTTCCAAGGATTGATCGAGGATCAAATTTCTTAGGATCAATATTCTTATCCTTTAAAATGGATTTGACAACTGATTGCTGGTCTGTCGGGTCAAGAATTGTAAAATTCCGGTTAAAGCCTATACGGTCAATGTCTCTTCTTAAGATCCGCACACACATGGAGTGGAATGTGGAAATCCAAACCTCTTCAGCTGCACCGCCCATAATTCCAGCTATACGTTCTCTCATCTCTCGAGCTGCTTTGTTTGTAAACGTAATGGCCAGGATATTATAAGGATTGACTTCCTTCTCCACCATCAAATACGCCACACGATGAGTCAGCACCCTTGTCTTTCCACTTCCCGCTCCAGCCATAAGCAATAGGGGGCCTTCCGTTGTTTTTACTGCTTCCTGCTGTTCTGGATTCAATCCAGATAGTAATCGATCTGTTAAAAATTGCATGACTTCACCACCATTTAGAACATTTGTTCTTATTATAATCTATTTTCAAGGTTTATTGTTACATTATTTTACCGCTCTGACTGTACCTAATGCCTGTTCAAGATCGTCATAAACTGCATTGCCCACCACAATGACGTCCGCATGCTCGCCCATTTCCTTCGCCTGTTCGCTTGAGCGGATACCTCCCCCATAAAAAAGCCTGGAGTGTCTTAAATGTTTTTTAGCTGCCTTGACCATATCGACATTTCCATAACGACCGCTGTATTCCATATAAAAAATAGGCATTTTAAACAAGTTTTCTGCCATCATGGCGTACGCTTCCACATCTTCCTGTGTTAAATCGGTACGGGCTTTTGTCAGTTCGGCCGCTTTGCAATCTTCATTCAAAATACAATATCCCTCAACAAACAGCTCGTCCCAATTTAATAGTTCTCCATACTCTTTTAACGCTTCATGATGCACACCTGTAATCCAAGAGACATCTCCGCTGTTCAATACAGATGGAATAAGATATAAATCAAACCCAGGGGTAATAGATTCAAGGTTAGAAACTTCAAGTACACACGGAACAGTATATCTTCTAATACGTGACATAAGGTTCAGCACATCCTCCAGTGTAACCGTGTCTGTTCCTCCAACGATGATGGCATCTGTCCCTGATTCACAAATTCTCTCCAGGTCCGTATCATTAATCTCCTTATTTGGGTCAAGCTTAAAGGCATGCCGCCATTCACGAACATCGTACATACTAAGATAAATCCTCCATTCTTTATTCCATAGTCATCATTATATCATTTGTTCGAATCGGCAAAAAAGGATTTCCTTGAATATGTGAATAGACAAATATTTGGTTAATATTCCTGTTTTTCATAAAGCGCCATGCCAAAAGATACAGACATTCAGACTTTGGAAATAAAATGATCTTATATAGTAAAAAAGACTCACAAAAAGTAAAGGTTAGTTTTAATAAAAACGATTTTTTCAGGATTTTAGGAAAACATGAAAATCATTCTCCATTTAATCCATTGAAATCCATGCCACTTTCCCAAGTAAAATAGGCCATATTGTGTGATAAAATAATAACAAGACTTTCCACCGTACAAACTTTTGTTAAGGAGGAATTAATAGTATGAATAAAAAAAGTGTGCCAGAAAAAATCACAAAACGAGATGTAGATGCCCTTATTTACAAAATGGATAAATTATTGAATGAAAAAAGAGATACTAAATTTAACAGCACCAGAACAGCATGAGTCTATAGAAATAGGCGAATAGCCTATTTTTTTTGCTCCCGCCCACATCAAGAAACAATCGCCTCTTCCACTCATATAGTTATAGATATAACCGAATTGTTCGTAAAACATCCTTGAATGGCTATCCTATTTTCCTATAATGCCAAGTTGAGGTATACTATTACCATATAAGAATGTCTTAGGTGATGCTATGAACATCGGTTCCATTATAAAAATGAATAGATTGAAACAAAACTTGAAGCAAGAAGATTTGGCGGAAGGAATTATTTCCACTTCCTATCTGTCAAAAATTGAAAACGGTAAAATTGAGCCGAATGATGAAGTGATCAAGCTGCTCTGCATGCGCCTGGATATTGAAATTAATAGACAAATTGATGAGGAAACGAGAGAGCTTTGCTACAATTGGTTCCACATTCTGTTAACATCCTTTAAGCCGAGCATTTTGAAACAGGAATATCAGCGCATGTCAGAGCTCACCAACACCATTCCGGATCTTGAGCTTCAAATTTTACTGAAGATTCACGTTATCAGATATTTTTTGAAAATAGGAGAAACGAACTCCTCCCTCGAACAAATCAATCAATTAAAAGAGATCAGTACCACCTTCAGCGGAAAACAAAAATACTATTGGTTTAAGTTCAATGGCAACTATCACTCTATCACGGAAGAAGACAGTAAAGCCCTCCAATTCTATACAATGGCAGAAGACCTAATTGCGAAAAACGATTTGCCTGATGAAGAGATTGCTGACCTTCAATATGTCTTAGGGGTCACTTACAGCAAGCTGCGCCTCACTTCGGAAGCCCAAAGCTATGCCAATAAAGCGCTTGATTTCTACCGGCAGATTTATAATTTCTCAAGATGTGCGGAATGCCATTTGATATTGGGGATATCGTACAGGCGGATTCAGAACTATGACAAAGCCATCAAAAATTATCAGCTGGCAAAGCAGCTGGCGGAGCATGATGATACAACGGAAATTATCCAATTAACTCATTTAAATTTAGGGTATTTGTACTATGCTCAAGGCAAAACAGACCAAGCCATTAAATATTTAGATATGATTGTAGAGGAGAAAGAATCCTCTTTAGAAAACCGTCTACTAGCTTTAACCGCAATTGTTGAAGAATACTATAAAGCTAACAATTATGAGGAAGCAAAGAGACGAATTGAAGAAGGTTTAGGTCTAATAACTGAGGAAAATAAAGAAAGATACTTATTGTTTTATTATGAAATTTATACCTACCGTCATCTTACTGAAAGAAATTTGGAAAAATTCGAGGAAATGATGGTTCATGAGTTTATTCCGTACTTAGAAGAGCAAAAAGATTACGCTAGATTGACAAATTATGCTACATTGCTCGCTAATTACTATGAAGATCTGCATAAATATAAAACAGCAACTAAGTACTATAAACTTGTCAACTTTTCATATAAGCAAATTAATCAAATATAGGAGGAAAATAATGAAAAAACTTCTCATTTCTCTTGGGGTAAGTGCATTATTAATTGGTGGTGCAATTGCTTCAATACACACCAATAATCATAAAGTAGTAAATGTTGCAGCTGGAGAAAAAGAACCACGCGTACTCAGCTCTTATAGCATCACTTTAGAATAGAAAAATTCACAGAACCCATACGTTCTTATTCAGCTGGCATAAGCAGGGAAATTACCTCACTTCCTTGCGCCAGCTTTATTTTGCTTTTTTAGCCTTCTTTTTTTCAACCTTCCCAACCTTATTCCCTATCTCCTCCCTTTCTTTCTTTGTACCTTCCCTATCTTACGGTATACTAGATATATAGAAAATAGATGTGCAGCAATAAGCAGAATACAATTTTTGCATATTTTCAGATTAGAGGGAATACGATGTCCATAGTGATTGTAGACGACAACAAGGTCAATCTTTTTGTAATAGAGAGAATTCTTAAAAGTGAAGGCTATACAGATTGTGTGCTGCTTTCCTCAGCCCGCGAATTATATACATACTTAAAATTGGATACAGGGGATACTCCGAAGGAATCAGTCGACCTGATTCTTATGGATATTATGATGCCGGATATTGATGGAATTGAGGCTTGCAGGCGTGTACAGGCCGTACCAGAGCTTAAAGATATTCCGATTATTTTTGTTACTGCTTTAGAGGACTCCAGTAAGTTAGCTGCCGCTCTGGATGTTGGCGGCATTGACTACATAACAAAACCGATTAATAAAATTGAATTAATCGCACGTATACGTGTAGCCTTACGATTGAAATATGAAAAGGATTGGCACAGAGAACAGGATGAAAAAATCAGAATGGAGCTTGACCTTGCCACACAGGTACAGACCAGTCTATTAAGCCCGCCGGTCAATGAAGAAAAGATCAATATAAGCGCCTCTTATTCGCCGTCCTTTAAATTGGCCGGTGATATGTATTACTGGCATAAAATTGACAAAGACCGCTATGGAATCATTCTTCTTGATATGATGGGACACGGGATCTCTTCTTCGCTTGTGTGCATGTTTATCTCTTCCGTACTGCGGGACTCCATTCGATCCATCGTTGATCCTGCACGTGTTATAAAAGAGTTGAATCGCTGGATGTCCTTTTTGAGTAAACAGACCAATCAACTAAATTATTATTTTACAGCAATATATATGACGGTGGACACCAAAAATAAAACGGTTGAATACGTGAATGCCGGCCATCCTCCAGGCTTTGCTCTAATAGATGGAGAGAAAGTGGTGCCGATGTCTCAAAAAAACTGCGCTGTCGGTTTCTTTGAAAATATGGATTTTGAAAAATCCGCCATCCAGTATAAGGATCAGCTTCAGATCATGCTCTATACAGATGGTGTGATGGAAGCAATTGATGAATGCGGATTGGACGGGATGGAAAAGATTATGGATGCGTCCTCCATTCCACATCATCATGATTCTGAAATTAATCCCATTGATCTTATTATCACTCCTGAGTGCCAAATCACCCAGCATGACGACATGTGTGTTGTCCTTATACAAGCACACTAATGAAGAAACGCGGAAGGCGTATGGATTTCATAGTCTTCGACTGGGATAAAGGAAACTAGATGTTGACTTATCGTAGGGAGGAGACGCAGAAATTCGCTGGGCGATAGGCGCTGGAGCTAAAAAGAGACTGCATTGCTTACATAATTGATGCAATAAAACATTTTATACTTTCCTATAAAAAAGCCGCTATGCAAGAGAATTCTCCTTGTATAGCGGCTTTTATCTTTCATCTTGTTTTTCGATACAATCGTTCGTCACGGTCAAACTCTTCATAGTTATCAAAGTTCACCGAGGTTCTTAAAGTTTCTTTGCTTCCCAATCCAAGAAAACCTCCATGAGACAGGCTTTCATAAAATAACTGATAAACACTGTTCTGCAAATCATTATTAAAATAAATAAGCACATTGCGGCATATCACCAGATGAAACTCGTTAAATGACCCATCCGTTACTAAATTATGCTGGGCAAATATAATACTTTTTGCAATATGCCGATGAAAATAAGCGTGCTGGTCATCTGTCGTATAGTACTCGGAAAAGGCACGCGTCCCTCCGGCTTTTATATAGTTGGTGGTATACGTCTGCATGCGGTTTAAAGAAAATACGCCTGCTTCGGCTTTTTGCAATACCCTTTCATTCATGTCCGTTGCATAAATCTTTGTTTTTTCTGCCAATCCTTCTTCTTCCATTAAAATAGCCATGGAAAAGGCCTCTTCTCCGGTAGCGCAGCCTGCATGCCAAATGCGGATTTCCGGCAGCTCCCTTAACAAAGGGATAACATTTTTTCTTAAAGAATAAAAGAAGCTCGGATCTCGGAACATTTCTGTCACATTAATGGAAAAATCATTTAAAAGCTTATTCACATATCCTTTTTCATGGAAAACCTTCTCAATTAATCCGCTGACTGTATGTATTCTGTCCAGCTGCATACGATTATGGATTCTTCGTTCGATTGAAGAACGCATATACTTACGAAAATCAAAACCGGAAATACGGTAAACAGCTTCAAGAAGCAAGTCAATCTCTATGGTTTCACTGTTTGCCACTTTCATTTCCAACACAAAAACGTCCCCTTTCAATTGCCAATGCGTTATTTTGCCAGCCAGACCCTCATAACGGAATACAGCTGTTCCAGTTTAAATGGTTTACTAATATAATCCGACGCTCCTGCTTCAAGGCACTTATCCCTATCACCTTTCATTGCTTTAGCCGTAAGGGCAATTATCGGCAGGTCACGTTTTGATAAATCCGTTCGAATACGGCGGATTGTTTCATATCCATCCATATCCGGCATCATGATATCCATGAGAATAATATCGATTCCATCTGTCTTTTCCAAAAGGTCAAGGCACTCCAGCCCATTATTGGCTGTGATGATATTCATCCCCTCATGGTTCAAAGCTTTCCTTAGAGCAAATATATTGCGGTTATCATCGTCCACTACCATGACGGTTTTATTTTTAAATACATTTTCTGTTTCTATAAAGATTTCAGGTGTATCCGCCATTTCAGCAACAGGCTCTGGTAATACTTCCGCTGAAGCTGCTACTTCCAATTGAGTCAGCTGCTCTTCGTTTACTGCACTCTTTTCCATGCCATTTGGAAGGCTGGGGATGTATAGCGTGAAGATGCTGCCCTTTCCTTCCTCGCTGTCGACCGTTATCCAGCCGCCAAGCAAACGGGCAAATTCCCGGCAGATTGAAAGCCCCAGACCGCTTCCGCCGTATTTCCGGACAGTTGCTCCGTCAGCCTGTTGAAAAGCTTCAAATATTAGTTTTTGTTTATCCCTGGAAATACCAATTCCCGTATCTGCCACGGAAACCTCAAGCCAGTATTCTGCCCCTGTCGTGCTGACCCATTTTGAAACTGAACTTTCATCTATCTTCCTAATCGCTACATGGACAGATCCTGCTTCGGTAAATTTGCAGGCATTTGATAAAAGATTTTTAATAATCTGCCGGAAGCGTTTTTCATCCGTATAGAAAATATTTGGAACATCCCTGCCTTTAAAGATCGAAAGCTCCAGCCCTTTATCACTCGCTACGTGAGCAAAATTGCGTTCAATATGGGCCGGCAGCTCACTAAGGTTCATTTCCCCATACAGCATTTCCATCTTACCTGCTTCAACCTTTGAAAGGTCGAGGATATCATTTATTAAGGAAAGAAGGTCCTGTCCGGAGGAATGGATAACCCTTGCAAACTCCTCATCCTCTTCTGTCAGATGGCGGTCTGAGTTTTCAGCAAGCATTTCGGACAGGATCAGAATGCTATTAAGCGGTGTCCGCAGTTCATGAGACATATTGGCAAGGAATTCTGATTTGTACTTCGAGCTTTGCTGAAGCTCCATTGCCTGCACTTCAAGATTTTCTGTGACTTTTTCAAGTTCAAAGGTTTTATGCTCAGCATCCTTTGTCCGTTCTTCCAGCTGTTCATTTATCATTTGAAGCTCTTCCGATTGGGTTTGGAGCTCTTCCGATTGAGTCTGAAGCTCTTCTGACTGAACTTGCAATTCTTCCGTCATTGCTTGTGATTCCTTCAGCAGCCGTTCTATTTCCATGCGGCCATTGATACTATTAATTGTAATACCAAGTGTATCTACTACATGGCTCATTAGGCTGCGATGCAGGGCGTCAAATGGCTGCAGGCTGGCTACCTCAATTACAGCTGCTACTTCATCTTCAAATAGGACAGGAATGATCATAATGCTTTTCGGCTTCATTTCTCCAAGTCCGGTAGAGATCACCGTATAATCCTCCGGCACATTTTCAATGATATACATCTGTTTTTCTGCTGCAGCTTGGCCCATTAATCCTTCGCCCATATTGAATTTCTTCCTTCCCGCCTGGCCTGATTGACCGGCAAAGGAGGCTAATTGTACAAAATTCGCTGTTTTCCCTTCCCCTCTTTTTATGTAAAAAGAACCAAGAGAAGCATCCAGTAAAGATACAATCTTCGAGATAAAACGGTCTGCAAGTGTTTCAATGTGATCAATTCGCTGATACATCGTTGCCACTTCTGCCAGTCTGGTTTGAATCCAGTTCTTATCTTCAATTTCTTTTTTATATTCCTCTTCTTTTTGGTTAAATTCCTTCAGGGATGCCGCCATTTGGTTAAATGCCGAAGCAATATTTCCAATCTCGTCTTCTGTTCTTACCTCGATATGCGGAAGTGCTTCAATATTGTCAAAATCAACTGCTTCAATTACATGTGTAATTTGTTTTAAATTTTTTGCCGTGCTTTTAATTACCCATGTTGCAATGAGAATACCTGCTAGAATACAAAGGATAATAGTAGCAAAAATAAAGCCAAGCATTTGCTGATAGGTAGAATTGGATTGTGCAAAGGACTTATCGAGCTGTGACTCTTGTAAGTTTTTAAATTGATTAATGGAATTAATCAGGCTGATTCGCTGCTTGGATTGCTGATTTACCAAAATTTGCAGCTCCGAATTTGATACTTTTGTTTGGACAGCTTGAATGATGCTGGTTTCAAGCTCTTTGTATTGATTGTATTTGGACTCTGTAGCGTTTAATAAAATACTGGCTTTCTTTAAATTTATCGTTTTTCGGAGAGTATCCACATCCTCTTTAATCGCTGTATCGTTCTCTTCGATTAGATGGATACTTGTCTGTACATCGGATTTTTGCCCATCCGTGGCCAAAAAAAGAAGCTCCCGGTCAGTCGATGCAAATTTTTGCTGAAGGTCCACAATTGTTCTCACCTTTTGAAACCTGTCCTCTACGATCTCCACGATGCTCCCTTTCATGTGGTTGATCATGGTCAAAATGATAATCAGCATAATAGAGATAAGTGCCATTATGGCTCCAAATCCAATAAATTGTTTCTTTTTAAAACTCATTTTGCTTCCTGCCCCTTTTATGTTTCAAATGAAATTCAGAGATATTTTTTATATAGGCTGTTTTTGCATGGATTGTTGCTTTCACGTACAAAAATTAAATCCGTCTTCATGGCATCTAACCGTTTTTATGCAGGTACTTTTTCCTGTTTCAAAACAAACAAAAATAATAACATTGTTATTTACCCTCATCTCCTTTACTCTAAACCTAATTCATATAAATTTTTTAGTATTTTAATAGAAGGATCTGCTAAAGCCCGGTGTGATTAATGAGAAAATGTTGGTTCGACCGGTGAGAAGCGGGTGAAGATAAACCAGGAAGAAACTTGCAAGAAGATAAACTTTTCAAATCCGAATTAATAAAAAGAAAGAAGCCGGCAATATAGCTGCTGGCCTCTTCCTATTTTTAAAGGTTTTTAATTTTACTAATAGAAATATTTACAGGAACGGTTGCTCCTTTATATTCCCTAAGGAGATACTCCCTTACAGCCTGTGAGTGGTAGGATTTAACAATTTCAGCAAAGTTCTTATTATGGCTATCCTTTGTTCTGGCAGCAATAATATTCACATAAGGCAAAGCTGCTTTTTGCTTAGGGTCTTCTTTAAAAATCGCGTCTTTTGCCGGGCTTAATCCCGCTTCTACCGCATACCCATTATTGATAAGCGAAGCTGCCACATCATCCAATGCCCTTGCTGTTTGCCCTGCTGAGACAGGCTTGATCGCTAATTTTTTCGGATTGCTGGCAATTTGCTCAATACTCCCTTTTGGATCAAAATCTTTCTTCAGCTTAATTAAGCCTGCCGTTTGCAGCAATTGAAGGGCTCTGCCTGCATTCGTTACATCATTCGGAATTGCAATGGTGGATCCGGCAGGAATATCACTTACTTTCTTATATTTTTTTGAATAGATTCCCATTGGGGCAATAACTGTAGAACCAATTGCTGATATATTTAAATGGTGATCTCTTTTGAATTCATTCATATATGTAATCGTTTGGAATGCATTTAAATCAATGCTTCCATCATTCAAAGCCGTATTTGGCTGTACATAATCACTGAAAGAAACAACCTTTAGGGTAATCCCCTTATTTTTGACCTGCTTCTGAACGATGTTCCACAGCTGCATGTCACTTCCGTTAATTCCGATTCTAATTGTTTTTGAGTTTCCATTGGCACTGGTACCGCATCCCGAAAGTACCAGTATTGCCGCTATAAATAAAGAAAAAAGGGCTAGCAAGTTCTTTTTCATCATCTTTCCTCCTAGGGGTACTTACATTCTTCTTGTTTTTTGATATACACAACAAGGATTCTATTACGCTAAAAAAAGGCTTTAATTCAACTTTTATTCCAGTCTGCTTCGGAGTATATCTCCCCGAAGCAGACTGATTTGTTTATTTCTGCTTTGCATGAACAAAGTCTGATTTGACTTTGTTTAAAAGCGCTTCTTCCGTCAGTAGCCGAAGACCGGTTAAAGCCAATGCTTTTGCCCCTGCAATGAGAGCATGTTCTCCAATTTCAGAGCAGGCTGCTTCACGAAATTCCTTTGTATGTCCGATAAGATCATCCGGTCCAATTTTTATATAACAATGGGATGTGGGCACCACCTGACTCACATTCCCTGCATCTGTACTTCCAATCCCATTGCCCTTTTCTGCAATGGTTTCTCCCAGCAGCGAAAGCTCTTGACCAACAGCAGCATCAAGTGAAGCATTGAGAATCAAGTTATGAACTTCATTTTGAAACCTTTCTATCTTCACAGTGCAGCCTGTGGCAAGGGCAGCTCCTTCAGCAATCCTCCGAACCTTGGCCGATACCTCTTCGGTTGAATTCCAAGTACTTGCCCTAATAAAGAAGCGCGCTGAAGCATAATCAGGAATGATATTAGGGGCTTCACCGCCATGTGTGATGATTCCATGGACCCGGACATCCGATGCCAGCTGCTGCCTTAGCGCATTAATGCCATTAAACAACTGAATCACCGCATCTAAGGCATTAATTCCTTCTTCTGGAGAGCTGGCAGCATGAGCTGTTCTTCCGTAAAAATGGAAGTCAAGCGGATCAACAGCAAGTGAAGGGGTTGTTAAGCTGGTTTGGCCGCTGGGATGAAGCATAAGGGCGGCATCAATTCCATTTAAATACCCTTCTCTTACAAAACTGCCCTTGGCACTGCCGTTAGGTCCGCCTTCTTCAGCAGGCGTTCCCAAAACAACCACTTCTCCACCCGTTTCTTCAATGACTTTTGATAAGGCAATGCCCGCTGCTGTACTGGTCGTGCCGATAATGTTATGCCCGCATGCATGGCCAATCCCGGGAAGTGCGTCATATTCTGCAAGGAAAGCGATAGATGGGCCGGCTTTTTCGGATGACTTTCTCGCCACAAATCCTGTTTCATGCCCTGCAACATTGCGGGTTACATCAAAACCCTCCTTTTCCAGAATTTCCGTTAATGCTTTTGATGCAAAAAATTCCTTATTACCAATTTCCGGCCTTTCATGGATAGCATGGCTTGTTTGAATATAAAGTTCTTTTGATTCATCAACGCTGGATAGTATCGTTTCTCTATATTGTTCAATAAGTGTCTCGCTGTTTTCCTTTTGAATTGCCAATTGAATCCTCTCCCTCTCTTCTTTTCTATTGCTGTATTTGTCTTTTGTAAGTCTGTTTACTAGACTAAATTAGTTTTAAGCTCAAAAAAGCCCCTCTTCTTATCCAATACACGATAAAGAAGAAGGGCTTATGTAAACACCGGCGACTTCTCATCTACCAAATCAATGATTCACTGATTTGCAGGAATTGGCACGGTGTTTGCGAAAAAACAGCAAATCCGTTGCCGAGGTATCATAGGGCCAGTCCCTCCACCTCTCTGGATAAGAAATATGATATTTATGAAATTTTTAATATGAGTTTTATTGTAGTGAGTTTATTTTTATTTGTCAATAAATTTCCCAAAATTTATTCTTTTCAAGCACATTTCGAGGACCTGTTAGTATAATCGGAAAAAGTGGATATGAGAACAGGATTTTACTTTAGTTCGCTAAATCATCAATTACATAACAAAGCGGCATCGCCTTATTAAGGAGATGCCGCTTTCTTTAACTGCATTAAGTTACTCACTCACTTTTTGTTCTTGTTGTTCCTTCAAACGATCAAGAACCATTTCATAGGAATCATTTCCATAATTTAAACAGCGCTTCACACGAGAAATAGTAGCAGTGCTGGCACCAGTCTCCGTCTCAATGACATGGTAGGTTTTTTTCTCGCGCAGCATGCTTGCTACTTCTAAACGCTGTGCCAATGACTGAATTTCGTTAATTGTACATAAATCATCAAAAAATCGGTAGCATTCCTCCGAATCCTTTAATGATAAAATGGCTTCAAATAACTGATCCAATGATTTCCCTCTTAATTTATCGATTTGCATACAAAAATCTCCTTTACTCATAATACACGAATATGCTGTGTACTCTATATTATTTTACTTAGTATACGTAACCCTGCCGGCATCTGGTATGATACTGATCCAGGTTTTTCCCGGAATCAGCTTAATGGGACTTCCATTTTCATATGGAAGAATCCTTCCGCCATCGTTTTGCCATTCTACTTCACGAAGCTTTCCTCTTTGGACAAGATAGGCTTTTCCTCCAGAAGTCAAATTAATGGAAAGTCTTCCATAGCTGTCAATTCTTTTGTGCTCCATTACCGGAATAAACAGATTATCAATCAGCACCGGCTTTTTCGTTTCAAGATCAACCGTCTGCACTCCTCCTGAATACCGTTTAAACTTTTTTAAACTGGCATCATATTGAAACACAGGGTTATAGTCCTGATCCTGTGAATAGGTAATCTTGACTTTCGTTATATCGGTGCCTGTCAATTCGCCTATCTCTTTATTGGAATCAAATGACAGCGGGGCTGGCGGTGTGCTCATTTCATAATGTTTTAGCTTTGCTCCCTTTTCAATGTTTTGAAAAGTAATGTACGAATTGTGCGGGGCTACCCTTGCACTCCAGCGTTTAAATAAAGTCCCGTCATATTGGATCCCATTGATGTTATCAATGAAACCCTGCTGGAGCATTTTTTTAGCCTCAGGGCTGTAGCCGTGTGCCACATAAAAACTATCGTAGCCTTTAGCAAGCCGGATAAAATAATCTCTTGCACTTCTTACCGGGCCAATATTCCTTGGTTTTTCACTTTGAAATATGGCCAAAAACCGGGTAATATTTCCTTCAGCCAGCACCTCATAAACAATATCAGCCTCAGCGATACCAGATTGAGGGCGAGCTTTGGTATGGTTATTGATCATAACGGCGACAGCCCGGCTAGATGACTCCTGACCCGTTTTTTCTCCCGTCAAAGGAAATTGAAAATCCTTCTCTGCATGATGATTCTCAGCTGTTTTTGCAGAGGGATTTGCTCGTTTCGTTTGCCCGGCATTTGGGTCCTTGTGGCTGCAAGCTGACAACATAAACAGAAAGGTAAAAATCCATACAAAATACCTATTTTGCATTTTTCTCCCCAATCCCCCCGGCGAGGTTTAATGGTTTTGGTTTTCTCTATCTATTTATTCACAAACATTTTGGCACTGTATTACGTTACTATTTTAACGCATTATTGACGGGAAGAGTACAGTTTTATTCATCACATCATACATGCCCCGCTGTGTAATCCTTACATATGGTAGATGCGTGGCAGACAAAAACAAAAGAGAGTAGATAGGGTCATTGTGCTGATAGCCTCTTTCACCAAGCAGCTTTTTAATTTCTTTTTCTTCTTCCATAAGAATTCCCATCTCTTTATCAGACGACAAGCCGGCTAATGTTAAAGGCAGCTCATGCAGAATTTCTCCTCGGCTTGCTAATACAATGCCTCCACCAATTTCCTTCATTCTATTAAAGGCCGCTATAATATCTGCCTTTCTCTTTCCGATCAACAGAATATCTCCAGTTGTGGAAAAAGATGAAACAAGTCCACCAATGTTGCGGGCAAATCCCTTAATCATCGTATTAATTCGCCATTTACCCTGCCGGTCCATCAATACAAGAAAACATTCATCATGATTCTCCGGCAGTTCTTCAACGGAAAGGTCAAAGGTCACTGAATAGGGCTTTGTGATTACATCATTAATCATCTCAATCCCAAATGGCATCGAAAATTGAAGGTCATCCATACTGATATCCCACTGTAAATTCAAAGGAGGGAATCCATGTTCCTTCCAATCAAGACTCCTTTGCCCATCTATTTCTTGCCCATCTCTTTTCAGCCATTTTCCCTTTGACAGGACAGAAACAGGAGTAGGATTTTGTACATCTTCTAAAAAATTGATATTGGCTACCCTTCCAGTCGCAATCATGCCGTGAATATGTGAAATTTGATAATAATTTGCTACATTGTACGAAGCCATATGGTAGGCATCTATCAACGGAACGCCATGGTCAAGCGCAATCCTGATCATCATATCCAGAACACCCTGCTCATGATAGGCTGGTGTGGAGCCATCCGTGGTGAAAAACATGGAGCTGTACTGATCTATCCCAAGTTTTTTCATATCCTGAAGAAGGACCGGTAAATCCGGACGGATGGACGAATGCCTTAGCGACACCATATAGCCCTGAATTAATCGATTATATACCTCTTCACCAGTCATGGCTTCATGATCACAATCCGCTCCGAGCACCATCATTTTTGCAAGCGTTTTCTCAGAAGCTCCAGGAAAATGCCCTTCAATTTTTTTCCTCATCCTTTTTGCTTCCTGTATCCAGTGAAGCATTAGGTCATCTCCATCTAAAAGCTTTGGCCAGCCGGTCAATTCCCCTCCCTGGAGAACTGCATCATGCTCCAGCCATGCTTTCACTTCATCATGAGAAAACACCGTTTCCTCTGTTCCAAGCTCAGTCTGTGAATCAAATCGGCTCCACCAAAACATAGTGACAGGGGACCTTCTCAGCTCTTTCAACAACGAAAACGCTTTCTTTTTTCCTAATTGCAAAACAAGCATAAGATTGTCATTTATCATAGTGGTTGTGCCGGTTTGGGATGCATATCGGGCAAATGTCTGGGGATTATATAATTGAAACGGGTGAACATGGGGCTCTATGTATCCAGGTACCAGGGTATAGGCTGAACAATCGACAACCTCACACTGCGAGAGATTCATCGGTACAGCTTCTCCTGCGTATACAATCCGGTCTTCATAAATCCAAATGTTCCCTTTAATCCATTGGCGTAGCACAGAGTGCAGGAATCGGGCATTTTTTAAAAGTAATGTAGGTGATTTTTTTCCATTTAAAACGGCTACATGCTCTCGCAGCTGCCTATTTTTCCATCGATAGCGTTGGTCTAACATAAAATCCCTCCCTAGGGAGCCAACCTATTTTTTACCTTTTACTTTAACATATTTCGCTGTTTAAAGCACTAAAGTTTTGTGAATAATTGTGAAAACTTTGTAAAGGAGTTTGAGATTAATGAAAATAACTCAAAATATTGGAATTATAAATGCGATGATTCGCATTACATGCGGACTAACCGTTCTTGCATGGTCTACTTCCAAACTTGTGAAAAGGCCATGGAGAAGTTCCTATCTGCTGATGGCAATGATGGGGGCCATGAAGGTAGCGGAAGGAATTGTCCGTTATTGTCCTTTGACAGCATTAATCCAGTCAGCCGATTACCAAAACGGACACAACACCAATAGAAATACTCACAATGATCATGCTAGCCCTGATCAACAACAAAACCATACTCATACTAAAGAACAAAAGCAAAATCTCGATTTCAGTGATTTTTAATTTTTTCAACTGGAATAAACTGAATGGCTTTTTATCAATTAGCGGCCTATCCCTAAAACTTCTTCAATGTTTACAAATGCACAGTTATTATTGCAGGGGTTTTCTCACCAGTCATTTGTTTTTTAGCTTTTTGTTCTATTGGTGTGCAGGGATTTACTCATTCCACTTTTCTAAATAGGACTTTTACACCTTTTGCTGCCATTAATAACAGAGCACAAATTGTTACACTATAGTCTCCAATATTTTTCTCGTTAATCTCTGGCCTGTTTTGTCCTTCATTCACTTTATGAAGGACTTTTCTCGTTGTTCTCTTGCCTGTTTTGTCCTTCATTCAATTTATGAAGGACTTTTCCCGTTAATTTCCAGGCTGTTTTGTCCTTCATTCGCTCTATGAAGGACTTTTCCCGTTGTTCTCTTGCCTGTTTTGTCCTTCATCTACCTTATGAAGGACTTTTCTCGTTAATTTCCAGCCTGTTTTGTCCTTCATCTCCTCTATGAAGGACTTTTCTCGCCATACTCCACACCATTTTGTCCTTCATCCTCTCTATGAAGGACTTTTCCCGATAAACTCCTAAACCTTACGTCCTTCATCCTCCCTATCAAAGACAAAAAAACGCTGCAGAAAGCTCAATTTTCTGCAGCACCTTTTTCACTATACTTTTAAAGCCTTCTTACCGATGTCATGGCGGTAGAAAAAGTGGTCAAGCGATTGATTATCCAGGTGAGTGTAGACCTTTGCGATTGCTTCCTCAACCGTTTTGCCTTTGGCTGCTGCCACAAGGACTCTGCCGCCGTTTGAAACAAGCTGCTTTTCCTCATTTAATTGAGTACCCGCGTGAAAAACTTCCACGTGATTACCAAGAGATTCGATACCGGAAAGACGAACGCCTTTATCATATTGTCCTGGATATCCTTTTGATGCCACTACCACGCCAACAACTGCCTCAGGTGACCATTTAATGTCAGGCTCTCTTCCCTCAAGAATGTCCAGGATGATGGTTTCAAGATTAGATTCCAGTCTTGTAAGAACCACCTGTGTTTCTGGATCTCCAAATCTTGCATTGAACTCTATAACCTTAGGACCCTCATTCGTTAATATCAATCCTGCATACAATATGCCTGTAAAGCTTTTCCCTTCTTCCTTTAATGCTTTTGCTGCAGGCTTTAAGATTGTATCTACAGCAGACGCGACTGCTTCATCAGAAATCTGGGGCACAGGAGAATAGGCACCCATTCCGCCTGTATTTGGGCCTTTATCTCCATCAAAGGCACGTTTATGATCCTGTGCAATCACCATTGGATATACATTTTCTCCTTTTACAAAAGCCATCAATGAAAACTCTTCGCCCTCAAGAAACTCTTCTATTACGACTTCTGCCGCCGCATCTCCAAACTTTCCGCTGGCCATGATATCGTCAAGAGCTGCTATCGCTTCTTCTAAAGTAAACGCGACTGTTACGCCTTTGCCTGCTGCCAGGCCGTCCGCTTTAATGACAATGGGAACGCCATACGCCTCCACATACTCCTTTGCGGCAGACAAATCATTAAACACACGGTACGAAGCAGTTGGGATGTTGTAGGCTTTCATGAGGTCTTTTGCAAAGGCTTTGCTTCCTTCAATCATTGCCGCTTCTTTTGTAGGGCCAAATATACAAAGACCCTCTTCTTCAAATGCGTTCACGATGCCTGCTGTTAAAGGATCCTCGGGGCCTACGATGGTCAAATCGATTTGCTCTTCCTTTGCAAAAGAGATCATAGCCGGAAAGTCACTTTCTGTAATGGAAATAAGCTCTGCATCCATTCCAATTCCTGCGTTTCCTGGCGCACAGAAAACCTTGGTTACCCTGCTGCTTTCATTCAGTTTTCTGCAAATGGCATGCTCACGGCCGCCTCTTCCGATAACAAGTATCTTCATTTTCCTAACTTCCCCTCTCCTGAACTCATTGCAAACGTATTTATCTTGATGCTTTGCTCTTTTAATATTCCATGTTGATCACTGCTCATTGTTTAACTCAGTGAACTTTCTTCTGAACTGAAAACGTGTGAAACCGCAGCTTCACACGAGTAAACAATAGAGTTCTTTTACAAAGCTTAATGCTTAAAGTGGCGAACGCCTGTGAATACCATTGTGATGCCGTACTCATCCGCTTTTTTGATGGAGTCCTCATCGCGGATGGACCCTCCCGGCTGTATGATGGCAGTAATGCCAGCTTTTGCTGCAGCTTCAACCGTGTCATCCATTGGAAAGAATGCATCTGAAGCCAGAGCCGCTCCTTTAGCTTGGCTTCCTGCTTGGGTCAAGGCAATTTCAGCGGAACCTACACGGTTCATTTGGCCGGCACCAATTCCTACTGTCATTTTATCGTTTGCCACCACAATAGCATTGGACTTCACATGCTTTACCACTTTCCAGCCGAGCTTTAGGGCTTTCCATTCCTGCTCAGTCGGCTGGCGTTTGGTAGGAACGGTAATGTCTGCATCCTCATATGAATAGGTATCCTGTTCCTGCACAAGCAATCCGCCCTCTACTGAGGTATAAATGGATTCCCGTTTTGTTTTTTCATTGAACGGCACAGTAAGCAGGCGAAGATTCTTTTTGGCAGTTAAAACCTCCAGAGCTTCTTCTGTAAAATCTGGGGCAATCACGATTTCAAGGAAAATTTCATGAAGCTTTAATGCCGTCCCTTTATCTACAGGCATATTAAAGGCAACAATTCCTCCAAAGATGGATTTTGAATCTGCTTCATAAGCACGCTGGAAGGCTTCTTCCGCTGTTGCCCCCACTCCAATTCCGCATGGATTCATATGCTTAACGGCTACAGCTGCCGGCTCCGCAAAATCCTTTACCATTTGCAGAGCAGCATCTGCATCGCGAATATTATTAAAGGACAGCTCTTTGCCATGCAGCTGCTTGGCATGGGCAATGGAAAATTTGGAACCTAAAGAATTGACATAAAAGGCGGCTTTTTGATGAGGATTTTCTCCATAGCGAAGCGGCTGCTTCAACTGATAGGAAACCGTAATCTGCTCAGGCTGTTCTTCACCGGAAAGGGTTGTCATATAATCAGCTATCATGGCATCATAAGCCGCTGTATGGCGGAAGACCTTTGCAGCAAGCTTCCGGTTTGTTTCCTTTGAAACTCCGCCCTGCTCCCTCAGCTCTTTTAAAATACCTGCATAATCACTTGAATCCACTACCACTGTTACATACTCATGATTTTTCGCAGCCGATCTAAGCATGGAAGGACCGCCAATATCAATGTTCTCAATCGCTTCATCTACTGTAACCTCTGGCTTTGCGATTGTTTGCTGAAAAGGATATAAATTTACACAAACAAGATCAATCAGGGAAATTCCTTGTTCATCCAGCTGTGCCTGATGTTCAGGAATACGTTTTGCAAGAAGGCCTCCATGTACAAACGGATGAAGGGTTTTGACTCTGCCCTCAAGCATTTCGGGAAAACCCGTTACTTCCTCAATCCCAATTACCTTAAGACCTGCATCCTCCAATGCTTTTTTGGTACCTCCTGTGGAAACAAGCTCAAAGCCTAATGCTGCAAGTTCATTGGCAAATTCCGTTACACCTGTTTTATCTGATACACTGATTAGTGCTCTTTTCATACTGCCTGCGCCTCCTTGGTAAAATGACGATGGTGTTTGTTATTGGCATTTTTTCGCATTGATTGTTGTTTTCGTGAACTAATAGATTCGTGTTTTAATCATGTCTTTTCGTGAGCTATTGACAATTCACAAAACAGGACTTGTGGTTAAATTTTTTACACAACAAGGTTTACGAAAAGCGCCTTACATGGCTTTCTTAAAGGATCATGTTGTTTTTAACTCATTCGGGTGAAACGGCCTGTCGCATCGAACTCTACATCTTTTGTAAATCTGCCCAAAACCTCAGGGTAAAGGCGATGCTCAACTGCATGGATTTTCGCTGCCACATCCTCTGCGCCCTCGCCTTGAAAAATAGAAACAGCCTCTTGGGCAATAATAGGGCCTGTATCCATTCCTTCATCCACAAAGTGCACCGTTACCCCCGTTACTTTCACGCCAGCGCTTATGGCCTGGCTGATGGCATCCTTGCCCGGAAACGAAGGCAAAAGAGATGGATGGATATTCACAATTCTGCCGGGGTAGGCCCTTAGCAGGGTAGGGCCTATTAATCTCATATAGCCGGCCAAAACCAGAAGCTCTACATCTCTTTTCCTTAGTTCCTCCGCAATTTCTGTTTCAAATTCCTCTTTGGAGCCATACTCCTTTGGATTGAAAGAAAACACTGGTACCTGAGCCTGAAGGGCCCTCTCGATAACAAAGGCTTCCTTGCGGTCGCATACCAGCAGCTCTACCGACGCATCCAGCCTGCCTTTCTTGATTTCATCCTGAATGGCTTGAAAATTACTTCCGCTTCCCGATGCAAAAATGGCTATTTTCATCATTGCCTGTCATTTCCTTCTGCAAAATGTACGCCTGTCTGCTCCACAATCGAGCCGATTTTATACGCTTTCTCCCCCTGCTGATTAAAGAAGGAAATCAGCTTTTCCGCGTGTTCTTCCTTAACGGCCAGCACAAAGCCGATACCCATGTTAAAGATATTAAACAATTCCTTCCTGTCCAATCCTCCCTCACGTCCGAGGAATTCAAAAACGGGAAGTATTGGCCAGGATCCAAGCTCAATGCTCGCTCCAAGGTGTTCAGGAAGCATCCTTGGAATATTTTCGATAAAACCGCCGCCTGTAATATGGGCCATCCCTTTAATCGGCCACTCTTTCATAGCTTCAAGAACAGGCTTTACATAAATTCTGGTTGGCCTTAAAAGCTCCTCGCCCAATGTGCATCCAAGCTCCGGAAATGTTTCGTTGACAGAAAAAGCATTTTGTTCAAAGCAAATTTTTCGAACGAGCGAATAGCCATTGCTGTGAATGCCGCTTGAAGCAAGACCGATGAGCACATCGCCAGCGGTGATGTGCTCGCCGGTAATAAGATTCTGTTTTTCTACGGCGCCTGCCGAAAATCCGGCTAAATCATATTCATTCAGATCGTACAAGCCGGGCATTTCTGCTGTTTCTCCGCCAATTAGTGCACAGTTTGCCAGTACACAGCCATCTGCTATTCCTTTTACAATCTGTTCAATCTTCTCAGGTACAGCTTTTCCGCATGCAATATAATCTAAAAAATAAAGCGGCTCTGCACCCTGAACGACAATATCATTGACACACATAGCCACACAATCGATTCCAATCGTGTCGTGCTGATCCATCATAAAGGCAAGCTTCAGCTTTGTTCCAACCCCATCTGTTCCTGACACGAGCACAGGCTCCTTTAAATTCAGGGCAGACAAATCAAACATGCCGCCGAATCCGCCAACCTGGCCCAATACACCAGCGCGGGCTGTTCTTGCCGTATGCTTTTTCATTCTCTCTACTGACTCATAGCCCGCTTCTATATCTACACCTGCTTGCCGGTAAGCATTTGCCACTCTATATCCCTCCGTATCGTTTTACACATTTCCCGTAAGGTGTGGTTCCCTTCTTAACGGACAAGCTCCTTTTCGTGTGGAAGTACTGTGTCCGGATAAATTTCCGTAGGGTACTTGCCTGTAAAGCAGGCTAAGCACTGACCGCAATTGCTGTCTTCAAAACCTTTTCTTCCAACTGCTTCCACCATTCCTTCTACACTTAAGAAGGTGAGTGAATCCGCACCAATGATTTCGCAAATTTCCTCGACTGTATGGGTTGAGGCGATGAGTTCTTCATGTGTGGATGTGTCAATTCCATAGAAGCATGGATTTTTCATGGGCGGTGAACTGATGCAGACATGGACTTCTTTTGCGCCTGCTTCCCTTAGCATTGTGACAATTCTCCGGCTCGTTGTTCCGCGCACAATCGAATCATCCACCATAATAACCCGCTTTCCTTCTACTACACCGCGGACTGGCGAAAGCTTCATCTTCACACCCTGTTCACGAAGAGACTGTGATGGCTGGATAAAGGTCCGGCCGACATATCGGTTTTTGATCAGTCCCATTTCATAGGGAATTCCGGCGCTCTCTGCAAAACCGATGGCTGCAGAAATACTTGAATCAGGAACACCCGTTACAACATCGGCTTCAATTCCTGCCTCCAGCGCGAGCTTTTTCCCCATTCTTTTTCGCGCTGAATGCACATTAATTCCGTGAATATTGCTGTCTGGTCTTGAAAAATAAACATATTCCATCGTACAGATGGCACTGTCTGTTGAATAAGTAAATGGCTCAGAGGAAATACCCTCATTATTGATGACAATCAATTCTCCTGGCTCTACATCGCGGATAAACTCGGCACCCGTGATATCAAAGGCACAGGTTTCCGATGCCACACAGTATGCATCCCCAATTTTCCCAATGGAGAGCGGACGCAGACCGTTGGGATCTAATGCCACCAGCATCTCCGTTTCCGTCATGATTAAGAAAGCATAGGCTCCTTTAATCATAGTAAGAGCATTTTTTAATCGATCCTTCATCGATGTAAATCCGCTGCGCTTCATTAGGTGCGCCAAAACCTCTGTATCCGAGCTCGTTTGAAAAATACTTCCCTGCATCTCCAGCTGATGCTTCAGGGCATTGGCATTCACAAGGTTGCCATTATGCGCCATAGCAAGGCTGCCGCTTTGAGAGTGAAAGAGGAGCGGCTGGACATTTTCGATTCCTCCGCCGCCTGCTGTCGCATATCGTACATGACCGATTGCTGAGCGCCCTCTTAAACCCTGAATCTTATTTTCTGTAAAAACTTCCGTGACAAGCCCTTCCCCTTTAGTGGCTTGTAATCTCTCCCCATCCGTAACAACGATTCCCGCACCTTCTTGACCACGATGCTGCAAACTGTGTAACCCATAATACGTGATGCGCGGAGCGTCGGAATGTCCCCAAATCCCGAATACACCGCACTCTTCGTTTAACCCCTTTATTTCAGCAAGCATGGAATAGCTCCTCTCCAGACATCCTCGCATTCCTGGATGTTTGCTTCAATTAAAACTTCTCCGTTCTCCCCTGTAATCGTAAGAATGCCCGTTTGGACAACCTGCCCAATATTCACGGCATCTTCCATCATCTCTTCAAATTGAGCTTTTTTGTCCGCTGAAACAGATATGATAAATCTTGATTGCGATTCACTGAATAAAGCAGCTGTTGGATTGCCAGCAAGTGTAACCTCTGCCCCAAAGCCTGTTCCAAATAAGCATTCAGCAATGGCAGCGGCTGCCCCGCCTTCTGAAATATCATGAGCTGATGAAACAAGTCCATTTCTGATCGCTGCAAGCAATTGCTTCTGGCGTTTCTGTTCTATTTCCAAATCAATAGAAGGTGATTTCCCGGATATGGATCCAAACAACAGCTTTTGCAGTTCACTGCCGCCAAACTCTGCTTTTGTTTCACCTATTACGTAAATATAATCCCCGGCTGCTTTAAAAAATTGAGTCGTAATATGGTCCAAATCCTCAATCAATCCGACCATACCAATAACCGGTGTTGGATAGATAGCTACCTGGCTGCTTTCCCCCTTGCCCCCGGCAGCTTCTTTTGTCGTCTCATTGTAAAGTGAAACATTTCCGCCGATAACCGGTGCTTGAAGTGCTTCACATGCACGGCTGATTCCATCTGCCGCTTTCTCCATTTGCCAGAACACTTCAGGTTTTTCAGGATTTCCAAAATTTAAATTGTCCGTAATGGCAAGCGGCTCTGCACCGGAGCAGACAATATTTCTAGCTGCTTCTGCTACGGCTATCTCACCGCCTGTTTCCGGATCAAGGTATACGTAACGGGAGTTACAATCTGTCGTCATTGCTAAGGCTTTGCGCGTTCCGCGGATGCGGACGACAGCTGCATCTGAGCCCGGAGCGACCACCGTATTCGTACGGACCTGATAATCATACTGGCGGTAAACCCACTCCTTGCTTGCAATGGTAGGCTGTTTTAATAGATTTAATAATGTATCCTTGTAATCTATTACTGCAGGAATCTCTTCCTTCATTGCTTGAAATTCCCGATAATAAACTGGCTCTTTTGATGGCTTTGTGTAAACCGGAGCTTCATCCACCAGTGCTTCGACAGGCACATCCGCCACCACATTGCCCTTATGGGTAAGCTTTAACGTTTTTGCTTCTGTTACCTTGCCTACAGCTACGGCTTCAAGCCCATATTGTGAGAACAAATCCTTAATTTCCTGCTCATGCCCTTTTTTAACGACAATCAGCATTCTTTCCTGGGATTCTGAAAGCATCATCTCATAAGCCGTCATTCCGATTTCCCGCTGTGGAATTAAGTCCAGGTTCATTTCAATTCCCGAACCCGCTTTACTCGCCATCTCTGCAGAGGAACTCGTTAGTCCGGCAGCTCCCATATCCTGAATGCCGACAAGAGACTCATATTGGACGAGCTCCAGACAGGCTTCAAGCAGCAGCTTCTCCATAAAGGGATCCCCCACTTGAACAGCAGGACGGCTTTCTTCTGACTTTTCACTTAGCTCAACCGATGCAAAGGTTGCACCATGAATGCCGTCTCTCCCTGTTTTTGCCCCAACATACATAACCGTGTTTCCAACACCATGCGCCTTTCCCTGCTGAATGTCCTTATGGTCAATCAACCCGACACACATTGCATTAACAAGCGGATTTCCGTCATAGGAGGGATCAAACTGGATTTCCCCACCGACTGTCGGTATTCCAATACAGTTGCCATACCCCGCAATTCCTGCTACAACTTCTTTGAACAGGTATTTGACACGGGGGGATTCAAGCTCCCCGAACCTCAAAGAGTTCAGCATGGCAACCGGCCTGGCTCCCATGGAAAACACATCCCGGATAATCCCGCCTACACCTGTTGCCGCTCCCTGATAAGGCTCAATCGCCGAAGGGTGGTTGTGGCTCTCAATTTTGAACACAACCGCCTGGCCGTCGCCGATATCAACAATGCCAGCTCCTTCTCCAGGCCCCTGCAGAACCTTTTCTCCTGTAATCGGAAATTTTTTGAGTACTGGCTTTGAATTCTTATAGCTGCAATGCTCTGACCACATTACCGAGAACAGGCCGGTTTCGGTATAATTTGGCGATCTGCCCAATAGACACTCAATCATCGCAAACTCTTCGTCGGTTAATCCCATCTCACGGTAGATTTTTTGTTCTTTGATGTCTGACGGATTCGGTTCAAGCATTAACGGCATGTGATTCCCTCCAATTTTTCACGATTGATTGAAAAAGCCTTAAACCATCGGCGCTTCCGAGCAGTGCATCCACTGCTCTTTCAGGATGGGGCATCATTCCCAGCACATTTCCCTGTTCGTTTGTAATGCCCGCAATGTTCGCTATGCTGCCATTTGGGTTATTTTTATACGTAAAAACGATCTGTCCATTTTGTTTAAGTGCTGCAAGTGTCGCTTCATCACAATAGTAATTTCCCTCTCCATGGGCAATGGGAATGTTGATTTCTTCATTTTTTGAATAAAGGGAAGTGAAGAAGTTATCTGTATTTTCCACCGTTAGCTGAACAGTATCACAGGCAAATTGCAGGTGCTCGTTCCTTCTCATCGCTCCTGGAAGAAGCCCTGATTCTAATAAAATTTGAAACCCATTGCATACCCCTAGGACAGGCTTTCCTGCTTCAGCTGCCTTCACCACTTCTTTCATTACATTTGAAAAACGGGCAATGGCTCCTGAACGGAGATAATCGCCATAGGAAAATCCTCCAGGAAGAAGGATACCGTCAAAGCCGCTTAAATCCTCTGCGTCATGGCGGACGTATTCAACTTCCTCACCCAGTTCATCCTGAATCGCATGAAACATATCAATATCACAATTTGAGCCCGGGAACACGATGACAGCAAAATTCACTTCGGTACACTCTCCTCTATCTCATAGCGGTAATCTTCAATGACCGGGTTCGACAGCAAACGCTGGCACATTTCATTGATTAATTCATCTATATTGCGTTCTGAAGCTTCAATAGAGAGTTCCATAAATTTTCCAATACGTACATCCTGAACATCCTGATAATTCATACTGTGTAGTGCATTCATAACGGCTGACCCCTGCGGATCGAGCACACTGTTTTTTAATGTAACAAACACTTTTACTTTATACATGGGAAGCTGCTCCTCTCA
Source organism: Heyndrickxia acidicola (assembly GCF_001636425.1). Taxonomy (NCBI): domain Bacteria; kingdom Bacillati; phylum Bacillota; class Bacilli; order Caryophanales; family Bacillaceae; genus Heyndrickxia; species Heyndrickxia acidicola. The sequence continues at coordinate 3,021,793 of NZ_KV440953.1, forward strand.
AGCGGTTTAATATCTCCTGGTACCCTTTGGTTAAATCTCCTAAATCCCTGCGAAAAACATCTTTATCAAGCTTTGTATTTGTATCGGCATCCCAGAGACGGCATGTATCCGGCGAAATTTCATCAGCCAGTATAATAAAACCATCAGCATCCTTTCCAAATTCCAGCTTGAAGTCAATTAACCGCACCCCAATGCTTTGGAAAAGCTTGTTAAGTTCTTCGTTAATCTTTAAAGCCTGAGCCCTCAAAATATCTAATTCTGGCAAACTTGCAATTTCAAGAGTGAGAATATGATCCTCATTTACAAGAGGGTCACCGAGCTCATCATTTTTAAAGTAGAATTCTACAATCGACTCTTTTAAACCCGTTCCTTCTTCAAGGCCAAGCCGTTTCGAAAGGCTCCCGGCTATCACATTTCTTACTACTACCTCTAAAGGAATAATGTCAACTTTTTGAACCAGCTGCTCTTTTTCCGATAACCTTTGAATAAAGTGACTGTTAATTCCCTTACTTTTTAATAGTGCGAAAATAAGGCTTGTAATCTCATTATTTAAGACACCCTTACCGGCAATCTCGGATTTTTTCTCACCATTAAATGCTGTTGCGGAATCCTTGTATTCCACACGCACAACCAATTCTTGATCAGTAGAATAAATGCGTTTCGCTTTTCCTTCGTACAACAACCTATTTTTCTCCATGGTGCAGCTCCCCTTTTTTAAAGAATAGGCCAATTAAATTTCAATGTTGATCACTCTCGTTTATTAGCTCATTCGTGTAAAAGCAGGAGTTTCACACCAATGAGCTAAAAAACAACAGTTTCCTTTAACAAAGCCAAAGAATAAGGTGATTCGGCAGCTGGCACCGAATCACCCGGTACCTTATTCGTTTAATTTTAAGCGGTCAAAAATGGTATCAACATGCTTCAGGTGATAATGATAATCAAAGCAGTCGGCTATTTGTTCAGGTGATAATTTAGCTTGTACAGTCGGATCCTCTTCAATTAACTGACGGAAAGGAACCTGAGTTTCCCACGCTTCCATCGCTTTTGGCTGAACGGTATCATATGCAGCCTCGCGCGACATGCCTTCATCAATCAAAGCAAGGAGGACACGCTGAGAGTAGATAAGTCCAAGTGTTTTATCCATATTGCGTTTCATATTCTCAGGGAAAACCGTCAAGTTTTTAACGATATTTCCAAATCGGTTCAGCATATAGTTAAGGGCAATGGTGGCATCCGGTAAAATAATCCGTTCAGCAGAGGAATGTGAAATATCTCTTTCATGCCATAAAGCTACGTTTTCATAGGCAGTGGTCATATAACCGCGAATCACTCTGGCCATCCCTGTCATATTTTCTGAGCCAATGGGATTTCTCTTATGCGGCATAGCGGAAGACCCTTTCTGGCCTTTTGCAAAAAATTCTTCTACTTCACGGATTTCGCTTTTTTGCAGCCCGCGGATTTCCACCGCAAATTTTTCAATCGATGTCGCAATAAGAGCGATGCTTGCCATGTAATAAGCATGACGGTCGCGCTGAAGCGTTTGGGTTGAAATTGGGGCTGGCTGCAGCCCTAATTTTTCACAAACATACTGTTCAACGAATGGATTGATATTGGCATACGTACCGACTGCTCCTGAAATTTTTCCGAATTCTACATCGGCAGCTGCCTGCTTGAAACGTTCCAGGTTGCGCTTCATCTCTTCGTACCAGAGTGCGATTTTCAATCCAAATGTGGTCGGCTCTGCATGTACCCCATGTGTACGCCCCATCATAACGGTATATTTATGCTCCATTGCTTTTACGCGAAGGATTTCAATGAATTTCTCAAGATCTTTCAGAAGGATAGAGTTTGCTTGTTTTAATACATATGAAAGGGCGGTGTCCACAACATCCGTAGACGTTAATCCATAATGAACCCATTTCTTTTCGTCACCAAGGCTTTCGGAAACTGCCCGGGTAAAAGCTACAACATCATGTCGTGTTTCTTCTTCTATTTCTTTAATCCTCTCAACACTAAAGGTAGCATTGTCCCTAATTCTTTGAACGTCTTCCTTCGGTATATCCCCTAGCTCAGCCCATGCTTCGCATGCAAGGATTTCTACCTCCAGCCATGCGTTAAAGCGGTTTTCTTCTGTCCAAATTGATCCCATTTCAGGGCGTGTATAACGTTCAATCATGTTACAATGCCTCCAGTTTCCTCTGTATTTAACGAACAGGAATCTTCCAAATCTCATGCTCATTCAGTTCTTTTAACGTGGCTTCCATATCATTCGTTAAGGTAGTAATATGACCCATTTTGCGGTTTGCCTTCGCTTTTTCTTTTCCATACAAATGGATGGACCATTCAGGCTGACGGGAAATCCACGTATACAGTTCCTCTGTATGCTGACCCAATATATTAACCATCACAGCAGGCTTTAATAATTCAGTACTTTTTAACGGCCAGCTGCAAATAGCTCTAATATGCTGTGCAAATTGTGAAATCTCGCAGGCTTCAATGGTATAATGGCCTGAATTATGAGGTCTTGGGGCCAGTTCATTTACAAAAACGGAACCATCCCTTGTGACAAACATCTCGACTGCCAGCGTTCCTACAAGCTGAAGGTGGCCAGCAAGTGCAATGGCAATGTCTGAGGCTTTTTCCTTTATTGTATCTTCTGTTCTTGCCGGGACAATAGTCTGGTGAAGAATGTTATTGACATGTATATTTTCCCCCATTGGGAAGCATTTCATTTCCCCAGACGGATTTCTTGTCACAATCACGGAGACTTCTTTTTCAAAAGGAACCCACGCTTCCAGTACACAGCTGCCATGGCTAAGCAAAATGGAAGCCTCGGATATCTCCTCCGGTGTATGCATCACATATTGCCCTTTCCCATCATAGCCGCCTCTGGCTGTTTTTAATACACATGGAAACCCAAGATGATGAGCCGCTTCCCTTAATGATTCAAGTGAATCAATCACTTTGTATGGGGCCACTTTGATGCCGGCTTCCTCAATGGCTGCTTTCTCAATAATCCGATCCTGTGTAATCCGGATCAATTCCGCCCCTTGAGGAATATAAGACTTTTGAGAGATCTTCTTTAACGCTTTGTAATCGATATTTTCAAACTCATAGGTGATGACGTCCGACTTTTCAGCAAGTTCCTCCAAAGCAGATTCATCATGGTAGGAAGCGATAATTTGCTGGTCTGCCACTTGTCCGCATGGGGAATCCGGGGACGGGTCCAGAACTACGACCCTAAATCCTGCTTCCTTGGCTGCTAATGCCATCATTCTGCCCAGCTGTCCTCCGCCTATGATTCCAATGGTTTGTCCTGGTGCAATAAATTGATTAGACAAGCTGATCACTGCTTTCCAACGCCATATTTTTCATTTCTGCTCTTCGATTTATTAATGCTTTCGAAAGCTCAGAATCCTCTACAGCAAGGATCTGGGCAGCCAAAAGCCCCGCATTTGTTGCCCCGGCTTTGCCAATTGCAACGGTAGCAACTGGTACACCTCCAGGCATTTGTACAATAGATAGCAATGAATCGAGGCCGTTGAGCGCTTTGGATTGCACCGGAACCCCAATAACGGGAAGCACTGTTTTGGCAGCCACCATGCCAGGCAAATGTGCCGCACCGCCTGCACCGGCAATGATCACTTTTATTCCCCGTTCCAACGCAGACTCAGCATATTCAAACATTAGCTCCGGTGTCCGATGCGCTGAAACAACTTTTTTCTCATAATGAATGCCTAATTCGTCTAGTATTTCACAGGAATGCTTCATTGTTTCCCAATCCGAGACACTGCCCATAATCACACCTATTTTGGCGTTCATCTTATTCCTCCATTTTTCTTCTGTAGTTAAGATAAAAAGTGTTTTTATATGAATTTTTTTACATAATCTAAAACCGCCGCCATGGTCCCTATCTTCCATTTAAAAAGGAACCTTTACAAAATGATGCATCTTATATAGCAGCAAAGTTTAACAAAAAGCCGTTAAATAAAAAAACCAGATAAACGGCCTTCTTCTTCAATGAGAGAAAGCAATTCATCTGGCAGGACACCGAAATAGACATCATTCTACATGACATGTCCCCAAAATCTCTACTTTCCCTCATAGTCCAATTATTTACGGTAATTGGGTAGAAACGTATGGGCCATATTCCCATTATATATGAGGGTGCTATTCACTTTGACACTTCCATCTTAACAGGTGCTTCTATGTACGTCAACAAGAAAAAATCGAACAAAACGATAAAATCTATTATTTTTGTTCGTGTTTTACTCCATTAATAATCCTTCAAAGACAATCTTTTGAGCAATCGGCCGGTAGTTTACTTCTCCCGCCTCCTTCACTTCTTCAAAGATCGGCTTCTCCATTCTTCGTACCGGCATATAGCCTTCCTTTTTCATTCGGTCTAAACAATCGGAAATCGTTTCATTTTCTTGTACTTCAAATTGCTTTTTCTTTTTTGTCATATGTGCAGTTTCCCTTTCTTAACCTGCTTCACCCAAAAACCGCCATGAATTGCTTTTGGTTCATAAGCAATAATGAACGCTTTAGGATCCAATTCTTTAATGTTTTGATATAGCTTTAACTCATACTTTCTGGGAGTAAGAATCTGCAGGGCCATACGGTCTCCTTCCAGCCCCTCAGCAGCCCAATTTGTCACACCATATCCCTTCTCACGCAGCTGTTTTGGAAGATCTTTATCATATTCTTTCGTAATAACATTTACGGTAATGTAACCGAGAGCCAGCTTCTCCTCAATCTTCATTCCCGCGATGACACCCGTACCATAACCAACTGCATAAGCAATAATATTTTGTATATGATTTAAATTACCCAGTACCAGACCAAGCCCTACTATATAGATGACAATCTCGATCATGCTGACAAATGCAGCGATATAGCGGTACCCCTTCAGGGTGAGGATCATCCTCATGGTAAAGAAAGATACATACACCACATTAATGATAAAAATAATCAGGACCATGACAACACTATTATGCAACACTTTCACCACCTCTTTCCAACAAAAAAACTACTACTAATCACTATGTCACTTATAACTAAATCTTAAACGAACACAGAAAAAAAGCGACTGCAGCGCTGTACTCCACTAAAGGGGTCTGACCCCTTTCAGCCTTTACTGTACTAAAGTTCCTTTGATACATCAACATTTTATATACTTTTTATTTCTTTGGTACTAGGCTTTGATAAATTCCACATAACTTTGTACTTAAAAACGCAAAGAAAGAGCCGTTTCCTATTAAATAGGAAACGGCTCCTTTCATTATTGAATAGAGATAATTGCTTTTTCCCCTAAATCAACTTTTCCTGGCTTTTCTAATACTACTTTTTCTCCTTCTTTCAGGTTGGTGAAAACAATCGGAGTCATAATAGAAGGAACTTTACTCTTTAAGAATTCAAGGTCAACATTTAACAGAGGTTGTCCAGCTTCAACGCTGTCCCCTTCTTTCACGAGGGTTTCGAAGCCTTCACCTTTTAAGTTTACGGTATCGATTCCTACGTGAATCAGAATTTCTCTGCCGCCAGCAGATTCAATGCCCAGAGCATGCTTTGTTGGGAATACATTTACAATTTTACCTTTTACCGGTGATACAATCGTGCCCTCTGTAGGAAGAATAGCGAAACCATCGCCCATCATTTTCCCAGAGAATACTTGGTCAGGTACCTCAGTAATTGGTTTTAGTTCTCCCATTAATGGTGAAACATATTCTTCATGGATATTCTGGTCTTTTACATCTGTTTGCAATACACCCGGCTGAACGTCTTCAATTTGCTGCTGTATTTCCACATCCGGATTTGTTTTCGCAGGACGAGGACGTTTTCCACTTATAATATCTTTCATTTGTGATTTTAAGGTATCGGATCTAGGTCCGAAGATCGCTTGAATATTATTTCCCACTTCAAGCACACCGGCAGCACCAAGCTTTTTAAGACGTTCTTTATCAACATCCTTCACATCTTTAACTTGAACACGAAGTCTTGTTATACATGCGTCAAGGCTAGCGATATTTGGCTGTCCGCCCATTGCTTCAAGAATTTCATAAGGAAGGTCATTCACTGGGCCGTTTGCTGCACCAGCTGCCTCATCTTCTTCCACATCTTCACGACCTGGTGTTTTAAGATTAAACTTGCGGATAGCGAATCGGAATCCGAAGTAATAAATAACCGCAAACACTAAACCTACAGGAATAACCCACCACCAATGAGTTTGTGGATTTAAAACACCAAATAATACAAAGTCAATTAAACCGCCAGAGAAAGTCATACCAATCTTAACATCCAGCAATTGCATAACCATGAAAGAAAGACCTGCAAATACCGCATGGATTGCGAATAACACTGGAGCTACAAACAAGAATGAAAATTCAATTGGTTCAGTGATACCAGTTAAGAAGGAAGTTAACGCTGCAGAACCCATAATCCCCGCAACAAACTTTTTACGTTCTGGACGGGCTTCATGATAGATAGCTAATGCAGCTGCTGGAAGACCAAACATCATGAAAGGAAACTTACCAGCCATAAACGTACCAGCTGTCAAGTGTTTAACACCATCTTTTATTTGAGCCATAAAAATGGCTTGGTCACCATGAACTACCTGGCCTGATTTAGATGTGTAAGAACCAAATTCAAACCAGAAAGGAGCATACCAGATGTGATGCAGACCAAATGGCACCAGCGAACGTTCAACAAGCCCGAAAACAAATGCTGCCAAAGTCGGCTGTGAATTCAGCATAAAGTTCGAGAAGTTATTAAGCCCCGTTTGAATTGGCGGCCATATTACAAGTAAAACTAACCCTAAAACAACAGCTGAGACCGCTGTTACAATTGGTACAAATCGTTTTCCTGCAAAGAATCCTAAATAGGATGGAAGTTCAATTTCAAAGAATTTATTGTACATTGCAGCTGCCACAATACCAATAATAATACCGCCAAACACACCTGTTTGAAGGGTTGGTACTCCAAGGACTAAAGCATAGGCAGGGTTGACATGAGCACCAGTTACTTGAGACATTTGAAGGTTTAATGCAACCCCCATGGTCGTATTCATAATTAAATAACCAACAATGGCCGCAAGTCCGGCAACACCTTCACCGCCGCTCAAACCAACAGCAACCCCAACTGCAAACAACAGCGCAAGGTTACTAAAAACAGCTCCACCGGCTCCTGCCATAATAGCTGCAATTTGTTTCACCCAGCCAGCGTCAAGGAATGGAGCAACATTTACGAGCGTCGGGTTTGTTAATGCTGTACCCACTGCAAGCAAAATACCTGCTGCAGGCAGGATAGCAACCGGCAGCATAAGTGCTTTACCAACCTTTTGTAACACACCAAAGATTTTCTTAAACAAGGTCTTACCCCCCTCTAAAATTTAAATCCAACAACATTGAGATGCACGCTTTTTATGCAAAATAAAACAAAAAAAAGGCATGAGGAAAGAGATGAAAAATAAGTATACGGGTATCGTTCCCCAAACATACTCATTGCATAATCATCTTTTTCTCTCATGCCTGATCGTATCAGTAACACGTAAAATAAATAATTTCAATATGCTATTTAATTTTATGTTGAATACGCTGCAGATGCATTGTTAAATAGACAACCTCTGCATCATAGACGGGCTTTTTCAATGTTTGTTGCATTATTTTTATCAGCTTCCAGGCAAGATTATAGCACAAAGGATATTCTGTTTTCAAGAACAGTGCAATTTTTTCTGGTTCTTCTACTTTGTCCCCGTTTAATACCCTGTCAATTGTGTATCTTAAATGGCGTACAAGCCTCATATAATTAATGTGATCGCGATTAAGCTGTATATTAAATTGACCTTCAACCGTTTCAATCAATTTGGCAATTAATTGAGAGTGCTGATTTAAATCCGATAATTGCTTATTGGTAATCGCACTGTGTATATGCAAAGCAATGAAACCAATCTCGCCTTCTGGAAGATCAATATTGGCAGCCTCATTAATAAATTCAATTACTTCCCGAGCAATCTCATATTCACGGGGATATAAGATCTTGGTCTCAGAAATAAAAGGATTTTTGATTGCCATACCTGCAATAGTACGGTTAATCGCAAAAAGTAAGTGATCGGTTAATGCCACATGGATATGTTCATTTAAAATAGAAGAGGATCTCTTGCGAATTAATTCAATTGAAGAAATGATGATTTCAAGCATATCATTTTCAATTGTCGGCAGCAATTTCTTATATTGCTCCTGTTCCTTCTCACTCTTCATCACAAACATTTTCTCCGCTGATTCTCGAGTAATGGCATCGCCCCTTTTACGATTAAAGCCAATCCCCTTGCCAATCAGGACCATTTCCTCATACTCAGGATGAGAGGCAATCAAAACATTGTTATTAAGGACTTTTTTAACCTCAAATGCTTCCATGATATTTCTCCCCAAAACGACAAATTTCGTGCATACTCTAGTGTAGCGAAAAGTTGTATGATAATCAATTTTATATTTTCCTCCATAAAATTAATTATTATATTCAAAAAGGGAGTGTTTGTAAAAGAATATATTGGTTCCAAATAAAATAGAGCCGCTACAAAAGTCGCGGCTCTTAAGTCATTATTTTAAGAAAATGAAATAAAGTAAGAAAATCACAAAGAAGAAATACATTACAGGATTAAGCTCTTTAATTTTTCCTTTTACGATCATTGTAATCGGATAGAAGATAAATCCAATGGCGATCCCTGTTGCGATACTGTACGATAATGGCATTGTAATCATAGTTAGAAAGGCAGGGACTGCAATTTCAAATCGATCCCATTCGATATGCCTCAATGATGATACCATTAAAGCTCCAACAATAATAAGTGCAGGTGCTGTCACAGGTGCTGTAATAACGGATAACAGCGGGAAAAAGAACAGTGACAGAATGAATAATCCAGCTGTTACTAATGATGCAAACCCTGTTTTTGCGCCAGCAGCTACCCCTGCAGAAGACTCAATAAAAGAAGTCGTTGTTGAAGTTCCTAATACAGCTCCGACCATTGTTGCGATAGAGTCTGATACCAATGCCTTCCCAGCGTTTGGAAGTTTATTATCCTTCATTAATCCAGCCTGATTGGCAACGGCTACTATGGTTCCTGCGTTATCAAAGAAATCTACGAATAAAAACGTAAGAATAATGCCGATCATACTTGTTGACCAGAAAGAATGATCTCCAAAGGAAGAGAATACCGCACCAAAAGTCGGATGCAGACTTGGTACGCCGCTGACCACTTTGTGAGGTACAGCAATTAAACCAAAAATCATGCCCACAACAGCAGTGACAATCATACCATAAAAGACTGCGCCTTTAATTTTTCTTGTCATCATGATAACAGTAATGACAATTCCAAAGATTGCAAGCAATGTAGGCCCTTTTGATAAGTCGCCAAGCCCAACTAGCGTAGCATCATTTTTCACAATAATTCCTGCGTCTTGAAAACCAATAAAGGTAATAAATAAACCGATACCCGCACCCACCGCATGCTTCAATTGAACTGGAATTGCGTTTATAATTTTTTCACGAAGTCCTGTAAGAGTTAAAAGAAAGAAAAAGACACCCGAAATGAAAACCGCACCAAGTGCATGCTGCCAAGGAATTTTGCTTCCCAGCACAACAGAATAAGCAAAAAATGCGTTTAATCCCATACCAGGTGCCAAAGCCAGCGGATACTTTGCCAGCAGCCCCATAACGATTGATCCGATTGCAGCCGCAATGGCAGTCGCAACGAATACTGAACCATAATCCATTCTCATAGAATCCGGAAGACCTTTAATACTTGAAAGAGACAATGTCAGTGGATTAACGACCAAAATATAGGCCATGGCCAAAAAAGTCGTTAAACCGCCCAAGAATTCTTGGCGATAACTCGTGCCCAATTCTTTGAACTGATAGTACTTTTGCATTTCCTTTACCCCCTAAAATAGTCTTTCATCTACATAATAAAAACGCTCCGGTTTCCACCGAAGCGTTTGACTATAGGCATAAGTACGAATAAAGAGAAAACTTCCCCTTTATGTAACACTCGCCTCGTAGTCAAGCTCTTTACGGCAGCTTGGTAGAAACTTATCGGGCCATATCCCCGAAATTATACGATGTGACGTATTCTCTTATGGGAAAATTGTATCATGTCGAAATGTGTCCGTCAACAAAAAAATACGAACGTTTTTTTACCAAATTATAAATACGTTCGTATTTTTATATAAAAATTCTAGTAAGAATCGTATTGCTGATTGCACTAAAAAGTCCGTATTACAAATGTGATGTACATCCTTTAACGGCAGCACCACAAAAGGATGTACCTAAAAGTTTTAGTTACTCCCACTCAATGGTTGCAGGCGGCTTACTGGTAATGTCATACACTACTCGGTTAATGTGAGACACTTCATTGACAATCCTTACGGAAATTTTCTCGAGAACATCCCATGGTATTCTTGCCCAGTCTGAGGTCATTCCATCAATGGAAGTAACGGCACGAATTCCTATTGTGTAGTCGTAAGTCCTTGCATCACCCATTACCCCTACACTTCTGATATCAGGAAGAACTGTGAAGTATTGCCAAATATCACGATCAAGGCCAGCTTTCTTAATTTCTTCACGCAAGATATAATCAGATTCCCTTACAATCTCCAATTTGTCTTCTGAAATAGCACCAAGAACACGAATTCCAAGCCCTGGTCCAGGGAATGGCTGTCTCCATACAATTTCATCAGGAATGCCCAGCTCAGTGCCCAGTGCACGTACTTCATCCTTAAAAAGCGCATTTAATGGTTCAATTAAAGTGAATTTCATATCCTCTGGCAGACCGCCCACATTATGATGCGACTTAATTGTTTGAGCTGTTGCCGTACCGCTTTCAATAATATCTGTATACAGCGTTCCCTGAGCAAGGAAGTCAATTCCCTCCAGCTTGGCTGCTTCATCATCGAAAACATAGATAAATTCATTGCCAATGATTTTACGCTTTTGCTCTGGGTCAGACACTCCCTCAAGCTTAGACAAGAAGCGGTCACGGGCATCAATTTTAATGACATTCATGTTGAAACCGTCAGAAAAGGTCTTCATAACACTTTCTGCTTCACCTTTGCGAAGGAGGCCGTGATCCACGAACATACATGTCAGCTGGTCTCCAATTGCTTTATGAATAAGAACAGCTACCACGGAAGAATCCACTCCGCCGCTTAATGCACAAAGAACCTTTTTGTCCCCAACCGTTTGACGGATTTTCTCCATCTCAATCTCAATAAAGTTTTCCATGGACCATTCAGCTTTGCATTCACAAACACCAAAAACAAAATTCTTTAGAAGCTCATTCCCATACACAGAGTGCCTTACCTCCGGGTGAAATTGAACTGCATATAGATGGCGCTCAGGATCACTCATAGATGCAATTGGGCAATCGGCACTTGTCGCATTTACCACAAACCCTTCAGGAGGAGCTGTAACCAAATCCCCATGACTCATCCATACAACTTGCTCTTCAGGAAGTTCATCAAATAAACGGGACTGCTTCCTTACCGTGATGCTCGCCTTCCCATACTCACGGTTTTTGGCAGGCTCAACCTTTCCATTAAAATGCTTTGTCATCAGCTGCATACCGTAACAAATTCCGAGTACCGGAACACCCAGTTCAAAGATTGCTTCGTCACAACGGAAAGAATTCTCATCATAAACACTGTTAGGTCCGCCGGAAAAAATAATTCCCTTCGGATTCATCGCTTTTATTTCCTCAACGGAGATGGTGTGAGGATGCAATTCACTATAAACACCAAACTCTCGAATTCTTCTTGTGATTAATTGGTTATACTGGCTGCCAAAGTCCAATACAACAATAATTTCCTGATTTTCTAAAGATGCGTTTTGAGACATGCAGATTCCCCCGTTTAATAAATTTTTTGGTAACACGAAAAAAGCTTAAGGCGCCAGTTCAGGGACGTACATATTTTCTTCCCGCCTGCCTATAATTCCCTAAAAAAAAACTAGAATTCCACCTCTAATAAATTAGAAGGCAGAATTCTAGTCTGATAAGCATACGAAACGGTACACTAAAATAATCCATAGCAAGATGATGCCTGGACAAACACAAAGAAGTCTGCCTTCATAGTCAAATCATTTAAGGTGATCTGGTAGAGACTCTCGAACCTTATTTCCGAGATTATATGAAGAGCACTGGGATCAGCTGAAACTACTAATCCCGCGGATTAAGTTTGTCACCATTTTATACTTGAATACCAGTTGGGTCAACCCGCTGTTTTTCTTATTAAATTTTCCCATAATTCGCTATATTCTTTCCAGTCTCCAAGGTCTTCAGCTCCCTTATATAAATACTTCTCATATTGTTTGGTGAGCATCATCATAGTCCCAGTTTCAAAATAGGAATCTACATAAACGGCATATTCGCGCAGCGTCTGATTTTCCTTTCGTTTAATGCCATATTGATCCAGCTGCTTTAAGAGAAGGAGGTATGCCTTGGCAAAGGTTTCTGTTCCGCTCTTTTTTCGGTAAAGCCAAATCAGTATGAATGGCATCCATTTTTTTCGATACAAGAATAGGAAAAGGCAGACGATGGCAAAAAATATAACACTTATAATCATTGACGTTTTATGGTTTTTCACAAAAGAACTGATTTTCTGCATATTACTTTGGGATGGTGCTTTTATTTTTGCATTCGAACCATTGTCCAGTAAGTCTTTTTGAGGCTTAAGCGGCTTTTTGGGCTGAATCGGCGCCAATGGCTTTTGCTCTTTTTCAGCTAAAGACCCCTGCACATTTTCATGGACGATTGTTTGACCAAAAAAACCTTTTGTCGGTTCAAATGGAATCCAGCCATCCTTTGGAAACCATACTTCAGGCCAAGAATGGGCATCGTTATTGGTAATCTGATAAGTCCTAGTACCATCGCTTGTGGAATTTGTATAATTTCCGGGTGCATAACCTTTTACCCATCTTGCCGGTACACCCGCTGCTCTTAACAGCACAACCATTGATGTCGAGAAGTTATCACAATACCCCCGCTTTGTTATAAATAAAAATTGATCTACATAATCCTGATTTTTGCCGGGAATGGCTACATTTTTTTTGTCATACGTAAATTGTCCGGATTGAAGGTATGATTCTATATCAACCGCCTTATCATACCAATTCTTATCGCCTTTAGTGATTTGGGCAGCGAGCTTTTTCACCCTTGCAGGCAAAGACTTTGGCAGCTCCAGGTACTTAGGATCCTCCTCATTTTTTGATCCCTCAGCCGTTGTCGATTCCAGTTCCTTTTTTTGATATTCCGGAACGACGTAGTTGATCCCATATTGAACGATCGTGGGATGAGTTGTATCTGATTCATACGGTGTAATTTTTTCCGTTTGATCGTTTAGTACAAAATTATTCGGCAGTCCCGAAGAAATGGATTGGATGCCATATGGATAAGCCAGATAAGGCATGGGATGTTGATAGATGAGAAAGGCACTTTTCTGTCCCCCATAAGAGGTGTCCTTCCCCTGCTCCTCGAGTTTCCAGATCATTTCACCCGTTGTGTAGAATGAATTCCCCTTGCTATCTTCAGAAGTCCACCCCTTACCTGTATACGTATCCTTTGTTTCTACTTTCCAATATTGATCAGAATCCACCTTTGCCTCAAAAACTACTTGATTGTCTCCTATAAAAGGGCCGCCGAGCCTCGTATCATTTTCACGCAGCCCCATGTCCAATCCTTCTAAGCCTCTGGGTCCGTTTAATCGGTCACTCGCCAGGATTGAATTAATAAAAGGGCCTGGGTCAGGAAGGATGGCCTTGGATTTAGGCATTTCATATCCAAACACCAATACAGCACTGACAAATATGGAGAAGGGAATCAGCCACTTCACCCAATGGGCAGGGAAGCTGAGGAACGGACCTTCTTCTTTTATTTTTTGAAAAAAAAGGATTCCCAGCAGAATGAGACCGATTGCCATTGAATGCACAATCGCCTTGCTTCCGTCATATCGGGTAAACGTATCAAGAATACATACATAAATCACTGTCATAATAAAAAAAAGCAGCATATTTCTTTTAACAAGCATCCAATATCGCAAAAGGTAAGTAATAAGCCAGAGCAGTACAAAAAACAACAGGCTTCTGAATTCATTTGATAAAGAGTCCAGCTTATCGGAAAATAAAAGTCCCGTATTTTGCCATACATGTTCGCATAGCTTTATCACCCAGGTGAGTTGAAAAAAAGATTCACCAAAGTAAAGGGAATGGATGGAGAATAAAATAAATACCCCTTTAAGTATAATCCCTATCCATCTTGGAGCCTTGACCGCGTACAGGAAAAAGGCCATACCAATAAATACGATAAACACATTGAAGTTTCCGGTCTCCGTAAGCTGGCTCAGAGGCTTTATCCACTCCATAAGAAGCGAAAAACCTAATACATATAGAACGACTGTAAGAAAGGCCGGTGTCTTTTCCATTTGCCTACTCATTCTTCTTCACCCCTGCCAGCGCCGTCCGGAACCCATCTTCATATAGAAATTTAATATAAATTTTTTCATTGTAAGCCCGCTGATGCAATTCCTGTTCTTCGCTTGTGATTGATTCTCCCCTGTTTTTAATCACAAACACAACCGCTGCTCCTTTCCTTTTGGCAAGATGATATAGACTTTGAATCATTTCTTCCTCTAGCTTCGAGGTAATCATCATCAGGGCAGCGGAAGGATGATAGAAAAGAGAGTTTCCTTTCAAAATAGAAGCAAAGGGAAATGGACTGTCCGCTTTCACCTTAGCCAAATGATGGAATAGTTGATATTGTTGCTGCTCTCCGCCTCTTATGGGAAAAATCGAATGATCCTGTCCCACGGAATAAAGGCCTGTCTGTCCGCCGTGACGCAAAATGCTTCGGATAAGGGAGGCTGCAAACGTAACACAAAGCTCAAAAGCAGATGATGGAGTACGGTCGATAATCATTAAAACATCATGTGATTGATATACTTCAAATTCTTTTGTTTGAAGGTCATTGAGGCGGGCTGTAGCCTTCCAGTCAATCCAGGTAAAACGGTCTCCCGGCTGATACGGCCTTACTCCAGTTACCATTGTGGTATCATTTTGAACTTTATACTGCGATGCTGTTGAGCCCTGCTCATAACGGCTTTCAATGGTTCTGTATATCACATCTGTATAGGGAGGGAACACCAGAATGGTATACGGGCAGGAAACATGCACTTCTTTTTCCAATAGCCCAAGCGGATCCCCTGTTTTTAATTTTATCTCTCCCATTTTGTATTCTCCCCGCTGCAGGTTGGGAATCACAAGCTCCAGCTCTATTCTTCTTTTAAACCTTGGAAAAACAATGACCTTTCTCATTCCCAATTCAGGACTGGAATCATGATGGAGGGATATATAAAAAAGAGGAAAGGGGTTGCTTCTTTGTATAGATACATTCATGGTAAGCTGGTCTCCAGCGCTATATTGCAAGCTTTCAAGTTTGGTTTCTACACGAAAATGCTTCTTAGCAGAAAACTGAAGAAGCAAGGCATATAAAGCAATGGGGCTAAAAGAATAAAAAAGAAACCAGCTGACATATCCCCCTTGAAATAACGCAAACAATAGGACTGAAAACAGCATAAGAACAACAAAAAATATTCTGGCGCCGGCTTTCATTTTCCTGAACATTCTTTTTACCTCACTGCCTTTTGGACAGGTACACGAGTACTGGTAAGAATGCTATCAACAATTTCCTCAGGCGTTTGGCCGCTGTATTTGACTTCAGATTTTAAAATGATGCGATGAGCAAATACATAGGATGCAAGATATTGAACATCATCTGGAATGACAAAATCTCTGTTTTTCAAAAGGGCATAGGCCTGTGATGCCTTCATTAATGCGATGGAGGCACGGGGACTTACACCAAGATAAACATTCGGATGGATTCGGGTGCGGGTTGAAAGGTCTACAATATACTGTTTAATGGTGTGATCTACATATACTTCGCGAACCTGCTTCTGCAGTTCTCTAAGCTCTTCCAGGGTAATAACAGACTGAAGGCTTTCTATAGGAGGATTCTTTTCTGCCCTGCTTAAAATTTCTATTTCATCAAGAGAATTAGGATAGCCCATTTTCAGTTTGATCAGGAAGCGATCCAGCTGGGCCTCTGGCAATGGATAGGTGCCTTCATAATCGATTGGATTTTGCGTAGCCATTACAAAAAATGGCTTGTCCATCTTTCGGGTATTTCCGTCCACTGTTACACTACTTTCTTCCATCCCTTCAAGCAAAGCAGACTGCGTTTTAGGAGAGGTGCGATTAATCTCATCTGCCAAAATAATATTTCCCATAATGGGACCCGGCCTGAATTGAAATTCCAAATCTTTCGGGTTATAAATCGAGACTCCGATTACATCAGAGGGCAAAAGATCCGGTGTGAACTGTATACGCTTAAAGACAGCACTTACTGATTTTGAAAGAGCGCGGACCATCATCGTTTTTCCAACACCGGGCACATCTTCCAGCAGCACATGTCCATCTGCTAATAAAGCTACTAGACTTAACTCAGCTATATGGGTCTTCCCTATCATCACTTTTTCAATATTGTTAATAATTTGCTCCAGCTTTGGGTGCAGTACTTCTTTTCCCATTATCCGCGTTTCCCCCTCAGGCTTAAAATGTTAGATAATTCCCACTACTTTTATATTATTTACCATACTATAAAAATTGGAAAAGAAAAAGGAGGAACTTTAATAGGTGTAATTTTAAAAGAGTGCAGCGGACAGCGATTTTCATCAAGGCTGTTTTCTCATAGATTGTTGCTTTACGCAAAACCTTGATCAAAAAAAGACTGCGCCAAAATGGCAGCAGTCTCTATCAACTATTATTTCCAAAAATCATCAAATATTGTGATTGGAAGATGGCGTTTATGCTGAGATTTCAAATAGAATGATTCGATTTTCTTAGCAGCTTCCTCTGGAATTTCTTTGCCTTCAAGATAGTCATCTATGTTATCGTAGGTTACACCCAGTGCTGCTTCGTCCGGAATTTGCGGACGCTCATCCTCAAGATCAGCAGTCGGTTTTTTTGTGTATAAGTGTTCTGGGCAGCCAAGTTCCTTAAGAAGCTGTTTTCCTTGGCGTTTGTTTAGACGGAAGATAGGCGTTAAATCTGCACCGCCGTCTCCAAATTTTGTATAAAATCCTGTCACCGCTTCAGCAGAATGGTCGGTTCCAAGAACAACACAGTTTTCCATCGCGGCAATGCTGTATTGGGCTTTCATCCGTTCTCTTGCTTTTTCGTTTCCCTTCGCAAAATCGGACAGGACAATACCCGCTTCTTTCAATGCTGCCTCACTTGCATCAACAGCCCCTTTAATATTAACAGTTAAGGCTTTATCCGCCTGCATAAATGCTATGGCATCATTAACATCATCCATATCTTTTTGGACGCCGTACGGAAGACGGACCGCTATGAATGTATAGTCCTTATTTCCCGTCTCCTCCCTAAGTTCATTAATAGCTGTTTGAGCCAGCTTCCCTGTTAGCGTAGAGTCCTGCCCTCCGGATATGCCAAGGACAAATCCTTTAAAGAATGGATATTTTTTTAGGTAGGCCTTTAAGAAGTCAACGCTTTTGCGAATTTCTTCTTTGGGATCAATTTTAGGCTTTACCATCATCTCTTCAACGATTTGTTTTTGTAATTTGTCCAATATTATGACCTCCTAGAATTACACTTCATAATAAACTATTCTTTTCACTACCTCGTCTCAAGCAGATCCATAAATTTACTTATCCTTAAGGTGAGCTACCTTCTCCCGAACCTGTTCAATATTTTTCATTTTATTATCCCAGCACTTTTGGCTGAGATCGACAGGATATTCCTCAGGATTTAATGAGCGCTTATATTCTTCCCACAGTGTCCCAAGGGCTTCCTCTGCATACTGTTTAATTTCATTCAGCTCAGGAAGTGTATATACATATTTCCCCTCTACAAAAATGTCATGATGGAGATTCTTGGCCTCAAAATTTGTAACATACTTACTAATGAAGGTATGGACAGGATGAAACATCTTTAATTTGTCCTCGCTTTCTGGATTCTCTCCTTTAAGCGTTATATAATCCCCTTCAGATTTTCCTGTGCTCTTGTTCATAATTCTGTATACCTTTTTTAATCCCGGTGTTGACACTTTTTCAGCATTGCTGGAAATCTTAATGGTATCCTGCATTGTGCCGTTTTCATCCTCGATCGAAACCATTTTATAAACGGCTCCTAATGCCGGCTGATCATAAGAAGTAATCAGCTTGGTACCAATCCCCCAGGTATCAATTTTCGCACCCTGTGATTTCAAGTGGAGAATGGTATATTCGTCCAAGTCACTTGATGCTACTATTTTTGCTCTTTCAAAACCGGCTGCATCCAGCATCTTTCTCGCTTCCTTTGATAAAAAGGACATATCTCCGCTGTCCAGTCGTATACCAACAAAATTAATTTTATCCCCCAGCTCCTTCGCCACTTTTATAGCAGAAGGAACGCCTGAACGGAGGGTGTCATATGTATCCACAAGGAAAACACAGTCTTTGTGGCTTTCTGCATATTTATGAAAAGCAGTATAATCATCCCGATATGCCTGTATCATAGCATGGGCATGGGTTCCGGAAACCGGAATGCCGAACCTTTTTCCTGCTCTTACATTACTGGTTGCATCAAAGCCGCCAATAAAGGCTGCTCTCGTTCCCCAAATCGCTGCATCGAGCTCGTGTGCTCTCCGGGAACCAAATTCCATTACGACATCATTGCCCACAACATGCTTTATTCGTGCAGCCTTTGTGGCTATCAGTGTTTGGTAATTCACAATATTGAGAAGGGCTGTTTCTACAAGCTGTGCCTGCGCTAAAGGAGCCTCTACTTGTACCAGCGGCTCATTACCGAATACAATTTCCCCTTCTGCCATCGAACGGACAGTTCCAGTAAATTTCAACCCACTCAGGTATTGCAAAAATTCTGGATCATACTGCAGCTCATCGCGGAGATATTCAATATCCGTTTCCGAAAACCGAAACTCCTGTAAATATTCAATGATATGCTCAAGCCCTGCAAACACTGCAAAACCATTATCAAATGGCATCTTTCGGAAAAACACCTCAAATACTGCTTTGCGTTCGTGAATTCCATCATCCCAATAAGTTTTCGCCATATTAATTTGATATAAATCTGTATGCAGAGCTAAACTATCATCCTGGTATTTTTTTACCATCTCATTCCACTCCTATGCTTTCTTCCTAGAGAACCTGCGCCCCAAGACTATTTTGAAAATGACCTAATGCAAAATCATGGCCAGTATCATTAAAGCTGGCAACTGCCTTTTTATGAATGACTAGCTTGAAGCCTTTGTTATAAGCATCAACAGCTGTATGAAGAACGCATATATCCGTGCATACTCCACAAAGATGCAGCTCTTCTATTCCCCTTTCCCGCAGCCTGATTTCCAAATCAGTTCCGGCAAAGGCACTGTATCGGGTTTTATCCATATAGTGCACATTTTTGTCATTTTTATGTTGCTCATATAAGGACTGCAGAGATCCAAACAAAGCTCTTCCGGGCGTCCCCTTTATATTGTGCGGCGGGAATAACGTTGATTCCGGATGGAACATATCTCCCTCCTCATGGCAGTCAATTGCAAAAACCACATAATCCGAAGTATCGAGAAATTCCTTTGTCAGCTTCACAAGCTCATCCTCAATCTGCTGGCCCTGCCTGCCGCATGTCAAATGTCCATCATCCGCTACAAAATCGTATGTATAATCAATATTGATAAGTGCCTTCTTCATTCAATCACATCCTGCACATAAAAATTATACGAAGTACCACCATTTTACACCAAACCGGAGGAATAATAAAAAATTAGCGGTGTGTTTTTTGCTAAGTCTGTATTCGCATATTCCTAATTTGTCCATTTTCGCAGTATCATTACTGCTGGTGCTTTACTTTCTAATTTAGAGGTGATAAATCCCCGGAAGCGGGAGAGTGAGTGCTTCAAAAAGGATTGAAGAGGATGTCATACATTGCAGCCGCATAAATGTTTACCAAACAGTTCCAATATTGTCTAATGACCATTTTGTATTAGAGTCATTCGTCTTTTTAAAACCAATAAGGCTGCACCGAATCCCTTTTTGTTGTTATATATCCTATTTACTCAGACACATTCCGTAAAAGCACGTTTTTGGTAATGGCTATTTTCGCATAGATGGTTGCTTTTTGTACAATGAATAAATCCGTATTTTGTCCGTCTCCGTGGCGTCTTTAATACAGAACCTGTTGTTTTAATCATTTTTTAGTCAAATAGAAACAAAATTTACGAAAAGCACTTTGGTAATAAATCATGATCGTATATGGAATATTATCATATGTGCTTAACTACATAAAGGAAGGTGAAGGATATCAAAAAAACTTTAGCAATAGGTATACTCATGTTCATTCTGGCAGGCTGCTCGGCAAAACAAATTCCTTCTGAAAATCAAGGTGCGAGCGGTGCCCGTGAACAAACTGAGACAACCAAATCTGAAGAAAAACCTCTTAATACTTTGCAGCTTTCAGAACCATCACCCCCAAAAAAGGTAATCTTGGACGTCCCGCTAATTTCGCAAAATCCGGAGTTGAAATATGGCTGTGAAGTAACGAGCTTAGCGATGGTTTTACAGTATGCCGGTATTAAAGTAAGTAAAACAGAACTGGCTAGCAAAATAAAAAAAGACAATGATCCTCTGGTGGTCGGAAAAAGTGGGGACATAAAACATTGGGGAAATCCTAAAGATGGGTTTGTAGGAGATATGACAGGCAAAAAAAAGGGCTATGCTGTATACGTACAACCGCTACAGGAGTTGATGGAACACTATCTTCCAGGCCGCACAGTAAACTTAACCGGAAAACCTTTCGATGATGTACTGTCCCAAATAAAAAAAGGAAAGCCCGTGGTAGTGTGGACAACTGGAGATTACAAAGCTCCAAATAGAGTGGAATCTTGGCAACATGGAGATGAACAAATTAAAGCGACTTTGGATTTGCATGCCGTTGTACTGGTAGGATTTGAACCTCAATTCATTTATCTCAATGATCCTTTAGCGGTAAAAAAGGATAATAAGGTAAACAGGCAAACTTTTATACAGTCATGGAATGCGCTAGGGAAGCAGGCTTTATCTTACCGCTAACGAAGTAATAAAAGATAGATTGAAACCTCCAGTAAATGGAGGTTTCAATCTATCTTTTACCTTTTTAAACTTAAACTTACTTAACATTCCTTATGGGTATTGATGAATTGCTTCATTAGATGATTTAATTCAGAGGCAGCTTTTGTTGGCAGCTGATGTTTGACTTGCTGGATCCATTTCAATTCATTCCGAGGTAGTTTTTCATGCAGCAATTTAGCATAACGATAAAAACCTTTGTCTTTTTGCCCATATATTAATAAGACAGGATTTTTTATATTTTCTAACTGATTCGTACAATTATAAGACAAGCTGCTCTTATAATACTCTTCAATATTTTGACTGCTTCCTTTATTCTCCTCTTTTAACATTCTCCAAAAGGATGATTTGGTATTCGTATTCGTCCAGGATGTGGATAGAGCTAATGCAGGGAGAGCTTTCAATTTGGCTAGTGTAATGGCAATCATAATTCTATTTTTTAAAAACCAATCGCTCACCTCAGACATACCGCTGATCACAATCCCACCCAAAGCCCTCTCTGGATAGGACAGTAAAAAATCAAGTCCGATGGTTCCTCCTGTAGAATATCCACAAATAAAAGCTTTTTTTATGTTTAAATGGTCTAATAATTGCTTCATATCGTCGGCAATTAGAGAATACGTTAAAGGCTGTTCAGAGCATGAACTTCTACCATGGCCTCGAATATCAAAGGCAACCACCTGATAAACCTTTGATAAGTCTTTTATTTGGTAATCAAAATTGAGATGAGTAAGTACCGGGGGATGGATAAAGAGGATGGGGATCCCTTGTCCTTGTACTGTAAAATAAAGTTTGCAGCCGTTTACCATGATGAAGGGCATATTCGGTCACCTCGCTAAAAAAGAGTTTCAAAAAATGGTATTAATAAGAATAATAGGATCAGCCTCGATCTAACATAAAACCTTTTTTTGTTTCTTCTAGTGTTACATATCTAAATATTTCCTTTAACAAGAATGAACAGTTAGTACATGTATAAATTCTTCTAAAAAAGCTTTTATATCATTCCCAAAATTTTTGTTTATATACGGAAGAGTTATAAACTTGTCAGCAATATAGAGGAAAATCCGATCAATATGTATGTTACAACCAATCCACCGGCAGACTAGAATAGTCAGGTTTTTTGGATTGCAACTAACTCAACAACTTGAGTGCCAACATAAATGTATCTGTGTTGTTAGGTAAGATAGCTTAAATGATCAGCTTGATTATCACGGCTCTTTTCGTAAACATTGATTAAAACAATAGGTTCAGTAAACGTACTTTTGAATTGCTTACGAAAAGATGCCACGAATAAGGACAAAATACGGATTTATCCATTATACGAAAAGCAGCAAATTTATGCGAAAACAGCCAATATCATTTAACAAATTAGTCATTCAAGTAAACGGCAGAGGAGACTTTTTCGTGAATCAAGAAGTATGTATCATTATTCATGGATTCTCAGGAAACCCATGGGAGATAAAGCCATTAGCAAACGCTTTAGAACAAATGGGCTACCAAGTAATTACCCCATTGTTACCAGGACACAGTATGAACAAAGAAAAGATGTCGAAAGTCACTGCTTTAGAATGGATACAAATGATTGAAATTGTGGTCAAAAAAGCAATGGCAGAAAATAAGAAGATTCATTTGATGGGGTTTTCTATGGGGGCCATGATTGCTTCTATTATTGCAAACCGGCAACAAGTATCCACCCTGGTATTGCTTTCGCCGGCGGTATACATACTTACTCCAAAATTATTAAAGCTGAAGGCAGAGAGATTTTTTCAACAAAACAGAAAGACATTTTCGTTGTCTGAACAGTCGCCTCTCAATAATCAATCCTTCATTCGTTCTACTCCTATCTACAATGTTTTCCAATTCAACAAAATCGTTCGTCAAGCAAAAAGGATATTTCATCATATTTCCATTCCGATTTGTATCATTCATGGTGAAAAGGATGAAACTGTCGATCCCAGAAGTTCTGAATTGATTTATTCTGTTGCGTCATCAACGGAAAAAGAGATACATTATCTTCCTCTTTCAAAGCACCACATTTGCCAGGATTGTGAAGTTCAAACAGTCATTCAAACGGTCATTGGTTTTTTAAACAAATATCATTAAATTGAACAAAATAGGATCGGATGTGATTAACTGGTTTCCTATTATAAAACGTGAATTTACAACTAAAAATGCAAAGTAAATGTATATTGATTCTCACCGTATTTGCGGTGCTTTTTGTTTTTGAAAATAGCTGTGTTAAATTTCAATGTTGATAGCTGCTCGTTTTTTAGCTCATTCGTGTGAAACAGCCCTTTCACACGAATGAGCTAAAAAATAAAATAGCCTAGTCCCCTTTGAATTAAGCTATTCCCTGTATTAAATTTATTCCTAAATTTGATTATTTGGGTTACTATAAATTAAATTATTACATATGGAATAAAAATAAAAGTTTGTTCGTGAAACTTCAAGTTTTCTTGCATTGAATTAATTCTCATTTTGACAGCCTTCGATAGAAACCATTCAAAAGCTTGCAAAATTACTCATTTTTTCAGACTATAGCACTATATCTTTTTTGAAAAAATTTTTGTGAAAAAAAGGCTCGAAAATTAGCGATTTTACCTTACAGTTCCATGACGAACATCAACGATTTATATAAAATCATCCCTATTCAAGGGGCTTTTCAGATAACATTCTATATTGAAAAACGGCAGAAATGATCGAAGGAAAGTATTTGGTAATCTCTTGTATTTGTATAATTTTAAGTAAAAGTTAATTTTTTCTGTTAAACTAATAGATGTGTGGTTACTGCAAGATGCTCAAATTTCACAACCCTCAATGGTTGACACCCCATTTAGGGTTTTTCATGTTCTTTATCATTTACTTTACGTCAAAAAGTTGGCAAAATGAAATGATGGCTTTGTTGAAAAAAAAGAAGGAATACATTCAATGAATTCAAAAAATAAAATGAGGTTCTTGTTAGCAAGAGGGTTACTGCAAGGAAGCAAACGGGTATAAACGAAAGAGACAAAATGGATGTTTTATGAATACCATTCCTATTCTTTTTAATCTGTTTTTAATCATTCTTATCTAAATCTAATTTTTTTAAGATACGATTTTATCACAGTAAAACAAAGGAGTTAGAACAATGAGCATTATAATATCAATCAAAACTATAACGCGATTTAGTATAGGGTTATCTAAATGAAATATATTATACATTTTTTCAAAAGAGAATTGCTGCTAAGCAGTTTGGTTCTGTGCTTTATATTACCTCCTGTAGGGCTTTTCCTATTATTTATGATAGGGATCAAATCTTTTTATAAAAATTCCAGGGAAAAGACGTACAAGCTTTTTACTATTGATTTTTTCTTTTTTCTTTGTATGTTTATTGCTTCTATCGGTGCTTCGATTGTGCTGAAGAATATATCATATATACTCGTAAGTATCATGATTATCGGATATTGGGGCCTCTATGTAAAAACTCTTTCAAAAGAATCTAAGGTTTCTTTCAAACAATATCGCTGGCTAATCATCTTTGGCGGGCTGTACAGCTGTTTTATTGGATGGGCTACAAAATGGATACATTTTTCTAATTTTGCAGGGATGCTGACTGGTACTGTTTTATTTGGTGATACAGCTACACAAGACAATACACGACTTACCGGTTGTTTTTATAATCCGAATTTCAATATGTATCTGCTGTTACTTTCTTTAGCTTTTTTACTTGCGGAAACGTTGATTGCTATACGAAAAAAACAATCATTATCGATTATTTGGCATCTTCCCATTTTATTTATTCTTTCTTTCGGGATTTTCGATACAGGATCACGTTCCGGATTTGCAGTCATGTGCCTTCTATATATGCTCTTTTTAATAAGGCTGAATAAAACTGCTTTTATGATGATTGCGATTGTATCACTGCTCCAATTTAAGCGGCTGTTTAACTTGATGCCGAGAAGTGCATTAGTGGATCACTCAATGAATAACAGAAAACAAATATGGGAATTCAGCTTTAAATTATGGAAGCTTCACCCGGTTTTCGGAACGACTCCACTGGGATTCCAGCAAGAATTTACGAAGCTATTGCAGCTTACGTATAAAAAGATTCCGCACTCACTCTCAGATATTCCGCATTCGCACGATATGTATTTGGGGGCTATAACGGAATATGGAATTGTAGGCGGTGTACCATTTTTCCTTCTTTTAATCGTAAACTTTTACAAATACCTATTATTATTTATCCGTAAAATAAAACCATTAGATGAGTATTTTATGTTTGCATTACCGGTATGTATTTTAACTGGCATTTTTGATGAACCTTTATTTTCTCCTCAAATTGCTCTAATATCGATTTTCCTGTTTTCATTCTGGAGAAGTTATACCGATAAAAAATCAATTATACGATTTAAGATACAGAATCAATTGAATGGTTCTGGTAAATATTTGAAGAAAGCCATTTGAAGGTTTTTGTCAACTAAATAGAGAACCTAAAGAACATCCAGCGTTCCCATATTCTCCGGGGAGCACTGGATGTTCTTTTTTATTATACGGAAGCCGCCTGATAGCACGAATAAGACCGTGGATTTTTCATATGGTTTTTAAAGCTTCTTATGTTGATAACTGCTCGTTTTCCATCTCATTTTACAGTAAAGAACAACAGCGTCCTTTAACGAAGCTCTAATATACATTCTTCTTTTATCATCAAAAAAGAGGCCTATCATTCATAAAAATGATAGGCCTCTACGAACATACCTGCTTTTATTTTCACCTAAAACCTGTAGGCCTCAGGGAAGAATTACATCATTCCACCCATGCCGCCCATTCCGCCCATGCCGCTCATATCAGGCATGCCGCCGTTTTCTTCAGGTTTGTCAGCTACAACTGCTTCAGTTGTTAATAGCATCGCTGCTACTGAGGCTGCATTTTGAAGTGCAGAACGAGAAACCTTAGTAGGATCCACGATACCAGCTTCGATCATGTTTACCCACTCGCCGTTAGCTGCATTGAAACCAACGCCTGCTTCTTCTTTCTTAAGACGATCTACGATAACAGATCCTTCAAGACCAGCGTTGTGTGCAATTTGGCGCACAGGCTCTTCTAATGAACGAAGTACGATGTTAATACCAGTTTGCACATCGCCCTCTGCAGCAATGGAAGCAACTTTGTTATAAACGTTAACAAAAGCAGTTCCTCCGCCGGAAACGATACCTTCTTCAACAGCTGCACGTGTTGAGTTTAAAGCATCTTCAATGCGAAGCTTGCGCTCTTTTAATTCTGTTTCAGTTGCAGCACCTACTTTTATCACTGCAACGCCGCCTGCAAGCTTAGCAAGACGCTCTTGTAATTTTTCACGGTCAAATTCAGAAGTAGTTTCTTCTAATTGAACACGGATTTGGTTTACGCGGGCTGAAATGTTTGCAGAATCTCCAGCACCTTCAACAATCGTTGTGTTTTCTTTCGTAACAACTACTTTAGCTGCACGGCCTAAAGAATCGATTGTAGCGGATTTAAGATCAAGTCCTAATTCTTCAGTAATTACTTCACCGCCAGTTAGAACAGCGATGTCTTCAAGCATAGCTTTACGGCGGTCACCGAATCCAGGAGCTTTAACTGCTACAGCATTGAATGTTCCGCGAAGCTTGTTCACAACTAGAGTTGCAAGTGCTTCACCTTCAACATCTTCTGCAATCAAAAGCAATGGCTTGCCTTGTTGAACGACTTGCTCAAGTACAGGCAGGATTTCTTGAATGCTTGAGATCTTTTTGTCTGTAATTAAGATATAAGGGTTATCAAGAACCGCTTCCATCTTATCAGAATCTGTCACCATGTATGGAGAAGCATAGCCGCGGTCAAATTGCATACCTTCTACTACATCAAGTTCTGTAGAGAAGCCTTTTGATTCTTCAATTGTAATAACGCCGTCGTTGCCAACACGTTCCATCGCTTCTGCAATCAGTTGGCCAACTTCTTCATCAGCAGCTGAGATTGCAGCAACCTGTGCAATTGATTCTTTGTTTTCGATTGGCTTAGAGATTGCTTTAAGCTCTTCAACAGCAGTTGTTACAGCTTTTTCAATCCCTTTACGGATGCCGACAGGGTTTGCGCCAGCTGTTACGTTTTTCAAGCCTTCACGAATCATTGCTTGGGCAAGAACAGTTGCAGTTGTTGTTCCGTCACCGGCAACATCATTTGTTTTGCTTGCTACTTCAGATACTAATTTAGCACCCATGTTTTCAAATGCATCTTCTAATTCGATTTCTTTAGCAATCGTTACACCATCATTTGTGATAAGCGGAGAACCGAATTTTTTCTCAAGAACGACGTTACGTCCTTTAGGTCCTAATGTTACTTTTACTGCATCTGCCAATTTATCTACACCGCGAAGCATCGCACGACGAGCTTCTTCGCTGAATTTAATTTCTTTTGCCATTTTAACTTTACCTCCTCGTAATTCTAATGATTTAGTTATGCTTTATAAACAAACCAGATTAGCCTAGTACAGCTAAAATGTCACTTTCACGAAGGATTAAGTATTCTGTGCCTTGGTATTTCACTTCTGTACCAGCATATTTAGAGAAGATGATTCGATCGCCTTCAGATACCTCCAGCGCAACACGCTCACCGCTATCTAAAACACGTCCAGTACCTACAGCCACTACTTTGCCTTCTTGTGGTTTTTCTTTTGCAGAGTCAGGCAGAACAATACCGCTAGCAGTTTTTTCTTCTGATTCTACTAATTCAATTACGACGCGATCACCTAGTGGTTTTAACAAGTGAAACAACCTCCTCAAAAATAGTATGTAAATTTTCTTTATTAGCACTCGACATCTCTGAGTGCTAACACAATTATTATAATAATTAATTCACTCACATTTTGCAAGTCTGTAAACCTAAATTTTTTAATAATTTTACAAAAGACTGTTTTCGCATAGATTGGTGCTTTATGTACAAAGAAACTTTCCGTATGCGGACTATCTTCGCGGCATCTTTTCGAAGGTTATTCAAAAGCATTAATACTGAATTTGGATTTTCAATCATTTTTGTGTCAAATAGTAACATAGTTTACGAAAAGAACCTTACGAAAACACAGGCACCATCAAAGTTTATGTATCCTTTTTATCCTTATACATATCAGCAATACATTTCTCATAAAATATAACGGAGTTTTGCGCCAGCCTTCTCATTTGAATAGATTGCTGTACAATAGTAGAATGGACAGTGTTCTGGTTTTTACATGAGATCCGAATGAACTCTTTTCCATATACATTACAAGCTACAGGAAAGGATACATGACGTGAAAAAAGAGTACATTTATATTTTAATCACATATATTGTTATGCAGCTTTCAGGCATTATCGGAATACCGGTTGTTGCCGCTTTAGGAATCTATGTTTTTCATGAATCAAAAGCACAAATGGCACATATCGCCCTTCCCAGCTGGATTGTCATTAGTTTTATTGCCGCATTGATTATTATTCTTCCTCTTTACAAAAAGTCGATACGCAATCAGGAGGAGAGAATCAGCCCTATGCCCATTGGCCAGTCATTATTATGGGCGGTTGGCGGGATATTCATGGCATTTGCCGCCCAATATGCAGGAGCCATTATTGAGCATTTAATTGGTGTAAATGCAGCTTCTGAAAATACAGATAGGATCCTGGCATTAATTGAAAGCCTGCCATTAGTCGTTATTGTCAGTTCCATTGTTGGTCCTATATTAGAGGAAATTGTGTTTAGGAAAATCATTTTTGGATCCCTTTATAAGAAATTCTCTTTTAATATATCCGCTACGATCAGTTCATTGCTTTTTGCATTGGCTCACCAGGACATTACCCATCTGATTGTTTATACATTAATGGGCTTTACCTTTGCCTACCTATATAGAAAGACAGGACGAATTATTGTATCCACCATAGCCCATGTAGTGATGAATACAGTTGTTGTCCTGATTCAGTTGTCTCTAACAGGGCAGATGCATGACCAAATTAAAAGTGTTCAAGGTATTATTGGAGGATTTTTCTCATGAGGCCTTTATTCTCAGGTGTTTTTTATTGCCTGCTTGGCATACTGTTTACCTATTTTGCCACCCAGCAGGTTCAGTCAAGCGGCTGGGGTCTATTTCCCTTTTTAATTATTTTTCTTGCCACTCTGGATTTGGGTGCCGGTATTAAAATCATTGCTTATTATATTTTAATAAGAAATCAACGAAAATAACGACCTGATGCTGAAAAAGAAAATGTTTCAGTACTTTTATATTTTCATCCTATTTAAACAACGAAAACTGCCAGAACACCAAGCTATCAATAAGATATGTGTTCTGGCAGTTTCTTTAGCTGGAAGCACAGGCA
The DNA here is from genome assembly GCF_001636425.1 of Heyndrickxia acidicola. NCBI lineage: Bacteria > Bacillati > Bacillota > Bacilli > Caryophanales > Bacillaceae > Heyndrickxia > Heyndrickxia acidicola. Next base: position 3,051,344 of record NZ_KV440953.1, read on the forward strand.
GGAGCTTCTTCTGCAGGCCTGATCATTTATATTTCAGTTTGCTCCAAAGTGTACCTTGCTTCTGCTGCCATCGCCTTTTTATAGCCAATTCTAGAAATAAATAAGCTCAGTTCATACAGGAGGAGCAATGGTACAGATACCATCATGTGTGACAATAGATCAGGCGGCGTAATGAAAGCTGCAATGACAATCAATGCAAAATAAGCATACTTCCTAATCTTTGATAGCAGCATTGGTGTAACAATTCCCAATCTTGTCAAAAACAGCATAACCACAGGCATTTGAAATAAAAAGCCGAAGGGCAGTGTAATATGGAATAGGAATTGGAAATATTCATTGATTCCAATGACAGCATGAATGCCCATTTGGCGGGACAGCTTCAACATAAATCGCAAAACAAGTGGAAACAGCACAAAATAGGAAAAAGCCAGTCCCGCTAAAAATAAAAAGATAGCAGCTGGAATATAGGCGAGCGTTGCTTTTCGTTCTTTTTCCAAGAGGCCAGGGCTGACAAACGCCCATAACTGATAGAGAATAATGGGAATAATGATAATCAATGCGACTAGAAAAGCCATTTCCATATATATCATAAATGGATCGGTCAGCCGAAAGGCATTCAGGGTAAGCGATCTTGCATCCTGGGTATGCTGCAGGATTCTTATAAGAGGCTGTGCGATAAACAAGCTTCCTACTAAAGCAATCAAGAAAAAAATAACAATAACGAAAAGCCTTTTACGAAACTCTTCCATATGTTCAATGAATGTCATGTTTTTCTGGTTCATAACTGATTCACCCTATCGTTTCTTGACATTGCCTTGAATGAAATGATCTTTTTGATATGCCTTTAAAGATTCCATTAGCTCACTTTTGAATACGCTTAAATCTTTTTCAAAAGCTCTCCCTTTCTTAAATAGCCTTCCTGCACCATAAATAAAAACAGGCATTATCACAATGAATACAATGCTACCATATTTGCTGGTCTCATTGCCCCACCCCCCATCTCCATAATATCGAATTATGAGAATTTTGGCTATTTTATCTTCAACTTTCCTGTGTTACTTCAAAATCATTAGGATAATGCTTTAAGAAGTAGACAAACGATTGCAGTTCCACTGAAAGGTCAATATGATGGACCCTTATCTTCCCCGGTACATTCAGTCTTGCAGGAGTAAAATTTAATATACCTCTGATGTCTGTTTCAGTTAACTGATCCGTTACCTTTTGGGCAGAGTCTGCTGGTACCGTCATAATAACAATCGAAATTTTTTCTTTCTTTAAACGTTCCTGAAGCTCACTCATATGGAAAATAGGAACTTCACAAATATTGGTGCCGATTTTATCAGGATCCACATCGAAGGCCAATTCTATTTTCGTATTGTTGTTTTTAGAAAAATTATAGTTCAGAAATGCTGTTCCTAAGTTTCCCACACCAATGAGTGCCACTTTTGTCGTTTCATCCTGATCAAGCGTTTTTCGGAAAAACGATAGTAAATAATTCACATTATATCCGTATCCTTTTTTTCCTAAAGCACCAAAATAGGAAAAATCTCTCCGTATGGTTGCAGAATCCACTTTTACCGCTTCGCTTAATTCAGCTGACGATACCCTCTGCTTTCCTGAAACTGAAAGATTCTTAAGGAAACGATAATATAGAGGCAATCTTTTGGCTGTTGCTTGAGGTATTTTCATCGTCTCTTCATTCATTTGTTTTCCTCCCAGTTGGGTCTCTTTTACTAATCCTTTTCTATGCTTTCTTATAATCAGGACTAGAGACACCGCCTGTTTTTTCAACTAAAAAGGTTGGTCCAATAACCATCCCCTTATCCACAGCTTTACACATATCATATACCGTTAGAGCTGTTGTGGAAGCCGCTGTTAATGCCTCCATTTCAACACCAGTAGCCCCTTTTGTTTTCACCTTGGTAATGATCTTTAAAACAAAGCGATTATCTTCAAGTGATTTCCAGGTGAACTCTATATCTATGCCATTTAAAGGGATAGGATGACACATCGGGATGATCTCCCATGTTTTTTTTGCTGCCATTATACCTGCTACCTGGGCAACAGCCAGCACATCTCCCTTTTTTATTTTATTTTCAATGATATGCTCATAAATCTCTTGATTCACTTCAATACTCGACTCTGCCATTGCCGTGCGCACTGTGTCAGGCTTTCGGCTTACATCGACCATTTTAGCTCTTCCCTGCTCATTAAAGTGAGTTAAATTCGTCATTACCAACCACCTCTTTCGTTCAATCATACACTTTTTTATTTTGCCTGTCACCGCTCTAAAGAAGGATCAAACCTATTTCCTGCCTGATGCGCCCTTATTGCCGATAGGCCTTTAAATAAGGTAAACTAGCAGTAATGACAGAGGTGAAAATTATGATACTATTGCAGGTTCAACAGCTCTCTAAATATTTTGGAGCTGAACTTATTTTATCGAATATAAAACTTGAAGTTCAACATAGAGACAGAATTGCGCTTGTAGGTCGAAATGGTGCAGGAAAATCAACACTTCTTAAAATGATCTCTGGACAGATGTCCTATGACAGCGGCGATATAATGAAGCCGAAAGAAGTAACAATGGGCTACCTGGCGCAAAACACTGGATTGGAATCCAGTTTATCTATATGGGAAGAAATGCTTACTGTTTTTGAAGATCTCCGAAAAATGGAGGCAGAGCTGCGCCTTCTTGAACAGCAAATGGCTGATCCCAATATATATGAAAATAATGAGCGTTATGAAAGGCTTTTAAAAGAATATGACCATTTGCAGGTTACGTTCAAGGATCTTGGTGGTTATCAGTATGAAGCAGATATCCGTTCGGTCCTACATGGGCTCCGCTTTCACCAATATGATTACAGCACATTCATTTCCACCCTAAGCGGTGGCCAGAAAACAAGGCTTGCACTTGCCAAACTGCTTTTAACGAAGCCAGATATATTAATCCTGGATGAGCCTACCAACCATTTGGATATTGATACGTTATCATGGCTTGAACAATATTTGCAAGGATATCAAGGCGCCATCTTAATCGTTTCACATGACCGCTACTTTTTGGACAAGGTTGTCAATCAAGTTTATGAGCTTTCCAGGCATTCCATTCAAAAATTCAAGGGAAATTACAGCCAATACCTGGATCAAAAAGCGGAACAATATGAACGGGATTTTAAGCTTTATGAAAAGCAGCAGGAGGAAGTCGCAAAGCTGCAGGATTTCATCCAAAAGAATCTTGCTAGAGCTTCCACTACCAAAAGAGCTCAAAGCCGGAGAAAGCAGCTGGAGCGTATGCAGTTGATGGATCGCCCTCTTGGTGATGAGAAGTCCGCGAATTTTATGTTTAGTATTGAAAAACAAAGCGGGAATGATGTTCTTAGTATAGTCGATGGGGCAGTTGGCTACGATCATAACCCTGTCTCAACACAAATCGATATCTCCGTTAAAAAAGGGGACAGTATTGCACTTGTAGGTCCAAATGGAATTGGGAAATCCACTTTGTTAAAAACGATTATTAAATCACTGCCACTTCTTCACGGATCCATCCAGTATGGTTCAAATGTATCTATAGGGTATTACGACCAGGAACAGGCCAAGCTTTCCTCCAATAAAACAGTACTTCAGGAATTATGGGATGACTATCCTTTAAAGGATGAAAAAGAAGTCAGGACAGTACTTGGCAATTTTCTTTTTTCCGGGGATGATGTTTTGAAGATTGTTTCCTCCTTGAGCGGTGGAGAAAAGGCACGCCTTGCCCTATCAAAATTAATGATGCAAAAGGCAAATTTTCTTATTTTGGATGAACCGACTAACCACTTAGATTTAGACAGTAAAGAAGTGCTCGAGAATGCACTAATCGATTACCCTGGTACTATTTTGTTTGTTTCTCATGACCGGTATTTTATTAATAGACTTGCAACCAAGGTGATTGAACTTTCAGGAGATGGTACACAGGAGTTTCTGGGCGACTATGATTATTATGTGAATAAAAAGCTTGAAATGATTGAACTGGAGAAGCTTGAAAACAATACACAAGAACAAAAGCCTTCCCAGTCCCAGGCTAAGCAATCCTATCAGTTAGATAAAGAAGCAAAAAAACTGGAAAGACAGCGAAAGAGGCGCCTTGAGGAAATAGAAGCGGAAATTGAAAGGCTTGAAGAAATAAAAGCAGAAAACGAAGGTCTTCTATATGATTCAGAGGTTTACCAAAACCATGAAAAGGTCCTGGTTATCAATAATAATATTGAAGCCGCAAAAAAACAGATTGAGGATTTAATGGACGAGTGGTCAGCTTTGGAAGAAATAAATTAGGCTATTCACAAGGCTTTGTTAGAGGACCTTTTTTTTAGCCCATTCGTGTGAAACGGTTGTTTCACACGCCTTTCAGCACAGCTGAAAGGTTACAGGAAAGAAAGGAACAAGGTTTGCCAATATCCTAAGCAGACCTTGTTCTTTTTTTAATCGAAAAATTAATTTTCCACAATATTATCCACAATAGCAGCGTTATATCTTCGCTTTCTTTACAAGTTTTCCACAGTTCACACAGATATCAACAATCTTATACACATTATCCACAACTCTTTTTCAATGAATATGAGGCTTTTTACACAGTTTAAAACCACTTATTCACAACTTATGCACAGACTGTGCACAACAACAGGTGTTCGTTCAATGTTTTTTACTTAAACCTCTGAATATTTTAAAAAAATGTGGATAACCTTTTTTTATTTTTAGACCATGCCCATTTTGTCTGTTGATTACCGCGGCAGGCACTCGCTTTCTGCGGATGGCAGGGGAGCAACTGTGTCCACATGCTCCTGCGGGGTCTCTCCTAGACCTCTTTTCTAAGCAGGGGCCCTCAAGCCAGCTGCACCAATCAATAAATAACGGTTCTTATCTTTAACAGAGTCAAAAAAAAAGCCTTCTTCAAGAGCTTGGCTTTTTTCCCGTTTTCATATTAAAAATTTTCAATATCCAAACCCGGATAAGCATTTAAAGTTAACTCACTTCTCTTACCCATTTCATAAAGAATACTTCCCGCTGCCCCAATCATCGCTGCATTGTCGGTGCACAAATAAAGCGGTGGTATTACAAGTTCGATCTGTGGAATACCCTTGAATGCCTCCTCCAGTGCTGTGCGCAAGCCTTTGTTCGCAGCCACTCCTCCGGCCAGCAGCACCTGCTTAACTCCATAAGCCTTGGCAGCCTTAACGGTTTTGCCTACAAGAACTTCTATTACGCTTTCCTGGAAGCTCGCTGCAAGATCCTTGGGTTCAATAGTCAAACCCTTTTGAGAAGCATTGTGCAGCGTATTTATAACTGCTGATTTCAACCCGCTGAAACTGAAGTCATATGAATCTTCTTCTAGCCATGCACGCGGCAAATCAATTACAGGCTTACCTTCTTGTGCCAAACGGTCAATATGTGGACCTCCCGGGTAAGGAAGAT
>NZ_KV440953.1:3061791-3081791 GCF_001636425.1 Heyndrickxia acidicola
CTCGCCGGTTCATTCTACAAAAGGCACGCCATTACCCTGCATAAATGCATAGGGCTTTGACTACTTGTAGGCACACGGTTTCAGGATCTCTTTCACTCCCCTTCCGGGGTGCTTTTCACCTTTCCCTCACGGTACTGGTTCACTATCGGTCACTAGGGAGTATTTAGCCTTGGGAGATGGTCCTCCCAGCTTCCGACGGGATTTCACGTGTCCCGCCGTACTCAGGATACACTCAAGAGGGAACGAAGTTTCAACTACAGGGTTGTTACCTTCTTTGACGGGCCTTTCCAGACCTCTTCATTTACCTCGTTCCTTTGTAACTCCGTATAGAGTGTCCTACAACCCCAAGAGGCAAGCCTCTTGGTTTGGGCTAATTCCGTTTCGCTCGCCGCTACTCAGGAAATCGCAATTGCTTTCTCTTCCTCCGGGTACTTAGATGTTTCAGTTCCCCGGGTCTGCCTTCAGTACCCTATGTATTCAGGTAAAGATACTACCCCATTACGGGCAGTGGGTTTCCCCATTCGGAAATCTCCGGATCAAAGCTTACTTACAGCTCCCCGAAGCATATCGGTGTTAGTACCGTCCTTCATCGGCTCCTAGTGCCAAGGCATCCACCGTGCGCCCTTACTAACTTAACCTAAAAGGTTTTTATTACTACTAAAATGGATTGAAATCCATAAAGTGGCGATTCTCGGTTTTACTTGGTTACTTCTTTTATCTAGTTTTCAAAGAACAATGTTTTGAAGGATTGAACCTTCAAAACTGAACGAAACGAAAAACGTCTTTTTATGAAGCGAAGCTTCATTTTCCTTAGAAAGGAGGTGATCCAGCCGCACCTTCCGATACGGCTACCTTGTTACGACTTCACCCCAATCATCTGTCCCACCTTCGGCGGCTGGCTCCAAAAGGTTACCTCACCGACTTCGGGTGTTACAAACTCTCGTGGTGTGACGGGCGGTGTGTACAAGGCCCGGGAACGTATTCACCGCGGCATGCTGATCCGCGATTACTAGCGATTCCGGCTTCATGTAGGCGAGTTGCAGCCTACAATCCGAACTGAGAATGGTTTTATGGGATTGGCTAAACCTCGCGGTCTTGCAGCCCTTTGTACCATCCATTGTAGCACGTGTGTAGCCCAGGTCATAAGGGGCATGATGATTTGACGTCATCCCCACCTTCCTCCGGTTTGTCACCGGCAGTCACCCTAGAGTGCCCAACTGAATGCTGGCAACTAAGGTCAAGGGTTGCGCTCGTTGCGGGACTTAACCCAACATCTCACGACACGAGCTGACGACAACCATGCACCACCTGTCACTCTGTCCCCCGAAGGGGAAAGCCCTATCTCTAGGGTTGTCAGAGGATGTCAAGACCTGGTAAGGTTCTTCGCGTTGCTTCGAATTAAACCACATGCTCCACCGCTTGTGCGGGCCCCCGTCAATTCCTTTGAGTTTCAGCCTTGCGGCCGTACTCCCCAGGCGGAGTGCTTAATGCGTTAGCTGCAGCACTAAAGGGCGGAAACCCTCTAACACTTAGCACTCATCGTTTACGGCGTGGACTACCAGGGTATCTAATCCTGTTCGCTCCCCACGCTTTCGCGCCTCAGCGTCAGTTACAGACCAGAGAGTCGCCTTCGCCACTGGTGTTCCTCCACATATCTACGCATTTCACCGCTACACGTGGAATTCCACTCTCCTCTTCTGCACTCAAGTCTCCCAGTTTCCAATGACCCTCCACGGTTGAGCCGTGGGCTTTCACATCAGACTTAAGAAACCGCCTGCGCGCGCTTTACGCCCAATAATTCCGGACAACGCTTGCCACCTACGTATTACCGCGGCTGCTGGCACGTAGTTAGCCGTGGCTTTCTGGTTAGGTACCGTCAAGGTACCGCCCTATTCGAACGGTACTTGTTCTTCCCTAACAACAGAGTTTTACGATCCGAAAACCTTCATCACTCACGCGGCGTTGCTCCGTCAGACTTTCGTCCATTGCGGAAGATTCCCTACTGCTGCCTCCCGTAGGAGTCTGGGCCGTGTCTCAGTCCCAGTGTGGCCGATCACCCTCTCAGGTCGGCTACGCATCGTTGCCTTGGTGAGCCGTTACCTCACCAACTAGCTAATGCGCCGCGGGTCCATCTGTAAGTGATAGCCGAAGCCATCTTTCAATATTCCCCCATGCGGAGGAAGAAGTTATCCGGTATTAGCCCCGGTTTCCCGGAGTTATCCCAGTCTTACAGGCAGGTTACCCACGTGTTACTCACCCGTCCGCCGCTAACCAAAAGGGAGCAAGCTCCCAATTGATTCGCTCGACTTGCATGTATTAGGCACGCCGCCAGCGTTCGTCCTGAGCCAGGATCAAACTCTCCAAAAAAGAGTTGATTTAGCTCTTAAAGTTGTTGTCTATATAAGACAAAGAATTAACGTTGACGTTTCTGTTTTGTTTAGTTTTCAAAGAACTATGTAATCAATTTGGAGCGGGTGATGGGAATCGAACCCACGACAACAGCTTGGAAGGCTGTGGTTTTACCATTAAACTACACCCGCATATATAATTGTGATGGTCGGGAAGACAGGATTCGAACCTGCGACCCCATGGTCCCAAACCATGTGCTCTACCAAGCTGAGCTACTTCCCGTAAATGGCGCGCCCGAGAGGAGTCGAACCCCTAACCTTTTGATCCGTAGTCAAACGCTCTATCCAATTGAGCTACGGGCGCATAATATGTTTGTTTTTTATAATGGTGCGGCCGAGAGGACTTGAACCTCCACGGGGTTGCCCCCACTAGGCCCTCAACCTAGCGCGTCTGCCATTCCGCCACGACCGCATATTTTATAGTGACGAACAATATCTTAACAAACTATCAGGTTCTTGTCAATACTTTTTTTGGTGCGGGTGAAGGGAGTCGAACCCCCACGCCTTGCGGCGCCAGATCCTAAGTCTGGTGCGTCTGCCAATTCCGCCACACCCGCGTATTCAAAATGGTGAGCCATGAAGGACTCGAACCTTCGACCCTCTGATTAAAAGTCAGATGCTCTACCGACTGAGCTAATGGCTCGTACAAATCCATCTGTAAGAATAAAGATTTGTTTCATAAAAAGAAAATGGCTGGGCTAGCTGGATTCGAACCAACGAATGACGGAGTCAAAGTCCGTTGCCTTACCGCTTGGCTATAGCCCAATGAATTTCTTTTAAAAAAGAAAAAATGGCGGTCCCGACGGGATTCGAACCCGCGATCTCCTGCGTGACAGGCAGGCGTGATAACCGCTACACTACGGGACCTTGCAATATATTTTTTTAAAAATGACCCGTACGGGATTCGAACCCGTGTTACCGCCGTGAAAGGGCGGTGTCTTAACCGCTTGACCAACGGGCCATAACTGATTGCTTGTCCATGTATAAAATAAGATTAAACATGGCGGAGAAGGAGGGATTTGAACCCTCGCGCCGCTTACGCGACCTACACCCTTAGCAGGGGCGCCTCTTCAGCCACTTGAGTACTTCCCCATGGCTCCGCAGGTAGGACTCGAACCTACGACCGATCGGTTAACAGCCGATAGCTCTACCACTGAGCTACTGCGGAATAATTATCTTATCGACTCTTAAAATTATAATAAGATACCTTCAAAGTGTCAAGCACTTTTATCAATTTATTTTATTATTATTTAAATATGTTTAAAACCCTTTATAAATAGCCTGTTTCAGGCTGTTTTCATTTCATTTCTTTTAACTTTCCTCTACATTTTCCGCACACAAAACGGATAATATTCACTTTTCTTTTTCTGTTATAGGAAGTATTGCAGACAGTACAGATATATTGATGAAGTAATTGAATTTTTTTCGTCTCACCTTCTAATGGGGAGCAATATCTTGGTGCACCAACCAATGACAATAATTGCTTAAAGTCCTGATCCCGATGCTGGTATCCTTGTCCTTCAAGGTGAAGATGATAATGGCACAGTTCGTGTTTTATAATACCAACAAGTTCTTCTTTTCCGTAAGCCTCGTAATACTTCCTGTTAATTTCTATATTGTGAGACCTTAAAAGGTACCTCCCGCCCGTCGTTCTAAGTCGGGAGTTAAATAATGCAAGATGTTTAAATGGGCGTTTGAAATAAGTTAAAGAAAGTTCTTCTACCAAAGTTTGTAACGAATGATTATCCAATTGTATAATCCTCCAATTTAAAAGAAGGTGAGAACGTGACAAACTATTATAGCATATATTAAGTATTAGCATATTTTGCATGAGCGATTTTTCCAGCTATCTCCTCATAATCCATAGCTATCGTCTAACTTGTTACTGGTTAGCCTCACAAAGGAAAAGGGGGGTGTCTCCGCTATGCCGACTTGGTTCCAAAACCAAATGCGCCGCGCTTTCTCGGAAAAAAACCGATATCAAATTAAATTATTAAATCAGTGCTGGTTTTTTTACACAACAAAACACTGCTCATAGTGAGCAGTGTTTTTCATTGCGGTATTTTCAACTAATTTATTTATTATGCAAAAGTTGATATGTTAGAAAAAAATCGACCTAGATTTCATTCTGAGGGAAGCATCGTCAAAGACAATCTCCCTTTTTGGACATCAACTTTTTCCACCCAAACTGTAACGATGTCACCAACAGAGACAACATCTAAAGGATGCTTGACAAATTTGTTACTAAGCTTGGAAATATGCACAAGCCCATCTTCTTTCACACCCACGTCTACAAACGCCCCAAAGTCTACAACATTTCTAACGGTACCTTGCATTTCAGTGCCGGCTTTCAGATCTTCCAATTTAAGAATGTCTTTCTTTAAGAGCGGCTTGGGCTGTTCATCCCGAGGATCTCTTCCTGGACGATTTAAAGCATCCAGAATATCTTTTAAGGTAGGTTCACCAATTCCAAGATCCTGGGCTGTTTCTTTGAGTGATAAGCTGCTGATAGCTGCCTTTAAAGATTCGCTTCCTAAATCAGTAACTGTACATCCCAGCTTTTTTAATAACTTCTTAACGACATTATAGCTTTCAGGATGAATCGGCGTTTTGTCCAGCGGATCCTCTCCATTATTAATTCTAAGAAACCCAATGCTTTGTTCATAGGTTTTTGCACCCAAACGCGGAATTCCCTTCAGGTTTCCTCTGTTTATGAATTTTCCATTCTCTTCACGATACTTAACAATATTATTGGCAACGGCTTTACTTAACCCTGAGACATATTGCAATAAAGCAGCCGAGGCGGTGTTGACATCCACTCCGACCTTGTTCACCGCTGTTTCTACAACAAAAGTTAAGGATTCATTCAGCTTTTTTTGAGATACATCATGCTGATATTGCCCTACACCCACGGATTTAGGATCAATTTTTACTAGCTCAGCCAATGGATCCTGTAACCTTCTCGCTATAGAAACCGCACTCCTTTCTTCAACCTGTAACTCAGGAAACTCTTCTCTGGCTATGTCCGAAGCAGAATACACACTTGCACCGGCTTCATTGACAATAATATAGGAGATTTCTCCCTGAAGCTCCTTAAGTATATCCACAACAAATTGTTCGGTCTCTTGTGAAGCTGTCCCATTGCCGATCGCAATCACTTCTATATTGAATTTTTGAAGAATGGAAGTAAACTTGTCTCTGGCTTCAGCTGGTTTTGCTTTTGGAGGATGAGGATAAATTACGTTAATATCCAAAACCTTTCCCGTCTCATTAACCACTGCAAGTTTACAGCCTGTACGATAGGCTGGATCAACTCCAAGGACCATTTTCCCTCTTAACGGCGGCTGCAAAAGGAGATTGCGGAGGTTTTCAGAAAAAATATGTATAGCTTGTTCCTCAGCCTTATCTGTTAGTTCATTTCTGATTTCCCGCTCAATGGATGGCTGAATCAGTCTTTTATAGGCATCTTCCAGGGCTTCTTTTATTGCAGCGCAAACATAGGATCGTTCATTTTTAACTGCCTGTTTAAATAAATAGTTCAGGATTTTATCCGTTTGCGGCTGTATGGATATCCTAAGAATCCCCTCTTTCTCACCTCTATTTAAGGCAAGGGTGCGATGGGGGACAAGCTTTCTTACAGGCTCCTCATATGCATAATACATTTCATAAACCTTCTTCTCGTCATCTGCATCATTTTTTAATGAGGAAACGATCATCCCTGTTTTGAATGTTTCATTCCGTATCCACCCTCGAAAATCAGCATTATCTGAAATGGCTTCTGCAATAATATCCTTTGCTCCCGCCAAAGCATCCTCTGCAGTATTTACTTCTTTTTCTTCGGATACGTACTTTTTCAGTTCTTCAGCCAGGATCCCGGATAAGGGAAATGTCATCATCCACTCAGCGAGAGGCTCAAGTCCTTTTTCTTTTGCAATCGTAGCTTTTGTACGGCGTTTTTGTTTATATGGCCTGTATATATCCTCTACCACTTGCAATCGGTCTGCTGCAGTAATGCTTTGCTGAAGTTCATTTGTCAATTTCCCTTGTTCTTCTATTAAACGAAGGACTTCTTCTTTACGCTGCTCTAAGTTTTGTATGTAATTCCAACGGTCAAGAATCGCTCTTATTTGAACTTCATCCAATGCACCTGTCATTTCTTTTCGGTACCTCGCTATAAAAGGGACGGTATTGCCGTCCTCAAGCAAAGTTATGACACTGTTGACTTGCTTTAAAGAAAAGTTTAGTTCCTTAGACAGCTTTTGCTTCAATTCACTTTGACGGTCTATCGTTTTCTCCATCCTATCACCCAATCTTAGCCTTTTTATTTTCTGTATCAACTACAGAAAAGATAATGTACTAATATTCTACCATTTCCTCTTATAAAAAGCGCAAGCCCCTTGCTCGTCGGCATAGAAATCCTCTAGCCGAGAGGTGCTGGATTTAAACAAAGACTACAGTGGGTAAATACTTTATTTAATTGAATCTGTGGATCTTGGCTGTTGATTCCTGCTGCAGGCACTCGCTTTCCGCGGGCGGTAGCGAAGCCTATTCTTCGCAAGCTTCTGCGGGGTATCCTTATACGTAATCTGTAAAAAATCGAGTAGAGGGAAAATAAACTGATTTATTTTCGCCCCTCTCACAACACCGTACGTACGGTTCGCGTATACGGCGTTTCAATTTATATTACAGTGTGTACTTTTAAGTAGCGTTCTAAGGCAGAGGGCACTCCCCTTTGCTTACTGTTGGTATTCCCAATTTGCGCATCTTTCCATTATCTTTTGGAATCTCCACTCTTAAGGCAGCTTGTGGTTGGTATTTTCTTGTTCTGATGCGCTGGCGAAGCTCATCCTTATTCTCTTTCAGATATTGCTTCAGTTCATCGACTGTTACTCCATCGACCCCGCTTACGCCTTTATTTTTATAGACACGTAAGTAAGCTTCATTCATATTTTGATTGCTTAGAATCTGCTCTAAAAGTTCCACACTCGTTTCTCCTTCCCTCTCCCGTAGTGAGTGATAGCTCCCTTTTGGTTATCCTTTGAGGTACGCTCATACTTTCACCATTAACACATTCTGAGTTCGTCACTCACGCATTCGTGGTGTTGAAACACTATAAATTGTTCAGCCCTTCATGATTTTTAAGTTCATTACTATGGCTTCTGCTGAGACTTCTTGCGATTAACCTTTTCCGACTGTACAAATACATCCGCAAGACCTCCTAGGGTAAGACAACTATCTTTCCTCTTTTACTCGTCTGATTTACTCAATAAAGTTACGCACATCTTTAGGACTTTGGCGTGTTCTGGAGCCTCGTCCCTTTATAGAGCCTTAGTATCAGATTTCTGTTCGTCGAGCCAAGATTTTATTCCACGCTTCCTCCAGCCCTTACCTCACGATAAGTACCTTGCGCTTCCTTAGTGGTTGGACGATGTGTTCCCCCACAGTGGACTTTCACCACCTAGATAGTTGCCATGCCTGGCACACAGAAAAAAGCCTGCAGTCTACTGCAAGCTTCCAATAATAAAGGTAGAATCATCTTCTCGTGATGGCTGCTGACTAATCATCTCTTCTGCAATAACTTCCAATGAACGGCAGCTTTTAAGTAGGGACTTCGAGCTTTTAACCTGAACTCCATCTGAATGGATTAAAAACTTAGAATTAGGCTCGAGAGGAAAACGTTGAGTTCGGAATACCTGAGGACGACCTGATAAATAGCCGGTAACAGGTAAAGGGTATGTCAGCTTACCACTAGGTGTATAAAGATAGAATCGGATATTTCCAACACAGCTATAAACAAACTCTTGTTTTTTGAAATCGGCTTTGAATATTGCTACAGCAGCACCGCGCTTTCGGACTAACACTTCATTGCAGTAGTTCATTAACGTGTCTACATCTTCATCTGGATGCTGTTTAACAACTTCTGCAACAGCATGAGATGCCTCATACGCAAACTCGCCACTGCCCAGTCCATCAGCTAATACACACAGGAAATAGTTTTCAGTAGCTGTAAAAAAATAACTGTCGCCGCAATATTGCTTGCCTTCTTTAGCTGTTTGAAAGGCATATACCTCTACATGCTCTTGTTGAAGATGTTTCATATCGAAGAACTCTCCGTATTCATCGAATCACCATGAATGGCTTCACGTAATTTTTTTATTGCCCGCCTTTGCAGACGGGATACGTGCATCTGGGAAATCCCTAGCTTTTCCCCTGCATCCTTTTGGCTTAAATTGTCTAAATAAGTGTATTGAATAATTTCGCGTTCACGGTCACTTAAGACATGAAGAACTTTATCCAATACAAGACGCTGGTTCACTTTTTCATATCCATCGTCTTCGTTGCCTACCATATCAAGTAAGGTTACCTTGCTGCCATCTGCGTCAGATTCAATTGAATGGTCAACAGATAAAGCTTGATAACTTTTCCCCATTTCAAGTGCTTCTAACACTTCTTCTTCCGTTACTTCCAATCTTGCTGCAATTTCGGCAATTTGAGGAGACCGCTGAAGTTCAGTTGTTAAATCTTCTACTGCAGATTTAATTTTTGGCCCCAACTCTTTTATCCTTCTCGGGACGTGGACACTCCATGTTTTATCCCTTAAGAAACGTTTAATTTCCCCAATTATAGTCGGTATAGCAAATGCTTCGAAGCTTTTCCCAAAGGATTCATCATATCTGCGGATGGCACCAAGCAATCCAATTATCCCCACCTGAAAAATATCCTCATGGTAGGACTTTCCTTTAGAATACTTTCTAGCAATTGAGTCGACTAAATTTTCATAGTGAAGAACAAGTTGGTTTTGCGCTTCTGCGTCTTCATTCAGTTGATAAGCCTTTATAAGAGCATTTATATCAATATGGTCAGGTTGAGACAGTCTTGGCATTTGTCTCCACCTGCTCCCCTTCAAGGAATTTAGTCATAAAGACTGTAACGCCTTCTTTATACTGGATTTTCACTTCATCCATAAGGCTTTCGATTAGATAAAGGCCTAATCCTCCTTCACGCATAAATTCAACTTGTTCACTGCCGTTATATGGTCCTGTTTCTTCTTTTGCTTTTAGAAAATCAAAGCTTTGACCGCGATCTGCCACCATTACTTCTAAACGATTGGCATAAAGGCCAAAACCTACAATTACTTCACCTGACTCATCTTCCTTATAAGCGTGCTGGACTGCATTTGTGATTGCTTCGCTTGTAGCTATCTTAAGATCTTCAATCAACTCATAAGCAAAGCCCATTCTACTGGCAATCCCGGATAAAGTTAATCTTAAAACCCCTACATATTCTGGCTTTGCAGGGATTTTCATCTCGATGTAATCAAATGCCTCCATATTAAACTCCACCTTCTACCTCGGTATTTATTTCCATAACATCCGTCAGTCCTGTAATGTCAAATAAACGTTTTAAACGGTCAGATAAACCGGTTAGGAGTAACTCACCATTATTTGCACGGATATTTTTAAAGAGACCGACAAATACTCCAAGGCCTGTACTATCCATGTAGGAAACTTCTGATAGGTCTACTGAAATCTTGGTTCCCTCTTTATCGCCATAAGGAACAAGAGTTTCTCTCAGCTTAGGTGCAGTATATGCATCTATTTCGCCGCTAATCTTGGCGTTTACTTTTTGATCTAATTCTTTAATATCCACTGATATATTCATAATAACGTCCACCTCTTTAAACGTTTAACTTCCACTACTCAATACCCGCTTCACGTTATGAGTAAACCTCCTTATTTAATTCTTTTTAAAATAATAAGGGTAAAGTCATCACGAAGCTGGAAAGCCTGAAGACGTTCTAGTTCTTTGTAAACATTATTGACCATTTCCTGTGCGCCCAAATGATTATTTTTCTTAATATAAGAAATCAGTGTTTCTCTTTCAATAAAGCCGTCTGTAGTCCTGCATTCCGTAACACCATCCGATAGAAGGACAATAAAATCACCAATTTCAACAGGCTTTTCATATTGGCGGTACTTTGTCTTCTTATCTATTCCCAAAAGAAGGCCTTTTGCATTCAAATCACTGAAACTTCCAGTTTTTGCTTCAAAGAAAAAGCCCGGTTCATGTCCGGCAGATGCATACCGGAACATATGATTGATGGTATCGTACATTCCGTAAAACATTGTAATGAACATACTCGGATCGACGTTTTGCTCAACAACCCGATTTAGGCTTTCAAGTATTATATTAGGCTGATGCCTGTGCTCAGGAAGGCTATCCATGGCATATTTAATCATAGACATACATAATGCAGCAGGGATTCCCTTTCCGATTACATCTGCAATTGCCACACCCAGACAGTTATTCTCATCTTCTACAAAATGATAATAATCCCCGTTCATATGCTTTGCAGGTACACTGATGGCTCCAATGTCAACAGAATCGATGACAGGAATCGTCGTGCCCAAGAGTGTTTGCTGCATGCTTGCGGCAATCTCAATTTCATTGTTTAATTCTTGTTGTTTTGTCCTTAGGCTCTGATGCTCTCTGTATGCCAGCCCATACCCCATCATAACCTCTAATAAAACGTCAAAAGAATTGATAATATTATCAGGCATATCGGGTTCTATTTCAGCGATGATTGAACGGTGAAGGCTAATTATTTCTTCAGGTGAGATTCGATGTTCAATTAATTTACGGCTATATTTCTGACCTTGATATAAAATCTGTTCATTCTGTTCTCTTAGATAGCTATCAAGTATCTCTCTGTACTTTAGATCCATCGTTTCCCGAAAATCCATACTAACTCCTCCTAACGAAGCCATTTTGTGGCAGTAACGACCGTTCCCTTATTAGGAGTAGACTCTATATCAAAGTCATCCATAAGGCGCTTTACACCCGGAAGGCCGGCTCCCAGTCCTCCAGAGGTTGAAAATCCGTCCTCCATTACTTTCCGAATATCTTGAATACCGGGACCATTATCTTCGGCGATAATCCTCAAGCCCCACTTTCCATGTTCATATACCTTTTCAATATGAACCTGCCCTTGACCGGCATATAAGAAAATGTTGCGAGCTAGTTCACTTATGGCTGTCGTGATTCGAGCTTGGTCAACCGTTCCAAAGTTAAGCTCTTTCGCCACGTTACGACCGAGTTGGCGGACCGCAACGATGTCCCACTCATTTAAAATCTTTACGCAGGATTGGACATCCATAAGTTAATCCCCCAGTTCCTGTTGTAGTTTCTCCAAGCCATTTTCTAAGTCTAATGCCGTTAGAACATCTTCAAGACGAATACCCAGTTCAATTAAAGTGATTGCTACAGCAGGCTGTATCCCCGTAATGACTACTTTAGCGCCCATGAGCTTGGACATATTAATCACATCTCCAAGGACTTTTGCTATAAAGGAATCAATGAAATCAATAGAAGTAATATCAATTACAACTCCTCTGGCACTTGTTTCATGAATTTTATGAAGTAAGTCCTCTTGGAATTCAAGTGCTGTATTATCATCCAGCTCCCATTGGATGGAAATGAGCAGGGTATCATGAAGTTTTAAAATTGGTATTCTCAATTTAGACCCTCCAATTGAATAATTTGTCTATTTGTCATTTCTAATGCTTTCTCTATACCCTTACGTAAAGTACTCGTCGTTATAATTAGATTAAGATCAATTCCTAAATTTACAATGGTTTGAGCAATTTCCGGGCGAATTCCCACCAGCATGCATTTTGAACCAACAAGACGTACTGCGTCCGCCGCTTGAATAATATGGTGGGCAACCATGGTATCTACTACCGGGACACCGGTTATATCAATAAGGACCACATCTGCACGGTGTTTAACAACTCCGCTCAGCAGGTTTTCCATGATAAGTTTAGCTCTTTCCGTGTCAATGGTACCAACAAGCGGCAAGACAGAAATTTTTTCAAAAACAGGTATCAATGGGGTCGAAAGCTCCTGAAGAGCTATTTTCTGCAATGATACGGTTCTTTCCCAAGTTGACGTATAGGCATCAATTATTTCATTCAGCATTGGCTCCATCCAGTTATGATAAACAGAGAAAACCTCTAATCTTTCATCAGGTGTAATACTCTCATCGTTTGAGATCCCCTCAAAAACAATCCGTCCCAAAGTGCTTAAACCGGAAGTAACAAAAGAAAGCGGCCAGCCCAGCCGTACTATTCCTTCAGCAAATCCCTCAAGTTTTTCTTCATATTCGCGGTTGGAATCTGTTAATCGAGAAAGAATAACGTCTACAAACTCAGAACTTGTTTTAATATAGACTTGATCAGATACAATCTTGGAGACTCTTTCATCTCCTTCTTCCTTCATTCTTTGAATCCACTTGTCTAATATTTCATCTTTGTGACTTGGAATATAATTAGAAATGTATTTATACACAATACCTTCTCCTATCTCTTATTTTTCCTGGACCACCCATCTCGCAAATGTTAATAAGAAAAACATTTATAAGCCTAATACATTCAGTTTATTCAAAATAATTCGTTCTACATATCTATCAACATCTTATCAAATTTATTATACTTAGATAAATTTATCGACCTGCACATCCGGAAAAATAGGTATATTTACCTACGCATTTAACATTTCCTCTCCCGCAGGATAACGAAAGCACCTTATTAAATGATTAGTGAATTCAAGTCGTATATTTTTACTTCTACAATAAAACTTTATCATAGGAAAAGTCTATTTTTAACTGTAAAATTTATCTTCACAGAAAAATAATGACCCTAATCCTTAACTTTCATGTCCATCTAAAAGAAATTCGCCGGCCTACAGGCACTGGTTATTTAATAAAAAATTTTATTCTTTCCTATCTTATAAAAAAAAAACGCTCTTTAATAGAGCGCATTAAAATTCGATAAGGCCCAAACTAATTTGTAAGGCTTCATCAACTTTTTCCATCATTTCTTCATCTAGATGCGTTATTTTATCCGTTAAGCGTTGTTTATCAATTGTACGTATTTGTTCAAGTAAAATTACAGAATCACGTTCAAAGCCGTACCGCTTTGCATCAATTTCAACATGTGTAGGCAATTTTGCTTTTTGGATTTGCGCTGTGATAGCAGCAACTATTACAGTGGGACTAAACCGATTCCCAATGTCGTTTTGAAGTACTAATACTGGACGAACACCGCCTTGTTCAGAACCGACAACTGGGGATAGGTCAGCAAAGTACACGTCACCACGCTTAACAATCAAAGTATTAACCTCCGCTTACTAAGCGTTCAACTGTATGTTCTGCTTCGTATTCTGCCTGAATCGCTTCTGATGCTATCGCTAAATTAATTTTAGCCATTTCCATGTAACCGCGTCTCATTGACTCACGAATTTGTCGTTTCTTTCTCTCACGAAGATACATTTTAGTAGCACGATAAATAAACTCGTTGCGGTTCATATTTTCTAGCTCAGCAAATCCATCAAGTTCTGATAATAGCTGCTGCGGTAATCGAATTAATATTTCTTTTGTTGCGCTGGATTCAGACACAAACTACACCTCCACCAATCACTACACACCGTATCGTATATATAACCACATTAATAATACCACCAAATTAACTATATGCAAAGAAGATTTAATCATTCCATAGTATTATCGGCCAAAAAAACTGCCATTTATGCATATTTCTTTTAAATACCTTTATTTATAACAATTTTATTTAAATTAAATAGTATTGAATAACCTTTTCAATTATTTATGAGGCTGCTTGTAAAAAATTCTAGAAGGTTTCCAGGATAGGATTATACACTTCGACAATGCTATTATCTTTAACATAAACCCTCGGAACCCTCGCGGATATTAAGCACGGTATTTCATAATTGATGGTTTCCAGCTTTACAGCAATATCATCAATTGTAATTCTTTCGTTTTCTTGGCTGCCAATAAGAGTAACCTTAGTACCAATTGGACTATATTCAGGTATTCTAATCATACACTGATCCATACATACTCTTCCTACTATTTGAGCACGCTTACCGTTTACAAGTACTTCCTGGCCCTGCAGCTTCCGAATCCAGCCATCAGCATATCCAATCGGTATAGTGGCAATCCACTCTTCCTGCTCTGCCGTATAGGTAGCACCGTAACTGACGGTATCGCCAGGATGAACTTTCTTAACATTTACTATTTTTGTGTGCAGCGAGAAAACCTCTTTTAATTCAAATGGCAAATACGGCTTGATTTCCGGTGATGGCGACAATCCATACATGGCTATGCCAAAACGAATAGCATTAAAATTTTTTTGGTTATGCAGCATTGCTGCGGCACTATTTGCACAATGAATATAAACAGGTTTTGTTTCCAATGAATGGACATAATCGTTAAATTTGTTTAGCTGAACATTAAACAAAGATTGATCTAGTTCATCTGCTGTCGCAAAGTGTGTGAACAATCCCTCAAACAGGAAGCAGTCGTTATTTTTAAGCTTCTTTTCTATTCCTTTTAATTCACCTAAATCCCTTATCCCAATCCTTCCCATTCCGGTGTCGCACTTTACATGAATTTTTAAGCGTGCACCCTGCCCGATAAACTTCATTGCTTCTTCGAGCCAATCCTCTTGGAAAACCGTGAGAGAAATATCATATTCGGCCGCCAGCTTTGCATCTTCCGGTCTGCTCGCTCCCAGTACAAGAATTGGGGCCTTTAACCCTTTTTTCCTTAAATGAATTCCTTCATCCAAAAATGCAACACAAAGAGCATTTGCACCGGAATTAAGAGCTTCTCTGGCTATTTGTGCATAACCATGTCCATAGGCATTAGCTTTTACTACGGCAAAAATAGCCGTGTCCGCTGACAGTCGTTCACTCATAGAACGTATATTATGATCTAAATGATCAAGTTGTATTTCCACCCACGTATCTCTATAATATGGCATATTCTTATCCAACATGTTCACTTCCTTGAATGAGTAAAAAATTGTTTTTGACTCTGTCCTTTTATTACTAGGGAAAGGATTTCTTTATCCTCTATAAAAGCACCAATCATGACCATAAAAAAACAGGCCCAGTCCCATAAATAAAGACTGTAACTACGTTCTCATATGGTCATTTGAAAATCAAGAAAAAAATATTCAGATTCCTGTAACTATGCAGGGTGCTTTTTATTCAAATGGCTTATACCTAATAATATAACCAAAAAAGAAAAGCGCAAGCGTCTCGTTCATCGGCGTACGGATTTCAGAGTCTTCGACTGAGATAAAGGAAGCACATCGAGGCCTTTCACGAGCTGCTAATGCTGACTTATCGCAGGGAGAAGACGGAGAAATTCGTACGCCGATAGGCGCTGGAGCTAGACAGAGAATATTTAACAAAAAAAACAGGCTTCCTCAACAGAGAGCCTGTATACCCTACTTATTTAACTGGTTCCTCTTGCACTGAGCTGGCTATTTCAATCATTTCATTTTTTGTAAGATCCTTGGAAGCAATCATATAATCAACCCCATTTTGCGTCCAGGATAAAGAGTGATCTGTCATCTCCCCAAACGTAAAGCCCAGATCTGCGACATCTCCATTTACCGGCGTTGCATCCACAGCGGCCGTCCGATCAGCTTCTGCTTGTTCTTCAATAAGAGTATAGGATTTATTTTTACCAGTATAAGTAAGAACTGCACGCTTGCCGGTTGCGGTATTGAGCTCTTCTTCATCAATAAGGCTCAAATTATCTATTTTGGATGTCGGATATTTCACCGAGAGACCATTGCTGCTTGGTTTACCTGAAACTGGGACCTCCAGATTTGCACTGGTCATGCTCTTTTTAGTGTCAAAGGCGTTATTATCAAATTTCGCATTGAATTCAACCTTTGTGAAGTCAACTTTCACCAAGACATTTCGGTCTGTATCCATAACCTTTACACTTACAGGGGCAAGAGTCTTTTTATTAAATGCAATCTCCTCGTAAGGAAGCATTTTATTATTTTGATATCTTGTTTTGGTCTCGAATACGTATTCATCTTTTGTTGCTTTAAACTTTGCATTGTGATCATCCAGGATGTCCTTTACCAGTGATTCATAAAGGTATGCCTGACTGCTGTTTTTTGGCCATTCACTTTGAAATTTGTAGCTTTTATTTAATGCCGGAGTTAGTACAAAGACTCCTTCTTTGTTTCGCAGGATCATTTGGCTTTGATCCTTTTGTCCATTTTTCAGGTTTACTTTGTAATAATCCGGCTTATTATGCCAGACATCAATCTCGTATTTCTGAGGTTCATTTCCAACCTGGAGTGTCATATTTGCTTTTGCTTTATACCCTTTTAAATTTGAGAGCTTACTGTTTAAATCATTTACAACTTCCTTCTGCGTTTTTGTTCCGCATGCAGATAATGCAAGAGTGACGGCAATGGCCATAATCAGTATTGACAACTTTCTTTTCATTTTTCCAACCCCTTTATTGTCTCATTTAACGTGATCGGAAAGAGGAAGGCTAACCTTTTATCTATGATTATTGAATGATTCTTTTACTTTCAGGCTTGTTAAAGGAACCTGTTGTTTTTTAGCTCATTTGGGTGAAACGGCCGTTTTACAGGCCTTTCATTTCAGGTGAAAGTTTACAGTAAAAGAATGAAACAAAAGAAAACAAGTTTGCTCTCCTTTCCTTACTGTAAAATGAGCTAAGAAACGAGCAGTTTTCAAAATAAAAATGTAACAGAGCCTTAAGATAAAAGAATCATACATTTATCCCAGATAAAAAGAAACAAAAAGAAATGTTTATTTACGCCTTGTCTCTCCTTTGCACTATGAATATATGAGACAACCTTTTAAATTATGCTCAGGGGATAGGCATTTCAAAAAGGGTGTATTTAAAATGATTTATTCTTCTATAATAACTTGGGCTGCAGCATATTCCCTGCTATGAGTAATGGATAAATGAATGCCTCTCATATCCGGACTACTAAAAAATGGTTTTCCTAATTTATCGGCCATTATCTCCATATCTTGAAAAGATAGGGCGCTCCCGATTCCCGTTCCATATGCTTTCGAAAAAGCCTCTTTTGCTGCATATCTGCCTGCTAAGAATTCAGCCTGTCGTTTTCCGCTAAAAGTTTGGAAAAGATCCAGTTCATTCGATGTAAGAATTCTTTCAGGGAATTTCCCTTGTTTTTTAATCATTTCTTCTATCCTGCTGATTTCTATTATATCGATTCCGATTCCTTTTATCATGGCTGCACCTTCTATCCTTATTTCTGCATGCATACTATATGTACATGCACTCTTAAAAACGTATTTCATTGAAAGGAGTCAATACATGCTGGTTCGTGTTGAAAATATCTCCAGCTTTTTTAAATGGTTTCCGGCTTCTGCCTTTTTTATTAGTCTGCAGATCTTTTTCTATATAATACTTCAATTGCCAATCACTCCACATGATATGATCATTGAAAAAATGGCAGGCATTAATTTATATATTGGAAAAGGAGAGTATTGGCGGCTATTGACGCCAATTTTTCTTCATACAAATATTTTTCATTTACTGTTTAATTCTTTATCTATCTTTATTTTTGGACCATTTGCTGAGAAAGCTCTTGGAAAATTTAAATTTGTCCTCTGCTTTCTAGTATGTGGATTTTCCGGAAATGCCGCAACCTTTCTAATCATGCCTGCCTCCTATTTCCATGCGGGCTCAAGCGGTGCCGTTTTTGGATTGACAGGCATTTATTTAGCAGCCGTTTTTATACAAAAGAATATTATTTCGTTTCGATTGAAAGAGATCATAATCACTCTGATAACCATCGCACCTGCCATCATAATTTTTCAATCCCACATTAATATGGCTGCCCATGTGTTTGGCTTTCTGACTGGATTTGCAATAGGCTGGATTATCGGAAGTCGCGACCCATCTAAGTTTATTTTAACTTAATGAATCGGGTGAAGTGAAACCAATGATAGACAAAGGCTGTATTCTCCTTTTCAAAATTTAATGCCGCCATGTTCTATGCGCATCTGCCCTTCCTCCAGCCTATTTGTAAGCCGATACCACCTGACAAATCCCAAAGAACAAAGTAATAACATTAAGGGCAACTATAGCCATTAAAGGACATTTACCACTCCAAAATTTGCTGTGTCCTCTATGTAGCATATAAAGTCGATAATCAGGGCAGGTATGCGTTCCTTCAACTGTCTTAAAAAATGTGAAGGTGCTGAAATGGGTTACAGTCGTTTTATCATTAGACATCCTCTTCCTCCATTCTTCCAGTTTCCCCTTCCTTCTGCCCTGACTGCTCTTTTTATTCACACATACGTTGTAACTCCTAATTTTGTTTCGATTAAACAAAAATAAAAGCAAACGGTTCATCCGCTTGCTTTTACTGCATACATCGATTTTTTGTATAAAATGAAATATCGCGTCAACATTTCTAAATCATTCAGCTGATCGCTTACTCTTTTTTGGCCCCGTTACCAGTTTAATGTTATTTTTTAATTAAAAACTTGGGCTGAGTAATATTTTACTTGTTATATCCTTCTGATCTTTTTCCAGATCTTCTTGGTTTACGGTTTGAATAATTATGGCTATGACTATTTGAGGATGACTTCCCTCTTCTGGAATAAGACTTTTGATTATTGTCTCTATCCTTTTTCATAGGAAGTGGTCTTTCCTCCGTAATGTGGACTGCTGTTTTGTCCGGTTCTTTAGTAAGAAGTTTTAGAACAGCTGCTGTTACTTCTACTGGGTCATGTTCACTAAGAAGCTCTTTCGCTACTGTCATATACTCTTCTAAATTGCCTTCTTTTACCGTCTCACTAATACGTTCCATGGATAAACGCTGTTGTCCTTCAAACGCTTCATCCCATGTTGGCGGACGCATTGGGTTCATTCTCTTCTTGGTTGTTTGCTCAACAATCTTTAGGTAACCCATTTCACGAGGGCTGACAAATGTAATGGCCATACCTTCTTTACCAGCACGGCCGGTTCTTCCAATACGGTGAACATAGCTTTCTGGATCCTGTGGAATATCGTAGTTATATACATGTGTAACACCCGAAATATCCAATCCACGTGCTGCTACATCTGTTGCAACAAGTACATCCACTTTTCCTTCTTTGAATTTACGAAGGACAGAAAGGCGTTTAGCCTGGCTAAGATCACCGTGGATTCCTTCTGCCATATATCCTCGAAGATTCAGCGCATTTGCTAGTTCGTCAACCCTTCTCTTGGTTCTTCCGAACACAATGGCAAGTTCTGGAGACTGAACATCAATTAATCTGGATAGAACGTCAAACTTCTCTCTTTCATGAACTTTAACGTAATATTGCTCAATCAAAGGAACAGTCATTTCTTTTGCCTTAACGCGTACTAGTTCTGGATTTTTCATGAATCTCTCAGCGATTCTGCGAATAGGGTCCGGCATTGTTGCTGAGAAAAGCAATGTTTGACGCTCTTCAGGAACACTTGAAAGAATAGCCTCAATATCGTCAATAAAGCCCATGTTCAGCATTTCGTCCGCTTCATCTAATATTAATGTTTGGACTTTATCCAACTTAAGGGTACGGCGTTTAATGTGGTCTAAGATACGTCCAGGGGTACCAACTATAATATGCGGGTTTTTCTTTAATGCTTTGATTTGGCGTTGGATATCCTGTCCTCCATAAACAGCAAGCACTCGTGCACGAGCATCATAGCCTATTTTATAAAGT